>DAICSO010000003.1:0-42610 GCA_027368075.1 bacterium
GAATTAACGCCTGTGGAAAGTGCTACGGCGGCGGAACTCTCAAAAGGAGGTCTACGAGTTGTCACTCTGTGAAGCAGGAACCTTTGTTCCGAAAGGAACCACACGAATTCATTCGTGGGGGGATGTCAGAAAGAGCGATTATTTATTAGCGCGATTTTTTTCTCCATGTAGATGTTCAGGCAATCAGGCGACATTATTCTCTCGAACGGAGAGGTCTATGAGAGGCAGGTCGTAGAGGGAAATCTCTATCTCAAGGGCGGGAAAATAGCACCATCTGTGCTTTCCCTCACCGTAAAGGGCGATCTACTGGTTGAAGCCAGGAGTCAGGTTCCCGGAAGTATAGTCTGCCACAAAGCCACTTTGAAGGCAGACCTGGAGGTGGCAGGGAACCTTGAGGCAATGGAAGGAATAACTGCATCCAGGAGCACACTTTCCGTCAAGGGAAACATAAAAGCGAGGAACCTGGACGCTGACAGAACCGTTGAGGCGGATTCAATATCATGTGAGAAAGCCATTGCTGGAAATGATATCATATTTGGCCATAGGATGGAATGCCGGACCGTCTCTGTTGGAGGAATGATCAAAGGTAGCGATCTCAAGTGCGAGGATATACAGGCAGACTCGGTCGAATTGGATCACGTCGACTGCAGGAACCTGAGGATCGGAATTGGTGCAAAGATTACGGGTGGAACTTTTGACTCCGCAAGCGTTGATGGGAATCTGGAAAGCACAGGGCATATAGACGGCTCACTTATCACGACCGGAAAGAATGCCGAATTCAACAGTGTGAAATGCGACACAATGAATATCGGAGGAAATATGCTTGCCAAGGGATTGGTTGAAGTCGACGAACTGAAAACGGGAAGGTCACTGGAATGTTCAGACATGAGTGCAAATGAGATAATAGTGACAGATTCCATCAAGTCTTCCGGCGATATATCAGCTACTGGAGACATCAGGGCAGGGGAGCTTGTCAGTGTCGACGGTGACATAGAGTGCAATACACTTGAGGCGGGAGGCGAAATTCATGCCAGAAAGGTGCTGTGCAGGATGAATATAGAAGCTGGCAAGGTTCTGCAAACCATAAAAGGCGCAAAGGCAAATATGATCATGCTTGGAAGGAACTGCTCGGTCACAGGACCAATATATGGTGACCAGGTGGTCTTTTCAAGAGGTGCGGCCGCAGAGGACGTTTATGCGATCATACTCCATATGAAGAACGACACCTCAGCAAAGAACGTCTATGCAGATGAAATTACTATGTGGAAAAATTCATCAATAAAAGGGAAGTGCCTGTACAGGCACTGGATAAGAAGCATGAACGGACTGAAAATTGAGGATATCGGAAAGAAGGTCGAGAAACTCCCGGAGTTTCCATTCTAAAATCAGTGCAGAAATACCCTTTTTCCAGTAAAATACATTGGAATACCCTTCTGTTCTGCCATGGCCACGACCTCACTGTCTCTTATGGATCCTCCTGGCTGGATTATTGCTGCTATGCCGTTTTCACCGGCGAGTTCCACACTGTCGGAGAATGGGAAGAAGGCGTCGGAAGCAAGCACAGAGTTCTCGCATTTATTTCCACCCTTGGCTATGGCAATCCTCAGTGCTTCCACCCTGGACGTCTGACCGGCGCCAATGGCAACAGTGGCACCGTTCCTGGCCAGGACTATTGCGTTGCTTCTGCAGTGTGTTACTACCTTCCAAGCAAAATCCAGGTCATCCATCTGTTCCGGCGAGGCATGTCCTGCCGTCTTCAATTCCAGTTTCCCGAAATGAGAAGTCAACTCATCCTGGAGGAGATAACCCCCGGATATTGATCTGATCCTCAGTCCTCTGCCATTTTCGGGCTTTATTTCCAGTATTCTCAGGTTCTTTTTTTTCTTCATTATTTCGATGGCTCCGTCACGGTAAGAAGGTGCAACCAGCACTTCCACAAACAGTTGTGAAAGGGCAGAAGCAGTTTCTTCATCAACCTCCCCGTTGAAAGCTATAACAGATCCGTATGCAGACTCCCTATCTGTGTCCAGGGCATTCGTATATGCTTCCAGAAGATCTTTGCCGACTGCCGCTCCGCATGGGGTATTATGCTTCACTATGACGCAGGCCGGTTTCTCGAACTCCATGACTGCAGCGAATGCTGAATCCGAATCCATGAGGTTATTGTAGGATAGCTCTTTTCCCCCCAATTTTCTGCAGTTTGCAACTCCAAATACAGAACCATCTGAGTACAGATACCCCCGCTGGTCCGGGTTTTCCCCGTATCTGAGCTTCTCCCCATTGCTCCCGCTGATAAGCAAGCTCTGAGAAATTCCTCCGTCAATGACCCTGAACAAGGAGTTGTAGATCAGGATGTCATAATCTGACACCCGCTGGAAAGATTTCAGGGCAAGTTCTTCCCGGATCTTTTCCGGCATCTTCTTATCGTTCCTCAGTGAATCTGCGACTACCCCGTAATCTGATGGATCCGAGAGTACTATTACGTTCCGGTAGTTTTTTGCCGCTGCCCTGACGAGGGAGACGCCACCAATGTCGATGTTTTCTGCCATTACCTCGATGTTATTTCCGCCGGAGATCTGCCTGAAGGGATAGAAGTTACAGACGACCATGTCGAAGTCCGGGTAATCCCTGTCCTCCCTTGACCGAGCTTCGCCATCGGCAAGTATGCCTGCAAAGATTTTTGGATGAAGAGTTTTCACCCTTCCTCCAAGAAGTTCGTCAAACCCGGTCAACTCTGAAGTGCTCCTTGCCTTGATTCCATTTCTCCTGAGATGATCACCCGTGCTACCTGTGGCATATATTTCGCTTATGGAACTTCCGCATTCCCTTATAAACTCGACCAGCCCTGATTTATCACTGACGCTGACAAGTGCTCTCATCCTGTAGACATAAGGGAAAAAGTGATAAAACGTTTTGGCTGCAGCGCAATAAAATATTACGCTAAGTAATAATAGTAGAATGAGGGTAATTTATCCGTGTCGCTGACAAAATGTTTAATATAATTTATATATGGCATCAGCAGAGGATAAATCAATGGAAACAACTGTAGTCAAGCAAAATCAGGGAACTGACAGGAACATTTCAATTGAGGAATTGAACCAGACACCGGTTTACCAGAGGGAAGTAGAACTTGTTGAAAGGAAAGGCGTTGGCCACCCTGACAGCGTTTGCGATGGAATTGCAGAAGCCGTGAGCAGGGGACTGAGCAGGTATTACCTCAAGGAATATGGCAGGATACTCCACCACAATACAGATCAGGTAGAGGTAGTTGGAGGGCAGTCGGCGCCGAAATTCGGCGGAGGCAGGGTTCTTGAACCGGTTTATATCTTGCTGAGTGGAAGGGCAACAACGACGATTGATGGAGAGAGAATTCCTTACAAGTCCATTTCTGTCAAGGCAACCAAGGAATTCCTAGCAACCAATTTCAGGCACCTGGACCTTGACGCTGACGTGATGATAGATTCCAGGATAGGGCACGGCTCTATAGATCTGAGGGGATTGTATGATACAAGGAAACACAAGGCCAATGACACTTCATTCGGCGTCGGCTTTGCGCCATTCACTGACACAGAGAATCTTGTCCTGAAGACAGAAAGATACCTAAATGGAGAAATCAAGAAGAAACTTCCGGCCATCGGATATGATATAAAGGTCATGGGATTCAGGCAGAAGGATACGATCAATCTCACTATAGCTGCTGCATACGTGGATAAATTTGTCAAGGACAAACAAGAGTATTTCTCCATTAAGGAAGAACTGACGAGCCTTGTTACCGATTTTGTCAGGAAGCAGACCGAACTGAACGTCAAGATATTCATAAACACAGGTGATCTGAAGGAAGACAACGTTTACTACCTCACAGTTACGGGACTTTCGATGGAAAACGGGGACGATGGTTCTGTCGGGAGAGGAAACAGGGTGAACGGCATAATCACACCATACAGACCAATGAGCATGGAAGCGGCTGCCGGAAAGAACCCAGTTACCCATGTGGGAAAGCTCTATAACGTGCTTTCAAACCTCATAGCTGCCGACGTTATCAAGGAAAGCGGCGGGGATGTTGAGGAGGCCATGGTCAGGATAGTTTCGCAGATTGGTAGACCAATAGACGAACCTCACGTTGCCAGCATACAGCTGATTTATGCGCCAGGTGCGGACAGATCGAGGCACAGGACCAACATTAGAAGGATCGCAGATCAGAGGCTGGAAAACATATCTGACCTCACAAACAAGTTTGTAAACGGGGAAATTTCAGTCTTCTAATCCCCATCTTTTTTATCACTGTGAACGAGAAAACCCACCCCTTCAAGTGGGATGAGAGCGAACCAAATGCTCATAACATCAGTGAATATCGGACAAGACAGGGCGCCATGAAAGCCTACAAATTCCGATTGTATCCATCGGTTGATCAGGAGAAACTGCTAAACAACCAGTTAAACCTTTGCAGGGAATTATACAACACATTCCTGCAGCAGAGGATCTATGCATACAGGTCTGGTACAACCGGCAGGCTATGGAGATGCCTGAACTCAAGAATGCATTCCCTGAATATCGCAGTATTCACTCACAGGTTCTCCAGGACGTTGCCCGGAGAACTGACAGGGCATATGATAACTTTTACAGGAGAATCAGGGAAAAAAGGAATGGAAAACACATAAAGGCGGGATTTCCGAGATTCAAGTCCATCACCTATCCGCAGTCTGGATTCAGGATACTGGATAACGGTCATGTGATGCTGTTGAAGATCGGCGAAGTTAGGATGTTCATGCATCGCCCGATCAGCGGAGACATCAGGACACTCTCAATAAAGCGTGATCATGTTGGAGACTGGTTCATAACAGTCACCGCAGATTCAGAAAAGATCAAAGGAAAGGGGCTTGCGCTGTCAATGCCGGAGAATGTCGTGGGTGTTGATCTTGGACTGGAATCTTTTGTAACCATGAGTGACGGGAACACCGTTGAATCAACACGTTTCCTGAGAGTATCGGAAAAACAACTGAAGAAGGCACAGGAATCCCTTTCCAGGAAGAAGAAGGGATCAGGAAAGAGGGAAAGGGCAAAGAAAAGGGTTGCAAAAGTGCACAGGAAGATACAGAGGCAGAGGGATGATTTCTCATACAAAATATCCAACAGCCTGGTGGAAAATCATGATCTCATTGTTTTCGAGGACCTGAACATAGCAGGGATGGTTAAGAATCATCATCTTGCAAAGAGCATAGAGGATGCATCATGGAACAGGATCATCCAGTACACAGGGTACAAGGCTAAAAGTGCCGGTGCAATGGTCGTACTGGTTGATCCGAGGTATACATCCCGGAAGTGCTCAGTGTGTGGCAGCATAAAGCATGACCTGAAGTTGAGTTACAGGATAGATCACTGTGATGTGTGTGGCCTCGTCATGGATAGGGATTTGAATGCTGCAATCAACATACACAAATTGGGTTTGATACAGGTAGGGAGGGGCACTCCCGAATTCACGCCTGTGGAGATTGAAGCTCTACCAGCAATGGCAACTTCGGTCGCAGAAGCGAGAAGCCCCCGGTAACGCCGGGGGAGGATGTCACAGAAGTTTCCACATCAGATAGGCATCAGAAGCGTCGCTGTAATATGCTCTTATTACAGATATAATCGAGAAACCGAATGCCTTGTAAAAACCTATTGCCTGATCATTGTCAGTTCTAACCTCAAGTCTCACGGAGAGAAGGTTCTCGCGGTTGCACACTTCCACAAAGTTATTCATCAGGGCCATGCCTATCCCCTTTCTCCTGAAATTGGAATCCACAGCCAGAAGAAGAATCCTCGCCTCAGTTCTGGAGAACTTAGAGCCTACGATGAATCCCACTATGCGGTCATTTACGGTATATACAATGAAGGAGTTTGGCCAGGCTTCATAAAGATCCAGAAGCAGCGTATCAGTATAATATTCAGTCAGGGAGCTGTTTCCTATTTCCACTACTTTCCTGATATCTTCAGGCCCAAATTTTCTCGTCCCCGCGACCACTGCATCTCTCACTGCAGACATATTTCACTCGCTCCTGGAAAATGGCAGTCCGCTCATGAAGGAACCTCGCCTCAAGCAACAGTTCTTTGTGCAATCCATTCCAGGTCTTGCCATTTCCAGTCATGTGTTAAGGATATATATGCTTTGAAATAGATTGATAGGAACATTCTCCCTTTATACTATCTTGGATTGCTCCAATTTTATTTTTCTTATCTCCCTGTTGTAAGCGTCTGCAATATCTGCCAGTCCAATCGTCCCCTTTACGATCTGCGGGTTTGCATCGTCAACAACAACAACCTTTCCAGTCGTTGTTGTAGTGAGCAGATCGAGGGCGGTGTGCATGGTTGCGGTGGTCTTCACATATTTGACATCCGTATCCATGATATCCCTGACTCTGGTACTGTCTATGTCCATTGACGGCTTAACAGCCTCGACTGATAAGAAGCCTTTCAACATGCCATTCTCCTGGACCACTACCCCTTTCGTCCTGCTCTCCCTCATTGTCTGGAGAGCCTCCCGAAGAGGAGCATCGGGAGAAACCCAGTAATAATCCTTCTTCATTGATTCGTAAGCAGTTATGTCATCCAGTATCGGTCTTTCATACTCCAGCCTGTGTGCAGGAGAACTTTGCCTGTTAGGTAACTGCTTGCTGTAGATTGAGTACTTCTGGCCAGATATATAATACGAGATCACCGTCGCTATCATAAGAGGCAGGAAGAGAGTGTAACCACCGGTCATCTCTGTCCCCATTATGATGACAGAAATCGGCGCCTTCGAGATCCCCCCAAAAAAAGAGATCATCCCTATGATAGTGACCTCTATTACGTTCAGGTACGGGAAGAATGGCACAAAAAGTACCCCCATCAACGCCCCTACAAGAGCTCCGGTTACCATACCTGGGGCGAACACTCCTCCTGAACCGCCAGACCCTATGGTAAATGAGGTTGCTATTATCTTTGCTATTATGAGTGCCAGCAGAAGCCAGACAGGGAAGAGAGAGAGCTGGTCATAGAATATGAGCTGAACCCATCCATATCCAAGACCAAGTATTTCCGGGAAGAAAATTCCTATCATGCCCACGATTAGCCCCCCTATGGCAGGTTTCACGAATTTCGGAAGCTTCCTGATCCTGCGGAACATACCCTGGATCCTATAGAATGAGATTACGTAAAACACACCGAATAGACCGGCCACAACGCCGACCAGAGAATACAGGATAAGGGATTCCGGATGAGAGAAACCGAGCACACCTGCGCCAGGTATATCAAATAGGGGCCTGTAACCGAAGTTATATCCAAAAATAATATAACCTGTGACCGAAGCGATGATTGAGGGTATCAAGGCATCCACCTCAAAGTCTCGCCTGTAAAGGATTTCCGTACTGAGCAAAGCGCCGCCAAGAGGCGCCAGGAATATGCTTCCAATCCCTGCCCCTATTCCAGCTGCCATGGCTATCCTCCGATCGTGATCGTCCATCCTGAATGCATCTGCAATAAATGATCCAAAACCTGCAGCAATTTGGGCAGTTGGACCCTCCCTCCCAGCACTTCCTCCAGATCCTATGGTTATAGCCGATGCAATCGTCTTAACTAGAGGTACGCGCCTCCTGATTTTCCCGTTCTTATTGTGAAATGCGTCAATTGCAGCATCAGTGCCGTGACCCTCGGCCTCAGGAGCGAAACGGAAGATGATTATCCCTGAAATTAGCCCACCCAGTGTGGTGGATACCGGGATTAGAATTCTGTCAAAAGTTCCGATGACATATGTAGGCGACCCGCCTGATGCAGCGGTCACTGGAGGTATAAAACCGGTTATTCCTGTCAACATAAGTACGGTGACGAGTTTTATTCCGTAATAGAGCGCATATGACCCAAGGCCGGCAGCTATTCCTATGAGGACCCCGACAATAACCCATTTCCTTATCTGTCCCTTCGCAATGAAGTCGTCAAGCTTTCTGGCAAAATCGCTAATGTTGTTTTCCGTGGCGTTACGCTATACGTGCATATTATTTAATTTTTGAAACATGCATTTGCAGGATTTCGAAATCATTTCACCCATTTTTCATAAAGAAATCAGATACTGCCTTTTCAGGGTCAGTGGATAGCTCAAGACCCTGAATGTATTTCATGAACGATGCTGCTCTCCTGTCGAGTATTACTGCCATCCCCCGGTCCTTCTCGTTCCTTATGAGCCTACCGATTGCCTGCTTCATTCTTATTGCCGTGGGAAAAATTACGGAATACAGCCAGCCGTTCCCGTATTTCCTCTCATAATATTCCATGATTGCCTTCTGCTTTGCGTCCGGCCTCGGGTACGGAATGCCCGCAATTATGACCATCTCCAGCTCTACGCCCGGAAAGTTCATGCCTTCTGATATCCTGCCTCCGGATACAGCAAAAATAGCGGACTTCCCCTTTCTAAATTTCCTTACCATTTCCATGAGAGATCCCTGATCTATGTTCCTGCGCTCTGAAAAGTACCGGAAGCTGAATCCTTGCATTGAGACCTTGTCCATGGTGCTGTATGAGGGAAAAAATACTATTGTGTTCCTTCCCGCTGTCGTGATGATCTTCTCTATCGCGTCGTGCATTTTGGCAGCTTCCTGATCATCGAATTCATCGTACTTTGTTGTAATGCCGCCATCATATACTATTTTCCTGTTCTCCTCTGGAAAAATATATGGGACAATCATGTGATTCATGTCCGTAAACCCGGTAACATTCTTGTAGACCTCAAAGGGGTCAAGTGTGCCGGACATATGTATGGTCCACGATTCCCTCAATGGATCAAGTATTTTGGATGGGTCCATGCAGACCGCCTCGATTGTTCCAAGCCGTTCGCGTGAGACAATAGCCGCGTATACTTCATCGTCAAGGGTTTCCCATGCCCGAAGCCGGTCGGCTATGGAAAGTATCACTGTCCTTGGAACTCTTCCCTCCTTTTCCCGTTTCTCCGCGATATAGTCCCCGAAGATGCTCATATAGTCAACAAGGCTGCTGTATTTCTCTGAGCTCATGGAATTCTCAATCATCATGTATTCACGAAATTCATCGAACCTGATGCGGGTTTCTCCACTCTCACCTATCTTGTCCCTGACAAGATCAGTGATCGCATTCCTGATCATCTCTATGAAATCTGATGTCCTTACCCGTTGCATCAGCTCGAAATCCCCGAATTCCGTGCCCTCCCTTTCTGCAAGGTTCAGCTGGTTCACGCTTATGGAGAATGATGAGAATTCCCTTGCTATGTCCGGAAGATTGTGTGCCTCGTCCAGGATAACTATAAGCTTGTCCCGCGAAACGCCCCAGTTGTAGATCAGCCTTCCTGAAGTGACAGGGTTGAGAAAAATTGCATAAGGAGCTATTACAAGATTTGCATCCTTCATTGAGAACTTGAGGCTCTCGTATGCACAGAAGCCATTTTCCTTTGCATATACGAAGAATTCCTCTGCAGTTGGATTATTGCTGAAGAGATAATTCTGGACATCCTTTGACCTGACTTTGTCATTGAAGTATCTGCAGGAACTCGGGTCTCCAGACATTACTTTCCTCTTTCTCAGGGAACAGAACCTCGACAGGGATTCAGCGGTGAAATCAGCAGAATCCTCAACTTCCCTGTAGAGCGCGCAGAGGTTTGTCCTGCCCTGCAATGGTATCGCCTTTACTCCGAAATCTTTACCTATCCTCCGTATCTCGCTTATGATCTGTTCCTGCTGTGAGTTTGTTCTTGTGAGATAGAGTATCTTCCTTGTGCCATTATCCGATAGATCCAGGGCAGAGACCAGTCCCATCAGTGTCTTGCCGGATCCTGTGGGCGACTCTACCGCAGCCGATCCGTGCTTCCTGACGTTTTCGGTTATGAACTCAATGACGGCCTTCTGGTAGCTCCTTAGTTCTACGGCACTTTGCACAAAATCACTTCTTCTTGATTATTTTTCCTCGTAATAACATTGTCCTTTCTGATCCCGCAATAATTATGGGCAACATTTAATTATTCTTCTTGGCATTAATACTCGTGGAATAATGGCAGGAAAGGATGAGCTATTTTCAACAGCAGTGGTGGAGATCGAGAAGCGAGAGTATGATCACCCGATCATTATC
Source organism: bacterium (assembly GCA_027368075.1). Taxonomy (GTDB): domain Archaea; phylum Thermoplasmatota; class Thermoplasmata; order Thermoplasmatales; family Thermoplasmataceae; genus B-DKE. The sequence continues at coordinate 10,102 of DAICSO010000003.1, forward strand.
GGAGGGTTTGCAGGCAGCACCATGGCCGGACTGCTATCCGTAGGATACCTCATTGAACAGCTTGGAATGCACCAGGTTGCCCATGTGAAATCCCCATACATTCCTCCTGTGGCAGTGTTTGTCGGAAACAAGCTCAGACACCCTTTCAGGATATACAGCAACAGGAAAGGTGACGTTATGGCCATAATAAGCGAAGTTCCTATCAGCGACATGGGACTTTATGAGATATCCGCCTCAATCATAGAATGGGCCAAGGGTATTGGAGCATCAGAAATAGTGATTCTTGACGGAATACCTGTTGACGAGGTGCTGGAAACAAGAAAATCTTACTGCATAGCTGAAAGTGATGAACTGGCAAAGTGCATAAAGAACGGGATTCCCGGAGCACAGTCAGCCATAATAACGGGAATTGGCGGAAGTCTTCTGAATGAATGCCTCGTCAAGGGTTTCAGGGGGAGCTCACTCATAACCCCGTGCTCTGTGGAGATTCCCGATCCGGGATCTGCGCTTTCCCTGATCCAGGCAATAACACTGAAGACCGGATTGAAGATAGACACAAAACTTCTGCAGGACAGCGTCAACAAGATGCATGAAGAGATGGCCGCAGTGATAAAGCAGTACACAGACGCCCAGAGCAAGAAGGGGGGGAAGGTTTCAGAGGAAACTATGTACAGGTAGAATCACGGCTTATTTGCCCTGATTTCATCTATCCTGTCCTGGATGACCGTTGCGTCCGGAGCCTTATCCTTTATTGATTCAAGAATTTCAATAGCCTCGTTCCTTCTGGACAATTTCACAAGAAGATTGGCTTTCTCCATCTTGTAAAGATAACCCTCCGGTACAAGCTTCAGGGCGGAGTCAATATCCAGAAGGGCTTTCTCGTAGTTTTTCAGATCCATGTACGCCTGGTATCGCTTGTAGATGAATATCTGGTCGGCAGAATTCAGGTCCACTGCCCTGCTATAGTCCTTCAGGGCTTCATCGTAATTCTTCATTTTCCAGAATACATTTCCTCTGTTGTAGTAATAATCCGGAACATCGTTTTCAATCTTGATTGCTTCGTTGAATTCTGCCATGGCCTCGTCCATTTTACCGAGGTCTTCAAGGGCGGATGCAAGAGCGTTGTGGTAGTCCGAATGCTCCCCGAAGAGTTCAATTGCCTTTTTATAATCGGCTATGGACTGCTCAAGCATCTTCATCGAGTAATATGTGAGTCCCCTGTTGAAATAATAGTCTGGATCCTTTCCGTTAATCTTTATAGCTTTAGTGAACTGCTGAATAGCTTCAGGATACTTCATCAGGTTGAAATATGAAATTCCCCTTTCATTGTAGTCGTCAGCCTGCTCTGTTTTATCCTGTAATATGAAATCGTTTGCCACTCTGGTTGATCTCCATGCTCTATTTTAAATCTTTTTCATTCGAGCGATAACAGAACTTATGACTATCAGATCAGGCGCTGGTTGCCAGTTTCACTCCTGATGCGCCTGAATGTAGCCCATTCCGTTCTTACTATGCCGGAAATGTCTGTGCCTCTTGATATTTCACGCCTCAGAAAATCTATTGTGCATGGATCTGAGGGATAGCCTGATCCCACTTCTCCATATTCTTCCTTTATCTTATCGATCTCCCTGTCCCTGGTAACCTTGGCAATTATGGATGCCGCTGAAACGGCAGGATATTTTGCATCTGCCTTGTGTTCGCATACTACGCTTTTCCCTGTTTCGGATTTGAACCTCCTTTCTGCCCTTTCTGTAACCGGATCAAAGCAGTCAAGGAAGATATCTCCTTCCGCCTGTGTAATGAGTTTTGAATAGTGGATATATTCAATTTCGTTGAGGGACATCTGCCTCATCATTTGATTTAAAGTTGAGGATTGTATTATCTCAACAGACACTTTACAGGCAGATCTCTCAATGAGACGGAAAAGTCTCTCTCTCCCATTTGGAGATAGCAGTTTTGAGTCCTTCACGCCCATGGATCTTAGAGTCTCCACTTCTCCACACACAAGTGCTATAACCATGGGTCCTATCACCGGACCTCTACCCGCTTCATCTATGCCGCACTGAATCATTTCAGGTGATGCCAGAGGTACGGTGCTAATCAAACTTTCCCATTGTTTTGTTCCATGACCAAAAAGGATTCAGTTACCTGGTGAGAAGTGCAAATATTTCCATATTGAACCAACCAAAGGGGGAAAGTGCAAAAGTGTTATATGAAAAAAAACAATGATAGTGGAACTAGAGTGGTAGGTTTTGGCAGATTATAGCACCATAATGCTGGAAAAAAAGAAGATAGTTGAGGATTCGCTTTCGGAGTTCTTCCGCAACAAGCTTGCTGGAATATCCGATCCCTTTATCCTGGACATCGTGACAAAGATCAGGGATTTCACACTGAATGGCGGAAAGAGGGTGAGACCGATCCTGATTCAGATGGGCCATGATCTTTACAGCAGGGATCAGGAGGGGGTGGTGATGGCATCAGCGAGCATTGAAATCTTGCAGACTTACCTTCTCATACATGATGACATCATAGACCAGAGTGACTACAGGAGAGGAAAACCAAGTTATCACAAGCAGGTCGAGGCCTTGCTTGCAGAAAGGACAAAGGATGCCAGGAGAATTGCGGAGAACCTTGCAATAGTTGCAGGAGACCTTGCAGAGAGCTACGCTCACCAGGCGATACTGGAATCAGGAGTTCCCTTCAGGCAGGCTTACCTTGCATCCTTGGAGCTTACGAACATCATCGAGAAAACCGGATACGGGCAGCTCGTAGATATAGAATCACCGATTAACGACTCTTTCAACGAGGAAAGCCTGATGAAGCTTCATCTCTGGAAAACTGCGAAATATACCGTAGAAGGTCCACTCAGGATTGGTGCCATACTGAGCGGAACTGAAGATGACATAAGTGACCTGCTGGCATATGGTGACTCCCTAGGAGTTGCTTTCCAGCTGCATGATGACATAATAGGTCTTTTTGGAGAGGAGTCTGTCACTGGAAAGTCCGTGAAGAGTGACGTTAACGAAGGGAAGAAGACGCTGCTAATGCTGAAAGCCATTGAAAGATCGACTGTTGCCGATGCAGGATTTCTGAAGGAATGCCTTAAAAGCGGGAACGTATCGGACACAGATTTTGAGAGGCTGAGGAATATCGTAGTCAGCACCGGGTCCCTCGATTATTCAACAGAAATGGCCGCGAAGCTTGTAAGGGAGGCAAAGAACCACCTGCACAGGATAAAAGGGGATCCTGACGTGAAAAAATTTCTTGACTGGTTTGCGGACTATCTGGTCAGCAGAAAGAACTAGAACTTCGGGCCGAATTTATTATACATTTCCTTCAGCACGGTTTCATCAATGTGCGTGTATATCTGAGTGGTGGCGAGACTTGAATGCCCGAGTATCTGCTGGATGAATCTTATGTCTCCGCCATTCCTGAGAACAGAAGTTGCGAATGTGTGCCTCAGGACATGAGGTGTTACTTTCTTTGTGATTCCCGCCTCTTCTCCGGCATTCCGGATTATTCTCTCCACGGATGATGTGTCAAACCTCCCCTTCCTTCCACTGATGAATAAAGCCTTGGATTCTGTTTTCACCGCCAGCCTTGAACTGATATAGCTGTCCAGAAGCTGCGAGAGTTCCCTTGAGATAATCACGATGCGGTCCTTGTCCCCCTTGCCTGCCATGATCCTTACGATGCCTGAGTCGGTGTCGACATCATCAATATCCAGTTTACACAACTCGCCTACCCTCATTCCGGTATAGAGCAGCAGGGATACAATTGCCAGGTTCCTGCCATTATTGCTGACCCGTTTCAAGAGCTGCCCAGCTTCCGCTTCGCTCAGGTAGACAGGCATTTTTCTGGAACGTTTTGGAGGAGTAAGATTCTGGGGAGGCTGGATAGATTTCGATCTGTAGAGAAGCCGTATTGCCTTGATTGCAAGATACTGGCTGCTCTTGGAGTAGTTCTTTTCTGATGCGAGATACTTCTTGAACTGTTCAACGTCCCTTGCATCAACTTCAGCCAGATCCTTTTTGATATAGTTGAGGAAAAGTCTTGCCAGGAATAGATATTCCTTGATCGTGTACCTGCTTTTCCGTTCGGCTATCATATAAGACTCGAACGACCTTGTAGCCTGATCGTCTCCCATAGATGTTTGACATGCATGTATGAATAGTTATATCAGATTTGTTGATCATTTTTGATAACCGCTTCTCAGAAACACTTTTTATGCCGTCAATATTCATGTGGTTATGAAAAGTTTCATGATATCGCCACCGTTTGGGAAGGATAACCTGAAGATAGAAGAAACGAATATGCCGCTGAAAGAGGATGGGAATGTTACTGTTAGAGTCAGGAAAGCGGGTCTGAATCCCATAGATTATAACCTGATCAACGGCAGGATACTATATAACCTGGTTCCGATCCCACACGTTCCCGGATCTGAAATTTACGGAATAGTGGAGACAGACGGGAAATACGTGAAGACTGGAGACAGGGTAATCATCTATCCCCGTGTGTTTGATGGCACATGCGAATACTGCCTCAGTGGAAGAGAGTACCTGTGCCCGCATGGCGGCATCTGGGGTGTGGTTACAAATGGTGGATATTCTGATTATGTTTCCGTTCCTGAGAAACAGTTATTCAAGTTGAACCAGCAGATGGATGAGGACATTGCAGTTAGCTTGCCAATAGGTGGGCTCACAGCATACCATGCCCTGAAGCGGGCTGGAGCTGCATCCGGACAGAGTTTGCTGCTGTATGGCGCATCCGGGAACACCGGCACTTTCGCCATGCAGATAGCGGATTCTATGGGAATTGAGGTTTATGCCGTATCCAGAAACAGTTGGGTAAGAGAATTCGGCGCTTCAGGCATATTCGCGCCCGATAGCGTGCCGACCGGTTTCAAGGCAGATATAGTAATAAACTCACTGGGATCCTCGTTCTGGGAGGATTCTGTCAGGCACGTGGCAAATGGTGGATCAATTGTTTCTTTCGGCGGCCAGACCGGGAGAGAATCCAAGCTGGATATTGGAGATCTATATACCCGAGAAATCCGGATCATAGGATCAACGGGGGGCAATAGAAAAGAGCTTACGGATCTTATCAGGTTGTCAGAAAGGAAATCATTCAAGGTAAGGATCGCAAAGAAATTCAGCTTGTATGATCTGAAAGCAGCGATGGGATTCTTCGAAACTAAGATTGGGGGCAGAATAATCCTGGAAAATTAGTGCTTCCCAAGCACCTTCAGGTGTCCTATCGATTTCCCAATGTCATTGCCAAAGATATACGAAGCGGATATCAGTACATCTACTCCGGCTTCAGCGCACAGCTTGCCCGTCTCGAGATTTATTCCCCCATCGATCTCAAGCAGAGTGTCTGGAGCGTTAGAATCAATGAATTTTCTTGCCTCCTTTATCTTCCTTAGCGAATCCGTTATGAATTTCTGGCCGGAGAACCCGGGATGAACAGACATTATCAGCAGCGAGTGGCACCCTGGAATCAGGTCCTCGACTTCGCTGATATTGGTTTCAGGATTCACAACCAGTCCCCTCCTGATCCCTTCCTGATCCAGCTTGTGAAATAATGTGCCCAAATCAATGGGAGACTCATAATGAACCATCAGCACGTCCGATCCAGCTTCAACGAAGGATCTGTAATATTTGTCAGGCCTCTCTATCATAAGGTGCGTCTCCAGGGGAACGTGCGAACAGTGCTTTACTGCCTTCACAAAATCAGGCCCCATGGTGAGATTCGGGACAAAGTGCCCATCCATCACGTCCAGGTGAAAGGAATAAGCACCGGCATCCTCGCATTGACCTATCTCACCCTGAAGATCATACAGCTTTGCCGATATTATTGAAGGGGATACTAACATATTTTGGTCATGGCGATAGAACATTAAGCTTTTGCATAGGCCAGCAGAGACAATCTTTATACTTACTGACAATTATTACCCGATATGAAGGAAAAGATATGTGACGTGGTTGGCTGTGATAAGGAGAGTTTTCAGACAGTAGAAGCAGATCTGGCATCCAAGGTGTTTGAACTCAAGGAGAAGAAAACAAAGGTACACCTGTGCAAGGAACATTACAAGGAATACAAGAGAAACACGAAAAAGGAGAGGGAGATCAAGAGAATGGACTGGGTCTGAACCCCGTATGATGTCGGAACCTCCCGGGGTATCTATCGTTATCACCGTTTACAACAACGCGAGTTCAATCTCGGAACTGCTTGATAGCCTCCTTTTGCAGGAGGGACCGATAGAGATCGTTGTTGTGGATTCCATGAGCACGGACGGCACCTCTGACATACTGGCGAGATATGCGGGTGAAAATAAGGAAATCAGCTATTTCAGGATCAGGTGCAGCCGCGGCGGTGGAAGAAACATAGGCGTCAGCAAGGCCAGATATGACTTTGTCGCGTTCACGGACGGGGATGCCATAGCCGATCCGGAATGGATAAAATCCATGCGGAGATTCATTTCCCTTGGTTATGAAATGGTTATCGGGAGAGTACTCCAGGTGGGCAATGAAAGATTCAGAACGTTGAACAGAGTAGAGCTCATATACGATGGCTATGAGGTAACGGCGCCCTCTGCAAATCTTGGATACAGCAAGGATCTATTTGTTAAGCTGGGTGGTTTTGACGAGTCGTTTGTCACCGCTGAAGACATAGATCTCAACATCAGGTGCGTCAAATCTGGTACCAGAATTGCTGTCTGCGATCAGTGCATAGTAATGAACCGCACCCGTGATACACTCCACGGCGTCATAAAACAGGCTTTCTGGAACGGATATGGCAGAAAACAGCTTGCGTGGAAACATCCGGATTCGTGGTCACATCTCAATACTGCAAAAATTGTTGGCACAAGCATGACCCCTCTTTATTTGATCCGTTCCATATCTGCAGCTACTGGCTATCTAAGCTGTATCCTTTTTGGGAAAAGGCCGACACGTAATTGGAAAAAATTTTAATTCGAGTGTGGACTATTGAAATGATGGACGGAGTGAAAGAGAATTACTGGGAGAATAAACTGTCCGAATTTAGAGAAGCCTCGGGGAAGAAGGGGGATCGGATCGGAAAATGGCGAAAAGATGTGCTGGAACCCTGGAATTCCAGAACAAAGTGCGAAGATAGGGAATACAGCAACTCGTCCAGCATAAAGATAGATGAACTCTATACCAGTGAAGACCTGAGGAAGAATTTTGAGGATAAATATCTGGGACTACCCGGATCGTACCCGTTCACGCGGGGGATATATCCAAACATGTACAGGGGAAAACTATGGACCATGAGAATGTTTTCCGGGTTTGGGACTCCGGAGGACACCAACAGGAGGTTGAAATATCTCATAGAACACGGAGAGTCTGGCCTCAGCATAGCTTTTGACATGCCCACGCTTTATGGATACGACTGCGACAACAAGAGAGCGGACGGGGAAGTTGGAAGATGCGGCGTGAATGTTTCTTCCCTGAGAGATATGGAAGATATTCTTTCAGGAATTGACCTTGGAGAGGTGAGCACATCCATGACCATCAACGCTCCAGCTGCTGTCCTGACTGCTATGTACATCGCGGTAGCAAAGAAGCAGGGAGTCCCGCCTGACAGGATTTCTGGAACGGTACAGGCAGACATACTAAAGGAATATATAGCCCAGAAGGAGTGGATATATCCGCCAGAGGCTCATTTGAGGCTTATAAGAGACATGATGGTCTACTGCACGAAGAATGTGCCAAAATGGAACTATATCAGCATCTCAGGATACCATATCAGGGAGGCTGGATCAAGTGCTGCGCAGGAACTCGCATTCACACTTGCAGATGGGTTTCACTATGTTGACATGGGAATAGATGCTGGCCTGGATCCCGCAGAATTTGCTCCAAGACTCTCCTTTTTCTTCAATTCCTCAATAAATTTCTTTGAGGAGATAGCCAAATTGAGGGCTGCAAGAAGAATATGGGCCACAGTACTCAGGGAGAAATACGGTGTCCGCAATGAGAGAAGCCTGTATCTCAGGTTTCATACCCAGACGTCCGGCTATACCCTGACCTGGCAGCAGCCACTGAATAATATTGTCAGGACAACTATAGAAGCGATGGCAGCTGTGCTTGGCGGAACACAAAGCCTTCACACAAACTCGTATGATGAGGCATGGGCGTTACCTTCTGAACAGGCAGTAAAGGTTGCTCTCAGGACACAGCAGATTATAGCTGAGGAAACTGGCATACCGGATACCATAGACCCACTTGGAGGATCATATTATGTGGAATGGCTTACCGACAGAATGGAAGAGGAAGCCTTCAAGTATTTCAGTGAAATAGAAAGAATGGGCGGAATACTACAGGCAGTCAAAAATGGCTATATCCAGAAAGAAATAGCTGCAACATCATATCGCAGGCAGATAAGAATTGAACAGGGAAAGGAAGTAATGGTCGGGGCAAACAAATATGTTGAGAGCAATGAAAAGCCAATAAACATATTGAGAATCAGCAGGAAGGCCCAGAAGTCCCAGATATCCAAACTGCTTTCCGTGAAGCAGGAGAGGGATGAGAAAAAGGTAATGGAAGCACTTTCGGAACTGGAGAGCGCCCTGCGAAACCCTGGAGAAAACTCAATGCCATACATAATAAGTGCAGTAGAATCATACGCTACTCTGGAAGAGATATCTAATGTCGGGAGGAATGTATTTGGTGGATGGAAAGAACCTATCCTTGTTTAAGGACAAACCGATCAAGGTGCTGCTCGCCAAGCCAGGAATAGATGGTCATGACCGGGGAGTGCTTGTGCTTGCGAAGGCGTTCAGGGATGCCGGCATGGAAGTGCTCTATGCAGGTCTTCTGCCCACGCCGGAGGAAGTTGTTGACACTGCCATAAATGAAGATGTGGACGTGATAGCTCTCAGCCTCCTCAACGGCGCGCACCTGACAGTTTTCAGGAAAATATCTGAACTTCTGAAGAAGCGCGGGATAGATGACATAGCGGTTGTTGGAGGCGGTACAATCCCTGACGGGGACAAGCCAAAGCTTGAAAAGCTTGGAATTACCGGAAATTATGGTCCGGGAACTCCATTATCGACCATTGTGGATCACATAACCGCAAGGGCATCTGAGGCCCGATCCAAGAAGATGCAATAGGTGTGGTCTTGAAAATCCACGACATTATCAATGGGATTCTTAACGGCGACAGAAGAAGCATAGCGAGGGCAATCTCCATCGTCGAGGATGATGAGATGGTCGTCGAGGCCTCGGAGGTTATAAAGGGGATATACAATCATACCGGCAGGGCCCACGTTATCGGTATCACCGGCCCACCAGGCATAGGAAAGAGCACAATGATCGGCAGACTAGCCAGGATTCTTTCTGATGGAAACAAGAAGGTGTCCGTGATTGCTGTTGATGCTTCAAGCCCCTTTTCGGGAGGATCACTTCTCGGAAACCGTATACGGATGCAGGAATCTCTTACTGAGAACGGAATATTCATGAGGAGTCTTGCCAATCGCGGAATGAATGGGGGTTTATCCCGTTCAACATGGGATGCCGTGAAGATACTTGATGCAGCCGGGAATGACTACATAATAATCGAGACTGTGGGAGCGGGTCAGGCGGATCTTGACATCGTCGACCTTGCTGATACCGTGATCGTTGTGCTCGGACCAGGATTGGGGGACGAGATACAGGCTATCAAGGCCGGCATAATGGAGATAGGAGACATATTCGTCGTCAACAAGATGGACAGGGATGGATCATTCTTGGCAATGAAGGACATACAGGATTCACTTGCCATGACTCCACAGAAGGAGTGGAAGGTGCCGGTAATCGGGCTGGATAGTCTCAAGGGGAAAGGATATGACGAGCTTGTTTCAGAGATAACGAAGCATGGGATACTCAATGTCAGCAGGCCAAATATCAGGCTGGACAGGTTCATGAAAGAAGTTGAAATGGCCCTTCAGGCTGAGATAAGGAGACAGTACCTACTTGAAGCAAGGGAATTGCTGAACAGCAAGGATGCAATTGCCCTGCTCTCCGAAGAGAAGATGGATCCTTATTCTGCAGCAATGAAAATTCTGAAGTCTGGAAAGGCAGGTTTGTAGTTGCAGGGAATGTTAAAATTTAAATAAAGAATTTTAATTGTTTTGTATGGCAGGAATGGATGCTCCGCTTAAGTTTTATGCTGACGAATTCATGAAAGGCGTTGGAAACAGGGTCAAGGAAGTGATGAGTTTTGTTTACCCTCCTGTGACAATGTATGAAGAATCTGGAGAAATAGTTATAGAGGCAGATCTTCCCGGTTTCAAGAAGGATAACATCAGGGTTGTCCTGGAAAAGAACGCCCTGTCTATATCAGCAAGGAGGGAACTTAACAGGTCCGGAATGACGTACATGGACCAAAGACCTGAAAGTGTTCACAAGAGAATATCGCTCCCGCTTGAAATCGATTATGCAGTGGATTACACGGCAAGATACGAGGAAGGAGTTCTGACCATAAGGATACCTGTAAAGGGAATAAAGACTGTAAAAGTTGAGTGACCCGATTAGGCTGCAATATCATTTTTTCAAAATTACAGCAGCGAACGCTATGAGATCAAGTACCATGATAACACCTGATAAGAGGGGAAACCTGGGGTAGAAGATTCCTGATGCGAGCAGAACAAATCCAAGGAAGAGCGATGCAGAGATTCGCCTTGACGTATCCCTCTGGTTTGTAGGGACTGACAGATCCTCAAGCTGCCTTTTTAAGAGCGGTATTGCGTCCATCCCCTTTTCAATGGCTTTCACGGCCTTCCCCGCCAGAATCTCGATCTGGTTCCTGTAGAGTTCCTGCAACAGCCCTTCGTTATAAAGCATTTCCCTGAGAATCTTGACAAACTGGAAATCCGGATCTAGTTGCATGCAGATTCCTTCTAGGAGTGACGACATCCTCATGTAAAGAACCAGTGATCTGGGGAGCTTGAATGGAAATTCAAATATAACGCTGTTAGCGATCTCAAGCAACTCCCTTATCTCCATCTCATTTGGGTTCTTTCCCTGCATCCCGGCTATTATCATGTTCATGCTCTGCCTGATCACTCCCCGGTTCGCAGCTGGAGATAGGGCATTAAGCCCGAGCAGGGCGTCTATAATTGCGTCCGGATCCTCTGATACCAGTCCTTCATAGAGCGAGAGAAGCTGGAACCTGGTATTTTTATCAAGGCTTCCGATCATCCCGAAATCGTAGAGTATGATCTTTCCGTCTCCGGTCACAGAAAGGTTTCCAGGGTGCGGATCAGCATGGAAGATATCGTCACGAAGCAGCATCCTCATGAAAAGTAGGTCCAGCTTCCATGCGAGCCGCTTCATGTCTATATTTCCTTTCTTCAGGGAATCGATATCGGTTATCTTGATTCCTGCTATATAGGACATGACCATCACCTCCTCCGTACTGATCTCGGGGATTACGTACGGAATGACCACATCTTCGCGGTTGCTGATATTTTCACGTATCCTGCGAATGTTCTCTGCCTCTTTTACATAATTTGCCTCGTCGAAAATCCTAGAACTGAAATCTTCAATAACGTTGCTTATGCTGAAATACAAAAAGTTCTCAATGAATCTTTTACCTGCCTTGAGAAGCCTCTTAATGACTATCAGATCTATCTTGAGATTCTCCTTTATACCGGGCCTGTTCACCTTGACTGCAACATCCTTTCCCCGATAAACTGCCCTGTAGACCTGTCCCAGGGAAGCACCGGATATTGCATCTTCATTGAAAGTATCAAAAACTGTGTTAATGTCTCCTATATTCCGCTCTATGATTGGCTTTACCAGTGCAAAATCTGCTGGTGGAACGCTATCCTGTAGCTTCTCGAAGGCAGCGAGATATTCCCTTGGAAGAAGATCCGGCCTAGCGGAAATAACCTGGCCAAGTTTTATGAACGTCGGCCCTAGCTTGATGAAGGCGTCAACGGCACGTTCACCATTTCTCTGTCTACGGTAGTTCCACTCTCCGTCTTTTTCCTCTCGTGTTTTCTTGCGGTCACGCGAATACCTTCGGAATACGGGATAAAGTGTGAACAATGCCTTCAGCTCTCTTCTCCTTATTCCTCCGGGTAGTGCAGTGTGCTCTCTGGATGCCACTAGGAAAACCCCCGGAATTTATTGGCGGATGGAGCAAGCGAAGCGTGCATGCTTGGGGATTATCCATTTATAAGTATACTTTTCCATTTTATAAATGCTAATATATCAATGAAATGGCGCACATTATGTTCAGAAAATTCTATCTTTTGGTTATTTTCTTAAGAATGATGAAAACATTCATTCTGTAGGTTTGGGGTATTACCAGTAATTCTTGTTTACAAATTCTTCGTAAAGTTCCTCTATTTTTCCCTTGTTCTTGAGTTCGTGCTGGGCAAGAAGACTGAGGACTCCGCTGATTTCAGGCTCGCTGTACTCCTTGGACATAAGCTGAAGCAGGTTGTGAAGATCCTTGGTTGTCTTTATGGCAGAAAGCAGAACTCCGTTCAGATCATTGGCATTCACCTGTTCCAGATCATCAGATATGAGGTGGTCCAGCATCTCATAGTCCCTGACTTCCGACAACGGTGCATTTGATGCTGTTTTGCCTGTCCTTATCAGTCTCTCTATCATGGCCTTGTCCTCAAGTTCCTGCTGTGCAAGACTTCTCAGGATACCTTTCACGTTATCTAGATTTGACTCATTTGACATTGTGGTATACCTGTTACCAATCTTCTCCTTCATCCTGATAGTCTTCATTAGTATATCTTCCCTAACCTTTCTGAAATCCCTGCCTGAAAGAGAAGATTTTCCACCTGTAGCGTCAATGTTCATAATACTATATATTATAACAGCACTTAATAAACATTTTGGAACGGGTTCCTAATAATACTATGGACTTTGTTTTATTACCTGAGGTAATTTATACAGAAAAAGCATAAAATCGATTGAGAACAAATGCCCGGAATAAGCCCCCTTCTGTTGGCCGCTTTTACGGTTGGCAACATTCGACTTCTGCCCCAGCGGGACATGCGTCTTACCCGACCCTCACAACAGTCTCATAGGGTCACTTTAGACTTGCTCCATCCAGGAAGAGTTCCCATCGGCACTTCAGGAAACGTCGTCTTTGCGAGTCATTCTGCTCCTGAAACCGTCAATTTCTTTTCTCTTTACCATCCCTCTCGGGATATCAACTTGAGTTGATTGGAACCTGTCGAGGAGGGGGGACTTTCCTCACTCTTTCGAGCGTAAGTTGCCCTCGGGCTTTTGTTCATCAAAGGATTAAACACGGGAATTTATTATTAACGGTATGGATCAGGACCGCATTATGAAAACGTTAAGCAGATTTGCCCCGAATGATCCGCTTTCTACAACAATGTTTGCCACATACCCCTTGTTCAGCGTCATGTTATCGTATGCGGATGTATTTATTTTAAAACTGAGGGTCTGGCTGAAGGTCCCCTTGTTGAAGGCAAAGTTCTGAGTATAGTTGTTGAATGCAGAATAAGTGACATTTGCTGTCGCATTATATATTGAGGGTGGAACCACTAACAGCGTCCCATTGGCAACAGTACCGTTGAATGTCATGGTGATATTGATGAAACTCTCCATGGACGTCATGTTTGCATAGACAGTAGAATTAGCCGGGTCGTAATGAAGCCATGACTGATCGACCTTTACGCTGGTAAGAGTTATAGGAGCGGCGGCAGGCTTTTCGTTAATGTTGTAGAATTCAAGCCCTCCAACCAGTAAAATTGAAATTACGACGAAGGCACCTACGGCCATGAGATTGTTTCGTTCCATCTTTGGTGATATCCTTTATAATTAATGAATTTTTCGAACCTTACAGTCAATCGGGAGTAGCTCATATACTACCCATATGCAGAATTCGTTAACTCGTGGAAGAGCCCTTGAAGAAAAAATATTCTTTTGGGGTCGCCCCCTTGTAATCTATTTGGAATTGCAGAAAAATTATGTGTTCAAAGGAGCTTATCCGACTCTTCCTTTGTGTAGAGCCTGAATTTCTTTGAAGCGGAAATTGTAGCGATCTCGGGTGATTTCAGCCCGCCTTCCTCTTCAAGCGCCTGTTTCAGTGCCTTTATGGCAAGCGCAACTGCCTGTGTCTCGTTCATATCTTCCTTGTATTCCTTTTCAAGATAGCTTGCAACCTGGTCTCTTCCGGAACCTATGGCAACTGCTTTGTACTCATTTATCGTTCCAGCAGGGTCACAGTCAAAGAGTCTTGGGCCAAGGTTATCCATTCCAGCAAAAATCATGGAGACACCGTATGGTCTTACTCCGCCATATTGAGTATACTGCTGCATCTGATCGGCTACTTTCTTAACGAGGTTTTCAATGTTGACCAGCGATCCGTAGGTTACTTTTTCCTGCTGGGCAGTCATTCTTGCGAAATCAATAAGCACTCTTGCGTCTGCTACCAGCCCAGATGTTACTGAGGCAACATAATCGTCAATAAACTGAATCTTTTCGAGAGAATTCTGTTCAACTAGTCTGCTCCTGATTTTCTTATCCGAGATCAGCGCTACCCCATTGCTAAATTTTATGCCTAGTGCGGTGGAGCCTTTTCTAACGGCTTCCCTTGCGTATTCAACCTGAAACAGCCTACCATCCGGCGAAAACACCGTGATAGCTCTGTCATATGCCATCTGTCCCTGCTGCATTTAATTCACCTTATCCCCATAGGATATTCCAATAATAAACCTTTTTCATATTTTTCGCATGGCGTACCTTTAACTTATGCGAGCGAGAAGTCTCCTTCTGGAGGGGGGATGAGAGCGGGCAAAATGTTTATGGTGTATGGCGTAAATTGCAGGATTCATGGTAGGACTAGGCCTTCCTGTGAGGTTTTTCCATACCGTGAAGATAGAGGAAAATCGATATGAGGAGCATCGCGGCAGATATATAGAAGACAAGGTGTACCGAGGAGATGAAACTGCTGGCAGAGAATTTCTCTCCCGTGGACGAAAGTCCGGAGAAGATTGAGTCGAGGTTGTTCCTGCTAGTGGTCGTGCTCATGAAGAGAAACGCTAGCCCAATGCTCATTGTATTGCCAACGTTCACAAGAGTGGTGCTTATCCCGGATGCCAATCCCCGCCTGTATCCGGGAACGGAGCTCATTATGGATGACCGGTTTGGGGAAGCGAAGATACCCATCCCGGAACCTATAAGCGCAAGTGGTAAAATAAGCTGTAATTCTGAAACCCCATACGCAATCCGCGTCATCAGAAGGAATCCAACGGATGACAGAACCAGGCCTGTGACTACAAAAAATCTCGGGCCAAACCTGTCGGAAAGAACTCCGCTAATCGGTCCCATTATTGATAGGGAGATAGACATGGGAACAAGCAAAATACCTGCCTGAAGCGGATTAAGACCCATAATAGGTCCCTGCAGGTAAAAAACCATAACGAGAATGAAAGATCCGCGAGACAGAGCATTAAGGAATATGGTTTCGTTTCCGGCAGTGAATTCATGACTCCTGAAAAGGGAAAAGTCGAACATTGGGTCTTCATGAATCTTCTCGATATAAACAAACAGAACAAAAAGCGAGCCCGCACCTCCAAGGAGTATCGCTGTGTAGAAAACGGACAATCCGGATATAGCAAAAAGAGTTATGGCCAGGAGCAAGAGGACAAGCCCTGCTGCAAAAGTTACATTTCCTGCAATGTCAAGGTTGTGAGCATGCGAGGGTGAGGAAAGTTCCCTGAGCCTGAGATGAGCCCAAATGGTGGCAAACACCCCGATGGGAAGGTTAACCCAGAAAATGGATCGCCAACCTAGGAGTGTTGTCAGGAAGCCACCAGCGATCAACCCAGTCACGGACCCAGCCACGATAGAAACCTGGTTTATCCCCAGGGCCATACCTCTCTCCTCCAGAGGGAAGGCATCAGTAATTATTGCAGCGCTGTTGGAAAAAAGGAATCCGGATCCTGTAGCCTGAATAAGCCTGAATCCTATAAGTTCAAAGGGAGTCTGGGAGATGCTGCATAACCCAGATCCGAGTGTGAAAAGAGCAAATCCGAGATTGTAGAGCCGCACACGCCCGAACATGTCGGATAGCCTTCCGAAATTGACAAGCACGCTGGCGACAACGAGTTGGTAACCCATGAGAATCCAGAGCAGATCTATGGTGGTCATCCCCCTCATCTGAGATCCGATTGTAGGCAGGGCTATGAGCACTATGTTGGTGTCTATTGAGGACATTAGAACACCCAAAGTAGTATTGCTCAGGACAACCCATTTATACTCCGTTCTTCGCATCTCCCGTTCAGTATAACATTTCCACCTTTCAGCAACCTTCAATGTTACTTTTAGAGTTTCCCGTGGCGGTTTTCTCTTACCCGGAATTACTTAAGCGTATAAAAATTGGTTCTTTGCCACAAAATATTTCTTGGCTGAATCTTTCGGGGCAATTATTGTTTTATGCATCGTCTCTATCCTCCAGGCATGGCGCAAGAGAAACTTGACGTAAAATCAACGGCACTTGTGATGATCGACCTGCAGAAGGGAATCGTGCAAATGGAAACAAAGCCATATCCTCACGAAGCAGTGATAAGGAATGCATCCACGGTCGCCAGAAAGTTCAGGGAACTTGGAATCCCTGTGTTTCCGGTGCATGTTATGTCAGATCCATCGACTGCTCTGCATCCGATTGCCGATTCGACGTTCACCAGAACCGGAGTGCTATCCCCGGATTGGGCTGAATTTGTTCCCGAGATAGATGTCCAGAAGAGCGACATCATTATTATAAAGCGTCAATGGGGAGCATTTTACGGCACAGACCTTGATCTTCAACTGAGGAGGAGGAAAATAGAGACAATTGTACTGTGCGGAATTGCTACAACGTACGGAGTTGAGAGCACTGCACGTTATGCGTACGAACTGGGATACAACCAGGTATTCATCGAGGACGCCATGGGCGATGTCTCAGAGGAATCTCACAGGGTCGCCATCCAGTACGTTTTCAGGAGAATGGGGCGGGTAAGATCAGCATCACAGGTACTCGAAATGCTTCGTTCGGAATGATATCTTTCGGAAACAGTTCTTCATGGGGTAAAGAGGTCATTCCTCACATCGCATACTCTTTGCATGCATTCTATTGAATAATAAGAGCAGTTCGTAAAAAATTTTCCAGAAGCATCACCTGCGAAGGTCATGTAAAACATTCTGACAAATCCTCCGTGGGACGCAACCAGAACCGTCTTGCCAGGAAAGTTAGTGCAGATCAGGTCTCTGGCCTTTATTGCCCTCCGCCGAAGTGATTGCACGGATTCGGCCCGTGGAATTTCATCTATGGCAGGGTCGAGGACATTGGCAACCGTTATGCCATACCTCTTGCTGATTTCGCTGGAAGTCAGCCCTTCCGCTTCCCCGAAATGCCTGTCTCCAAATATTGGGTATCTTCCGGCTAGTGGCGCTGAAATTTTTTTTGATACTATAAGGGCCGTTTCAATTGCCCTTTCTGAATCGCTGCTAAGTATGAGATCAATGCCTGCGTCCGCAAGCCTCAACCCGGCTTTTTCTGCCTGCTTCACACCTGTCTGGTTCAGGGACCCTGATTTCGCACCGTGCCACAATCCCTTCAGGTTGTTGTCCGTCTGCCCGTGCCTTAGCATGTAGATGACAGTCACATCTTCACCATGGTGTTGCATGTTTCAAATTATGCGCAGTGAATCCAGTAAAAACTGGTTTCTCAATGCCCACTGTGATCGTGATGTCCGTGTTCATGTGTCGGGGTCGTGAGTTCAGCTAGTTTCCCATCCCTGAATGAGGAAAGGGCATCCTCTACCGAAAGCCCAGCGCCAAGATAGAGCTTGAGCTTCCCTTTGGTGAAGATGAAAGCAGGGGCGCCGGCTCCAGATAGAATTATTGCTGCTGCACCTCGGTCAATCGCAGACCTCAGCATCCAGATTCCCCTGGCGGATGTCGCTTTAAGGGCAGGGTTCTCATACGTATCCAACAGCTTGATTTCCTTTCCAGCATCATATATCCTGATTTCCAGCCCTTCTCCGGGGCCGCTGACCATATTGTCAGTCACTGGTACAGCAATTATCATGAAACCGGTATACCAAATCCGCTCATTAAGCTCTCGTGGCAGGATGTGCAACATGGAATATCGGGTTGACAGTACTGATCTCACTGTGAAAACTAATTTTTTTCTTAATTCAGCCTCTCCTAACGAACCGCTTTTAAGAACCGCTAACGATCACTGCAACAGGACTGTGGATATTGCCATCTTGGATATCAAGCAATTTCAATGCGAGATCAGCCAACCGGTTTGTCAATTATCGCCCCGTTTCAAGATCATATATAATCTAAATATCACCATACAGCATTCTTTTATCTTCTTTGCCGGATTCCATCATGGATGGAAAAAAAATCAGTTTCTCCGATTAAGTTGCTGCTGATGTCGTCCGCAGGAATGTTTCTGGATGGTTACCAGCTCACTGTAGTTGCCCTGGCAATCCTGATCATGAAACCAGACCTGGGCCTTTCAGATTTTGGGGCATCCCTGATGATAGATTCACTGATCCTGGGAACAATAATTGGTGCTGTTTCTGTTGGATACCTTGCTGACAGATTCGGCAGGAGAAGAATATACATGTACAATCTACTCTTCTTCCTCATCTTTGGAATTGCTTCAGTTGCCACTTTCAATTTCATCCTAATAGTAGTTTTCAGGGTAATGATGGGTATTGCCGTTGGGGCTGATTATCCGGTCTCAAACTCATATATTGCTGAAATGGCTCCCGAAAAACTCAGGGGCAAATTCCTCTCTTTCTCTTCTGTAGCCTTCGTGATCGGTGCGCTCAGCAGCAGTCTGGTGGCGGCTCTGTTCTTTTACCTCAACTTTCCTGATAGCAGCTGGAGATATATGATCGGCATTGGCCTGATACCTGCAGCCGTTGTGCTGGTCCTTCGGCTTTCCATGCCGGAGTCAGAAAAGTGGGAAAAGGTCCGGAGAATCAGGAAAAAGGGGACGGTCAGGGCGATGTTCAGGGGAAAAAGCGCGAAATTCACCATACTCACATCGGTGATATGGTTCATATATGACATGGGCGCATTCGGGATCGGCCTCCTTGTGCCATCGCTTCTGCAGAGCAGCAACCTAATCGGAAATTACTATGAGAACGCCATTGTGACCTCTGCATTTCTTGTCATCGGTCTCATAAGCGGTGTCATTGTGATAATGCTGGTGGACAGGATAGGCAGGAAATCCATACAGATGCTGGGGTTCCTGGGGATGGGGATCAGTTTAATCCTGATACCATACACATTCTTCACATTTCTCATAGTGATACTTGCATTCGCAGAATTCTCGAACGGATGGCCAAGCGCAACGGTTGGAATATTTCCAGCCGAGCTTGCTTCAACAGAGTTCAGGTCAAGTGCTTACGGCCTGGCAGCAACAATAGGGAAACTGGGGGCTGTTGCAGGCGTATTGATCATAGGGAATTCAATCAACCCCTCAAGTTTCTATATATTCACGATCTTCGGCCTGGTAATGTTCTCGGCAATCATCATGACGCTGTTCCTCAGGGAGACGGGAAAACTGAAACTTGATGAAATGTTCCTTCCGGAGGTATAACGGGGCCTCATGTTTCACAATACGAACAGCGGCAACAGGGTATGGTACCAGTTACAGGGAAGTGGAATGGGAATACTGATCATCCACGGTCTCGGTGGAGATCTTGAAACCATGGTGCCGATCTCACAGAACATTCAGGGAAATTTCACGAAGGTTCTCGTGGATGCGCCATGCCATGGAAAGAGCGATGATTTTGGCATAACTCTCGAAGATCTCGGGTCAGAGCTAATCTCGCTCATGGGAAGTCTGGGTTTCAGGGAGTTCTATTCTGTCGGAATCAGCCTGGGATCAATCATCCTGGAAGAGATGATGCTGGATCACGGTGAGAATATGACTAAGAATGTGTTGATCTCTCCAGCATCTGAAATAGATTCTGTCGTGGTGAATAAGGTCGCGTCCTGGGCTGCCTCAGAGAACAGGGTTTCAGCCGATGTTCTGTCTGAAAGTTACCTCGCTACCCACAGGAAGGAGGTGGATGCTTATGACAGGGATCATCCCATGAAACCGGAACGACTCTATCCCCTGATCCCATCCCTTATGAATTTCTCCGTAAGGGGCAGGCATTCAGATTCCGGATGTCTGCTGCTTGTCGCCCAATATGACAGCATCTTCGGTGAGAGAATGTCGGCTGATCTTCGTGAAACCTTCAGGAACTCCAGCGTTGTTCTGATGAATTCCGGTCATGCAATACACAGGGAGAACCCATTAGAAGCCGCTCGCATAATCTCAGAATATTTTAAATAGTGAATTTCCAAATAAACAAGGGGGATCATCTTGGCTTCACTACGCCACCTGACGGTGCCCCTGGCGTCCTGAACCGCAGAAGGAGGGAATAAACGAAACCGCGGTTTCCTCTCCTGGACTCTGACTCCTTAAGTCTCAGGAACAGGAAGGATGACGCAAACCTTCCGGCTATTATGAACGCATAGGTGTATGTAAGCGCTTCTCTCAGTCCGTATCTTCCCATAAAGAACTGCAGCAGATAACCACCTGCAAGTGCCCCAATAAAGTACATTATGCCGTTGAACCCGTTGAGGATCGAAATATATTCGCCTCTCTGTTCGTCAGGGACAATGTCCAGAACATACGAATTCATGACTACGTTCTGAATGGCACCCACCACGCCACTGTAAAGCTCCAGCACCACAAACTCGTAAAATGTGGAAAATACAGCATAGAACAGTGGGATCATGCTCAATAGCACACGGTTTGTAAAAATCAGCGGAGGCCTCTTGATGTTGTCAACAAATTTACCCACGATTACCTGCATCATTACGGTAGCCGACAGTGATACCGCGGTCAGGATGGCCACAGTGGAGAGGTCGAAGTGCATTACAAGCACTATGGTTATCGGAAAAACAGGCCACGCCATTGACCAGAAGAATCCCTGGACATTCATGGCAAGGAAGTAGCTGAAGAATGTTTTGTGCTCCCTGATCTTCCTGAAGGTAGTCCTGCCTACGATCCTGACCCTTTCCCTCTTTCGTTCATCGATTCTGGAAAGCATGATTGCCGAGACCACATAGGATCCAGCCGCAAGGCCGAATGGGACCAGTATTATGTCCCTTGCAACAGAATGCAGGAGAAATGAAAGTATAACAAGCGAGATTATTGCCCCGGTCGAAGAGAAGCTGTTGATCACAGACAGGAAATGTCCCCGTGTGGCTGAATCCTCTATCTCTGCGATGAGGGAAAACCAGTTGACGGTGATCATTGCGGACATGAGGGAGAGTACGGCATAAACGATGATAAGCTGAACAGGTGAAGTAACCAGTGCCATCAGTGCCCAGAGGACAGCCAGTATTATGCTTCCAATAATCAGGAAAGGGAGCCTCTTTCCATACATATCGCTCAATTTCCCCCACAGTAGTTGTCCCCCGTTCGTAAGGGCGTTGGAGCTTGACTGCAGCCAACCCATCTCGGCTGCCGAGGCTCCGATCATCACCCCATAGACTCCTACAAAGGAGGCTGCAGCGGTTGCTCCGACGGAGATAATGAACGATCTCAGTGCTATTATCCTTCTGTTGCTGATCATCTGTAAGGTGCTATCCTCCTACGGGATTGGATATTTATTAAAATAATTATTTGAGTCACACAGAAACATGCGTAACCAGAAGCGAAATTGTTTTGTATACTAAAACGCTTTAGTATACTAAGTGAAAAATTGAAAAAAGTCAAGGTATGTTCACTTTGCAGAAGCCGATCCGTGAAATCCCTGTATGTCAGGGAAAGCATCACGGACCTGAGAATGATGGCTCCGGGAAGGAAGACGGGACTGAAAACGATCTCGCCAGAACGGTATGGTAAAGTTATGAAAAATGCCGTGACCAGGCAGAGATTCACGCCATTTGGCAATGTGTGCCTGAAGTGCGGGTTTGTGACCATTACCAACCCCAGCTACGTGTTCAGGTCCAGGAAGCCATCGGTCAAGCCAAAGCCAAAACCAACTCAGGAGAACATTGATGCGCTCAAGAGGAAACTGGAATCGCACTGGGTGAAATGATCCTATTCTCTTGTCCGGAACATGTAGACCAGTGGCAGGGTAGCCAGCGAAAAAATGGCAAGGAACAACCAGGACACTGAAAAGCCGTAGGGAATGAGAAATGCAAAGACAAGGGGAACAAGTGACCCTATTCCCAGCTGTATGGAATTCATAAGGCCGACGTTGAGAGGAATGTATCTCCGGTCGCTATCCAGTCTGATTACAGCTGTATATTGAAGGGAAAATATTACAACGGCGAAGACACCGTTCAGTGCAACCACAGTCCATAGCGTGAAACCGCTGTCTATGAGCAAAAGCAGGAGTGAAGGAGATAATATCATTGTGAGAACGACCGATGTCCGGATTGGCCGCCCTCTCCTGAAGAAGGCAGTCAATAAGCCACCAACTATTCCCAGGAACATTATGGCAGATCCCATCAGTCCAGCTACCAGTCCGGAAAAGCCGTCTGTTTCAGCAAATGTCTTGAAATACTCAGCAAGGGTGAAATTCAATGCCCAGAACCCAGCGAACCCGATCGACAGGTACCATATTCTCCTGTCTAGGATTCTTGTTTTTATGCTTCCCGCATTGATCTGTTCACCCTTCTCCCCTCCGGGTACCACGGCAATGAAGATAAGCGCAGAAGCCAGGGTTATTATGCCGCTGACGAGAAAGCTCCCCTGCCATCCAATGGATTCTATCAGCGGTATGGATGCAAAGATGCCAACGCCGGCGCCAATGCTGAAGAACCCGTTGTAAAGACCAACCATCTGGGGAAGACTGTCGTAATAAATTTCACTCAGCACGCCGATAGCGGAAGAGAAAAAGAACGCAGCTCCAATCCCGGTGACAAACCTCAGTACGACAAATACGGAAAAGGAAGGCGACAGGCCAGACCCTATAACAGCAAGGGACATCAGGATCAAGCCGATGGCAGATGTATTCTTGCTTCCTATCCTGGACGCTATGATTCCTGCAGGTACCTGGAAGATTCCGGCACCGACAAGGAATGCTGCCAGGATAAGTCCAGTGAGAGCAAATGGTATATGATATGTGGAGCTTATGTCCGCAAGGGCTGGGGAGACATTGTACCAGTTCATGGCATAAAATAACCTGCCAGCCATTATGGTGGTTCCGGAAAGAATGTTTCTTGCCATTTGCCGACCGATGTTCGAACATGATGCCGCGGAATTATTTAACATGCTCGCGAACGGGGGCTCTGATATGTGGGCATAGGTAGTTTCCGCCTGTTTCGAAAGTAATATAAGAGCAATGAATATAGGAAAAGGGAAATGGAGAACAAAGAAGAAATTCTGGGATGGCTCTCCTCCGGAAACAACGAATCGCCGAACATTATCGATCTCAAGTGGATAGTTACCGAGGAGGAAGGGCACCTGAAACTGGTGAACGAGAAGGTTCCTGTCACCCTATTCATCGGTTTTCACCCTGGGACCATGCATATAAAGGTGAAAACGGGAATAGAAACTGCAGTCATAGACCAGAATGTCAGGCTGGCCACCTATCACTCGCTGCTCATACTCAACAGCCAGGCAGAACTTGTAAAATTCATGCTGGAGGGCACAAATGAGGAAATTGTTGCAAGATCTGACATCCAGACCCAATCACTGACGAAAGCAGAGCTGAATGAGAGTTTCAATAAGTTGCTAAGTGCCCTATATATGATGGTGAAGGCGCTCAAACTTGAGGAGCAATTTAACCGGCAGATAACAGAGAGAATGATAATGATGATACAGGGAATGGTACAGGACGGGAAGTCCAGGGACGAGATAAGAGGCTACTTGATTAGGGAGATCGGGTTAAAGGGCGACGAGGCGGACAAGTTCCTTGGAGAGGTTATGCCGGATGATCGATCCAGCGAGGGCATGTACAGGTAGGTGTTTAATTGCCAAGACAAAAGATTTCTGATCTTAAGGAAGAAATAAAAGACGTTTCAATGAAAGCGAAGATTGTCAGCATATCGAGCAGGAACATACACAATGAGCGGGGGGAGAGCACGTATTTCTACGGCTACCTGGGTGACGAAACAGGAACGATACCGTACACGGCCTGGGCGTTCCCCTCGAGCCTGAAGGTGGGCGATGTTGTAGACATGAAGAACGTCTACACCAAGAAGTACAACGACACCATAAGGGTTTATCTCGATTCCAGGTCTGAAGTTATCCTGGACCCGTCCGGCACCATAGAGGTAAAGAGAGTGTACAGGGAATACAGGATCAAGGACCTTTCCCTCAAGGATCAGTATGTTGATGTCAGGGGAATAGCCAGATCCATCAGGGCAAGAGAATACGAGAAGGATGGCAAGAAGCAGAAGGTTTACCAGGGTTTTCTGGAGGATGAGACTGCGAGAGTGCGGGTTTCGTCCTTTGGAAGGGAAATACCTGAAAATAAGCCAATAAGGGCAATCGGGGCGAGAGTTACGGAATTCAACGGCAGGATCTCCCTGTCCATTAATGACAAGACCGAGATCAAGCAGTCGGAAGAAATCAGTATTCCCCAGTACAGGATGTATTTCCTTCAGGATGTTAATAGCCCCGTTGGTGGTATAACGATAACCGGATTCGCGGTTTCTGTTGGAGAGAAGAGCGGCATTATCTACCGTTGCGAGGAATGTTCCAAAACCATACAGGATGGATCATGCCCTGATCATCCGGATGCCAGGAGGATCGAGGATGTCTTTGCATATTTTACGATTGATGACGGGACCGGATCCATGCAGTGCAGTACCGGATCAGATCAGCTCCTGTCATTCCTGAAGATAGGCAGGGAGGCAATCACGAACGCGGACGGAAAGGGAAAGGACGAAATCCATGCAGCCATAAGGAATGCCATTTTTGGGGTTCCGTTAATTGCCACTGGTGAATTCAGGAGGCTGAAAGAGGATCTATCCTTCAGGATCGAGACGATGAAAAGGGTGGAAAAATCTGACCTGAAGGCAATATCTTCGGCCATGGAGGCGGAACTATGATAGCAGGAAAGAGGAGGGAGCCCGCAAAGTGGATACTCTCAAAGGAGCTCAAGGACACCATCGTGATTGAGGAAACTCGGGGCGAGGACCAGGGCAAGCCTTACATAGTAACGCCTCTGGGCACAAGGGTGAAAAGAGTGATCATAGCCGGTACAATCACGTCCAGCACAGTGGAAGACAACCTCACCAAGGCTACTGTGGCGGATAATTCCGGCGCTTTTTATGTTAGCGCTTTTGCGTCGGGCTACAATGCAGATGCAAAATTCTCCCTTGATTCCATGGAACAGGGATCCACGGTCATGCTGATGGGAAGGGTGAATCCATTCAAGACAGAAGAGGGAGTGTTCTATTTCAACATAAATCCTGAAATCGTAGTCCGCACCGATTCTCCCGGATTGGAGATGTGGAAATCGAGGACGGTATGGATTGCCATGAGGAAGATCTATGCAATCAGGGAGGCATTCAAGTCAGAGGAGAGCGACTCGAACCATCTCTCCGGACTGGGATACTCTGCAGAGGAATCAGAATGCGCTTTAAGGGCCAGGAAGTATTATCATGACTATGATTTCCAGGAATTCGCGAAGATTGCAGAAAGTGTGCTGAAATTCAGCCAGGAGGACAGCAGGAATGCTGAGCTCAAAGACCTTATAATTGCGGCAATCAGGAAAAATGACAATGACGGCAAAGGATGCAAGTATGAGGACATCCTCTCTGCGACTCTCAGGGATGGAGTTGAAAGGGTGCAGATAGACGAAATCCTTAACACCCTTGGTTCGGAAGGGGAGATTTACGAAGTGTCGCTGAAGAGATTCAAGACAATCTGAGGCATGGTACAATTGGGGATAAAGGAAAGGATCGCAGGCGAAATTCTGCTTTACCGGGAAAATAACGCACGCCTGAAAAATGAAATATCCGCGCTGGAAAAGAAGGTGGACAGGAAGAAGCAGGAATTCCTCGACATTGAAAGCGACATGGAGGAGTCTGACAGCATTTTTGAAATTCTCGCGGATAAACAGAGGAGAATGGGAATTGAACCTCCAGAAAGAGATTAACAAGGTAATGAACCTGAGTCCGCAGGAGATGGATGACCTGGTTGCCAGTGCGGAGGAGTTCGAGCCCATGGTGAAAGAACTGATGAAGGAGTACAAGCAGTTCTCGGACATGATGGCACGAAAGTCGAGGCTTTCATTGCTCGAATCAAACTACGACTACCTGATCTTCAGGGCGAAATTTGAGATGCGGAAGAATTTCATTGCCATTCAGGAAATGGTAAAGAACCTGGAAAGTGATGATCGCGCAGCGGTGAAAGAATCGCTGGATAGAATTGCAGAACTTGAGGAGTTATATGGAACAGAAAGCGATCAGTTTAAGGTATAATAACGAGCTCCTCATTCCGTGAAAACATCACACTGAAACACAGCCTAACAATGCCTTGCATCAGCACATGCCAGATAATTCGGGGCATGGTTCTGCGTTTGGTACCTGTCGGTGCACTTTTTCCGCTAGCATTTTCTTGGTAATGTTAGCATTAGTTCCAGTCTATGGGAACATAACTATCAAATATGTGCTAAACAACTATTTAAAGCTAACGTATCATGACACTCATATATATGGCTAATCTTTATTATTGTCACAGGGAATCATTATCTGGTGATCAAATGACCGAAAAGTTATCTCTATTGCTGGTGTCCGGTACTGCGGACAAGCTTATGGCCGGGGCAATAATCGCCTCCGGTGCGATTGCAAACGACATGGATGTGGATATATTCGTGAGTTTTTGGGGTCTCATGGAGTTCAAGAAAGGTACTACGAGCAAATTGAAACTCAGTTACGACGGAAAGGACATAGAAAAGGAAGTAATGCAGAAAATGGCACAAAAAAAGATCCCGTCATGGATAGAAATGATTAAGCAGGCGAAGGAAGTCGGAAATGTAAAAATATATGCATGTGCTATGTTTGCTGATCTTATGGACATAAAGAAGGATGATCTTGATCCGGTGGTTGATGAGATCCTGGGAGTGTCACAGTTTGTTTCCATGGCAAAGGAATCCAAGATGACACTATTTATCTAAGGTGATCAAATGACAGAGGAAGTAAAGCCTACAAAAATAATAGACGCAAGAGGTAGTTATTGCCCTGGGCCTTTAATGGAACTTATAAAAACATACAAGCAATCCAAGGTTGGAGATATTATTTCCCTATATTCTGCGGATAGTGGTACAAAGGTTGATGCGCCAGCATGGGTAAAAAAGAGTGGAAACGAGCTCATTGGAGTATACGATCGGGATGGCTACTTTGAGATAGTCATCAGGAAAATAAGGTAGTGTCCTCCGATGTCGAATATGAAAAGGGCATTGATACTCGGTGATGGCGCCGCTGGGACAATAATTTCCAATAAACTTCGCTTGCTGACAGACAGGAACGATTTGGAGGTGGTGGTGATTGGTAACTCAACAAAACATTATTTCAAGCCCGATGGCGTCCAGATACCATTCAGTCTGAAACAGTACAAGAAAAGTGTAAAACCCACAGAATTCCTGTTCAATTCAGGAGTTCAGTATATTCCAGGTGAAGTAACAAGAATAGATGTCGATCAGAGATTTGTTACACTTAAATCAGGAAAATCGTATAGCTATGATTATCTTATTATTGCCACCGGAGACAGGTTTGCACCGGAGGAGATTGAAGGGTACGAAGGTGAGGCGAAACATTTTTACAGCCTTCAAAACGCTCTTGAGCTGAGAGAGGATCTCGCAGGATTCAATGGCGGGGATATTGTAGTTGGGCAAGCCAGCATCCCGATACAGTGCCCTCCCGCTCCATACGAATTCACATTCCTGTTAGACCAGTACCTTAAGGATAGAGGAATAAGGGAAAAGACAAACATCCATTACATTTATCCTTTAAATCGTGTGTTCACAATTCAAAATGTTTCAACGTATATTGAGAAATTATTCGAAGAAAGGGGAATAATAACACACACGATGTTTAATGTCGATAAGATCGACTCAAAGAACAAGAAAGTCGAATCACTTGAAGGTGAATCGGTGAACTACAATCTTCTGGTTCTGGTTCCACCGCACAAGGGACAGAAGGTTATTACACAGTCCGGGTTGGCAGGAGATTCTGGTTATGTCGATGTCGACAGGCACAAATTAACATACGGAAAGTATGACGATGTATTCGTTATCGGCGATGCAACGAATCTCCCCATATCAAAAGCAGGAGCCACGGCGCATTTCCAGTCTGAATATCTTTCACACATCATCGCGCACGATGTGAACGGAGCGGTTTATGAGAATGAATACAAGGGAGAAGTAGCTTGCACAACTGTTACCGGGGGGGAAAGGGCAATCACTCTCTTCTTCAGCTATGAAAAACCACCGAGAGCAAGTTTTCAGAGCAAGACTGACTTTCTGTTGAAATGGACATCTTCCGATACATATTTCTCGGGAATGTTGCGAGGCATAATGTGAGGTGTTATGATGGATCAAGATAATGACAGTATGGAACCATTAATCAGGGAATTACTGGAAGACAGGGACTTCCTGGAATCGCTGCTAAACATTGTGAAGCGAATGAAGGAAGCGGGGATAGTCAATCTGGTAAATAACATAGCAACAGATTATCTTCCGACGGACATAGAATTCTTGGGAAAATTTTTCGCCTCCAAGGAATTTGTTTACGGTGCCTTGAAGGCTGCGAACTCTGGAGTGAGCCTTCTTCACGCGTTTTCCGACGAACAGACATCGGATCTTTTCAAGGCGATTATGTTCAACATCCCCGACGCGACAGATGCCATGGTGAACGCAGCAAAAAACCCGGAGAGGATGTCGATGATGCGGCTATTCTCCATGATGAAGGACCCCGATATAGCTGCAGGAATGAGCGTAATGATCAGTTTCCTCAAGTTCATAGGCACGGTTGCAAAAAAGGTGGGTTAATTCTTAAAAAATTGCAAATTTATTTTTTCATAGCGGACCAGGTTAATATCTGGTCCCTGGCAGCCTTTATCTCATCTATCCTACCCACTGACAGGTTGACAGGCCTCTGATGAAGATCCTCGTGGCCCGCCTTAAGCGACCCTATGACAGCATCGCAGAATGCATCAAGGTCATCCATGTTGACCGTCTCAGTTGGCTCAATCATAAGCGCCTCCTTCACGATTAGAGGGAAGTATATCGTTGGAGCGTGAACTCCGTTGTCTA
The DNA here is from genome assembly GCA_027368075.1 of bacterium. Lineage (GTDB taxonomy): Archaea > Thermoplasmatota > Thermoplasmata > Thermoplasmatales > Thermoplasmataceae > B-DKE. The sequence goes on from DAICSO010000003.1 coordinate 39,377, forward strand.
TGAGGTATTTCGCAATGTCCAGTGCTCTCTCTCCCGTATTTGATGAAGACAGGACAACCTCATGCTTCTTGACGCCTCCATATGGATCGGAAAGGTATTTTGACAGTCTCTTGGAAACGTAGTTTGTGTTGAGCACGGCCTTGCGCGAATTCGCTTCCAGCCCGTCAGATCCGTGATAGGTTATGTAAGCCCAGGCCCTTAGAAGCACCCCGAATGCGCCGTAGTAAGGCGACACCCTTCCCACACTCTTGTCCGAGGAGAAATCCTCAAAATATTTCTTGCCGTCGAAGCCTATCCTTGGTATCGGCAGGTACTTTTCCAGCCTTTTCTTGACCGCAACGGGTCCAGCTCCTGGGCCACCGCCGCCATGAGGTGTTGCAAAGGTCTTGTGCAGATTGAAGTGCACTATGTCGAAGCCCATTATGCCCGGCGAAGTTATCCCGAGGATTGCGTTGAAATTAGCCCCGTCGTAATAAAGGAGTGCGCCTGCATCGTGCACAAGTTTCGCTATTTCAACAACATTCCTCTCGAAGAGTCCCAGGGTACTCGGATTGGTGATCATCAGGGCAGCAGTCTTCTCGCTAAGAGCGGATTTGAGGGCATCTATGTCCACCATTCCCGTGCTGTCCGACGGAACCTCGACGACGTCGAATCCACCCATTGCTGCAGATGCCGGGTTGGTTCCGTGTGCCGAATCCGGCACTATGATCTCGCGCCGCTTATCCAGCTGGCCGGTGTCCTCAAGGTAGTTCCTGACAATCAGGATACCGGTGAATTCACCATGCGCTCCCGCAAGAGGCTGCAGCGTCACAGCATCCATGTCGGATATCTTCTTCAGGTATTCCTGCAGTTCGTACATTATCCTGAGGGAACCCTGCACGCTGTATTCCGGCTGGAGCGGGTGCATTTCAGCGAACTGCTCCATGGAAACAATCTTGTCAGCATATTTTGGGTTGTATTTCATAGTGCATGAACCGAGAGGGTATATGCCAAGGTCGACACTGTAATTCATCTGCGAGAGCCTGGTGAAATGCCTTACGGCATCATATTCAGCAACGCTTGGAAGCGGAAGTTCCTTGCGTGCCATCCCAGCAGGCAGGAGTTTTTCAGCTGCGCTTCCATCTCCCGGAATCTTGAAAGTGCTGCCCGACCTGAACTCATTCAGCAGCCTCTCATCATAAGTAGCCTGATGATAGCTCATCTGATCGCCCCCAGCGAATCTGCCAGGAATCTGATGTTGCTGTCCGAAATTTTCTCTGTTACCGAAAAGAAACCCGTTTCAGCAAAACCTTCCAGGCCGGGGAACAGGCCGGAAGAGGGGATCGGTCCAAGTATGCCCTTTTCAAAGAGTGCCCTCTGGATATTTGCAGGGTCGCCTGGCATCCTTACAAGCACGTCCGAGAATGAGGTTCCGGAAAGAAACTTGGCATCATAGCCCCTGACTGATGATACGGCATCTTTCAGTTTTTTTGCCTGTGAAATGGTCACGCTTGCTATTTTCCTGAGCCCTTCAGGGCCAACAACGGACAGATAGACGGCAGATGCCAGTGCCATCAGAGCCTGGTTTGTGCAGATGTTGCTCATGGCCTTCTCCCGCCTTATGTGCTGCTCCCTGGTCTGTATAGTCATTACGAAGGCACGCTTACCCTTTGAGTCGCTGGTAAGCCCGATTATCCTGCCGGGGGACTTCCTCAGGTACTCCTTCCTGAAGCTGAAAAGTCCGAGAAGGGGACCGCCGAACTCCCTGTGTATACCCAGCTGCTGCCCCTCGGACACGGAGATGTCAGCACCATATGATCCGGGAGGGACAACAACCCCCAGCGAAACAGGGTCAACGTAGGTGATCAGAAGAGCATCTCCCTTAATTTCCTGTACCTTCAGGACGTTGGGATCTATGATTCCGAAGGAATTCGGATTCTCACAGATTATGGCTGACGTATTTGCCGAGATTTTCGAGGCCAGATTTTCGAGGTCAAGGTAGCCCGTGTTCCTGTCAAAGGAATAGCTTATAAATTTAAGGTTCAGCCCGGAGGAGTAGCTGTGAATCACATCCATTTTCGACCTGTAAATATTTTCAGGAACAAGAATCTCCGTTTTCTCGTTGATCCTGTGCGCCATTCTTACTGCCTCGCCAAGAGCTGTTGCACCATCATAGATGGATGAGTTTGTCATGTCCATCCCTGTCAGGTCAGAAATGAGGCTCTGGTACTCAAACAGCGACTGGAGCATCCCCTGTGAGAACTCCGCCTGGTATGGCGTGTAGGATGTTATGAATTCCGACCTGCCTATTATGGAATCCACTGCTGACGGAATAATCCGGTCGTATATTCCGCAGCCCATAAAGTTTGCATAGTTGTAGCCGGTATTTGCGGATCCAATTTCTTCCGCAAGCCTCACAACCTCATACTCGCTTATTCCCCTGCTTATGGGAATTCCCTTCTTCCTTATGGATGCAGGTATGTCGGAAAACAGTTCTTCATCACTTTTAATTCCAATAAAATCCATCATCGCTGAGTTGTCATCAGGCAAAAATATCTACCCCGCGGGTGACATCGTGGGTGTTTATTTTAGGTTTGTCCGTAAAAATTGAGTACCGATCGGAGAAAAATAAATTAAGGCATAGTTATAACCAGACAATGGAAAACGAGATCCGGGAAAGAGTAGCCTCCTCATCTTTCGCTTACCCTACAATGGGAATAATCCTGCTCGGCGGTATCTCAGACAGGATGCACAGATATCCATTGCACACCTCTGCCGGAATAGCATACACTGGCATAGAGGAGAAGATACGCGTTGAAACAGAATTTCTCGTGCGTGAAGGGAAACAGTCTGGCTATCTGAACGGAGTTGAACTTCCCGCTGCAAGTGACAACAGATCACCGTTCTCAATAATAAACCGCTATTCCGAATTGCTGTCAAAAAAACTCCAGATGGGTAAGAATGAAAAAATTTCCTTTTCCTCCATAAACAGGTCAATTATATCCGGGAGTTCCGATGGAGCTGCTGCAGCTGTTGGAAAATGCCTGGAAGACATCATACCTTACGAAGTGTCGATCTATGATATTGAGAACGAACTTCGCGTGATTTCGGAGAGCGTGGGGCGAAGCATCTACGGAGGGCTTACAATAACCGATGGACGAGGCGGTCCGGTATTCACAGAGAAGCTCCTCGACGAATCCGCATTCAGGGACTACGCCATAGTCGGCTGCAAATTCTCTTCAAGCAGGCATCCTT
>DAICSO010000040.1:0-12437 GCA_027368075.1 bacterium
TCAGGATATAATTATTTTTGTGACGCAGTGCCCGCCAGCAATATTTTCCCTGTTTCCACCAAACCCATAGCCTGACACAGGAGTTTCCGGGAATGGAGAGTTAATTATATGGCATTCCCATGTTACAGCCATGTTTTCACCAAATGTTCTCAGGGACAAGATTATACTCGTAACTGGTGGCGGCACAGGTATTGGCAGGGAGATGTGTGAAAAATTCGCCTCTCTTGGGGCAAAAATTGCAATCGTTGGAAGGAGAACGGAAATTCTGGATAAGGCGGTGGCCGACCTCAGGAACCTTGGTTACGATGCATTTTCCACAAGGTGCGACATACGATCTCCCGAGGAAATAACGGTAGCAGTTGACAGGATTATAGATCACTACGGCAGGATAGATGTGTTGATCAACAACGCTGCAGGCAATTTTGTCTCACCCACAGAACGCCTCTCAGCGCATGCTGTGGACTCCGTCCTGAATATTGTACTGCATGGAACCCTGTATGCTACCATAGACGTCGGTCGGAGGTGGATTGCAAGTGGACAGAAAGGAGTTGTCCTGAACATAGTGACAACATATGCGTGGACGGGATCTGCGTTTGTCGTCCCCTCTGCAGCCGCAAAAGCCGGCGTACTTGCAGTTACGAGATCGCTTGCCGTCGAATGGGCCAGGTATGGCATAAGGCATGTTGCAATAGCCCCCGGACCATTTCCGACAGAAGCTACAAGGAAAAACCTGTACCCACTGGAGGAGATGGTGGACATGTTGAGAGATCGCGTGCCACTGGGGAGGTTTGGCAACATGGATGAAATATCGAACCTTGCGGCTTTCCTCATATCCGATTACGCCTCCTTCATCAACGGGGAGGTTGTAACTATAGATGGTGGAGAATGGCTCAAGGGTGCGGGGCAGTTCAGCGGACTTTTGGCATTGAAGCAGGAGCACTGGGATATGATCAGGGAGATGTCGAGAAAGAAACCGGCAAATTCCACTGGAAAGGATTAATAATCAAATTTTGATTTCAAGAGAGGCCACGATGATGAATTCAGCCTAGACTGATTGTGATGACTGACGGGCAGACTGAGTGGTCTCATTTCCATAGAATTAATACGACCTGGATTCACCCTGATGCAGGGGTAGAAACTTGTACCTGACGGATTCATGTCGACCATAAATTGACACATAGCCTGATCAAGACATATACATTATTTGCAAAAGCGCTTTTGGGACATTCTGGAACTGTTCGTTTGAACCACAATATACGTACCGAGTATCGTGCGTAAAAATCGGGGGACTTGGGAGGGTGCTCAGTTGCTGATTGTACTGGCAGCGTGAATTCCGTGGGAAGAAATTGTATACACAATGGAGAAAAATATAAGGAAAAGCGGGATAAGAAGTAAATCACTGATTGCTTTCACGGATTCAACGTACCAGAATGCCGAGAAAGAAAGCAGCAGGCTTGAGACAGCCACCTTCATCGCTGCCTGCTTGATCTTCCTGATCTGTGAATGCAAGATGAATGAAAAAACAAGGACTGCGATTATTCCAATGGATACCCCGAGAAGCGTGGAATCATAATTGTTAGGATAAAGGGCGACCAGTACTATCGCAGCCTCGAATGCTTCAACCGCTCCCACGGAAACTGCAGTTACCATAAGTCCCTTTTCACCTTTCCCCTCCCCCTTTGGCCTGAATCCTTCCCGCTGGTACCTGAAGGATCTTCTTGCGCTTTTCATCAACCGCAAGCCAAAGTACAGGAGCAGGGTAGCGGAAAAAAGCCTGACGTAAACCAGGGGAAATTTTGCGATGAAACTTCCTGCAAGAGCGGTGGGTATCATTATTATGATGACACCGGCAGCGACCGCGAGCAAGGCCGATATGCGCCTGGATTCCGCATATAATGCGATGCCCACCGCTGATGCCTCTGCAAGCTCCAGCGTTGTGATGCCCAGTGCTGCTAGAAAGATGGCAGGCTCAATAAACATGATTGATAACTGTATAATCTGGACAACTTATGTTTTTTGATCAGTTGTATTCTGATCCGGGCATGGGTGCTGCTTTTTATGATTTACGGGTCGGAGAGTTAAGAGATACAGCAGCATTTCCTGGAGCGACGGCCGAAAATTCTGTCTCCTATCCGCCTCATAAAAAAATTGGTATAATTGACAGGTGTCTTCTTACGGATTCTGGTAGAATGATTGTATCTTTACCCTTCCACCCTTGGTATCGTAAATAAACACATCTGATTTTTCATCCACGGTCTTGACGTGAGTGCCATCACAGTACGGTTTGTTAGCCGAAAGTCCACAGCCACACAGATGCAATTCCTGGTCCCCTGCTTTTACGACATACGGCCGGTTTCTCTCGTGTAAAACTAGTCTGCTCATTTGTTATCCATGATTCATGATGCCCTGGAATAAAAAGTTGACCCCGCTGACCTCGCTACCTGACCTTTTCCAGGGAAAAGGACCCGAGGTTGAATCCATTATCCTCCGGGTATATGTCAATCCATTCCCTCGATCTCGCCTTTCCCAGTCCCATGACTCTCAGGAAATTTCTGGTAGATCCCATCCTGAATTCAACTGCACCGTCCATCAGGTAACTGATCGCCTCGTAAACCCTTTTCTCGAAGAGCCCCTCCTCAAGCAGGAACAGGGATATAGCGTTCTCTGACTTCCGCTTCTGGGAAAATTGTTGCGTGAACCGGATGAAGGTCCTGTCCTCAAGCAGCGTAACATATGTAGTGAGAGATGAGAAGAGCAGACGGTAGAAGGGGTGGTTTTGCCTTATCTCAGCTGCAATCTGGTCAACTGCCTTCATAAGGGCGCTGATATTCATTGGGCTGTCAAGCGTCACGGCATACCTGGATGCGCTTTCTATCTGGATTGACCTTGAGTAGACATCTATGAACCTCAGCATGCCTTTCTGCTCGGATCCATTGATCTTCTCCGATATTTTTCCGACCTCGTACATTATCTCCCTGATGTTCTTGTCGGCAGTGACCACAATTATGGGAACGCCTTCCTCCAGCGACTTTGCTATGAAATTATACGCCATTATGTACTTTTCAGAAAATGGCGGGCCATAAAGGACCATGTTAGTTCCCGGCTGCAGGCCGCCATATACGAGATCATCAAACTTCTGTATGCCAGTGGACACCCTGGCAGAATCGCCCTGCACCTCCATAATGGGCTTCGGATCGGCCTTTTCTTCAGTCCTTCCGGGTCCTGACCCCATGGAATCCAGCAGGGATGAAAACTCCCTCTCCTTTGTCTTCGCCTTGGCGATCTCGTCCCTCAATTCGCCAATAGTCCTCCGCAAATCTTCCGTGTTTCCAGCCTTCTTTGACCCACTATCTGACATATCAACACTCACCTACTGCTTATAGGTTCCAGACACCACCCATGGAGGCTCAACCTTGTCGAACGGTTCCATTCCATCTGTCCTGAAATCTGTAAGTATCTTTTCATTAACTTCCACACCAATTCCCGGCTTGCCTGATAGCGTAAAATACCCATTCTCAAGCTTGTAACCAGATTTGACAAGATTCTTCTTCCAGTCAGGCCAGAATGCCTCGAAACTCTCCTGTATCAGGAAATTCGGAATCGTGTAGTCAACATTCAGGGTGGCGGCAGTCTGTATCGGCCCGAATGCGTTGTGGAAAGCGACCGGAATCCCGAATGCCTCGGCAATTGCAGCAATCTTCTTGGCCTCAAGTATACCGAGAGAATTTGTCAGGTCAGGCTGGATCACGTCCACGAGCCTGGTTGAGATGAATCTTGCGAAATCCACCTTGTTCAGCAATCTTTCCCCCAGAGCCACCGGAACCTTCACGGAATGCTTGAATTCTGCAAGTCCAAATTCCTGTTCCGGGTGCAGCGGTTCCTCCATAAAGAAAGGATGTAGATCCTCAAGTGCCTTTCCAGCTTCTATAGCTGCTCTTGTTGAAAACCGCCCATGGCATTCTATAAGGAGGTCTATCTTGTCTCCAAGCGCATCCCTCATCCCGGACACTATGTTCCTGGCGTTGATCAGGCCCTCACGGGAGATCGTATCAAAGTTAGGGCCAAAGGGATCGAATTTCATTGCAGTAAAACCATGAGAAACGAGTTCCTTTGCCTTCTTTATGAAATCTTCCGGCGTTACGCAATTGGAATACCAGCCATTTGCATATGCCCTTACCGACTCCCTGTATTTTCCTCCCAGCAGGTTATAAACGGGCGATCCCAGCTCCTTTCCTATAAGATCCCAGCTCGCTATCTCAAATGCGCTGAGCGCGGATGTTGCTTCCATGGACTTGGACAGATAGAAGGAGTGCCTGTAGAATTCCTTGACGTTCTTTTCCACGTCGAAGAAATTAGCGCCAGAAAAAACCCGCTGGACCTCCTTCATGCTTTCCTTCACCGGGAGGGTCATAAGGGTGGTCGGTGCTTCTCCGAACCCGACCTTGCCATCAGAAGAAGTTAACTTGACCAGTAATATTGTGGAACTCCATGGCGAGGAGACTTCCCTGCCTTTCTCCCCAAGCTCGATTATGTCGATGTCCTTTATTGTAGAACTCATATAACTAAATTGTCTATATCATACTTAAATTTATCAGACAGTGCATGAATTTTCCCTTAAGCGTGCTGACCATGTACATGATAAATGCAACTATCAGCTGTCATCCATTGGAAATAATAATTAAAGTTATAGGCATCTCATGGCAATGACAATGGAATCAAAATTCAGGATTGAAAAGAGCTTTGATCTTGGCGGAAAGCCATATTATTATTTCTCGCTTCCTGCGCTTGAAAAGGCAGGTCACAATGTATCTAAACTCCCATTATCCATCAGGATTGTTCTGGAGTCCCTTATAAGGAACTTTGACGGGAAGTCTGTGAGGGAGGAGGATCTGGAGAACCTGATCAACTGGGACCCGATGAATCCTCCAGACGTAGAGATACCATTCAAGGTTGCCCGGGTCATCATGCAGGATTTCACCGGAGTACCGGCTGTTGTGGACCTTGCCTCCATGAGGGACAAGGCAAAAGAGCTTGGAAAAAACCCGGAAATCATTCAGCCCCAGATCCCCGTTGATCTTGTAATTGACCATTCCGTGCAGGTTGATTTCTACGGTAACAATGAATCACTGGAAAAAAACAGGGAGAAGGAGTTCCAGAGAAATTCTGAAAGGTACCGGTTTCTCAAGTGGGCACAGAAATCCTTCAAAAACCTCAAGATAGTCCCGCCATCCGTAGGAATAGTACACCAGGTGAATCTGGAGTATCTAGCTAGAGTGGTTATGACCTCCAGATCCGAAAACAGGACCTATGTGTATCCCGATACCCTTGTCGGAACTGATTCCCATACGACCATGATAAATGGCCTCGGAATCGTGGGATGGGGAGTCGGTGGAATAGAAGCTGAAGCTGCAATGCTGGATCAGCCGGTCACTATCCTGGCACCAAAGGTTGTCGGTGTCAACATTCATGGCAAGCTAAGGGAAGGTACCAATGCAACTGACGCCGTTCTGACACTAACGGAACTCCTCAGGAGACACAGTGTGGTAGGAAAATTCGTTGAGTTCTACGGAGAAGGAATATCTCAGCTTCCACTTCCAGACAGGGCGACCCTGTCAAACATGTGCCCTGAATACGGTGCGACCCTTGCCCTCTTCCCTGTTGATGAGGAGACCCTGAATTATCTCAGGATGACCGGAAGGCCTGAGGATCATATCCAGCTTATCAAGAAATACCTTCAGGATCAAGGCCTTTTTGGAACTCAGAAAGGACTCCAGTTCAGCGAGATAATAGATCTTGACCTCTCAAAGGTGGAGACAAGCGTGTCCGGCCCCAAGCTGCCGCAGCAGAGGTCCAACCTGCGTGACATCGGGAGAAGCTTCATGGAATTCATGGAACAGGCGCCTGGAAACAGGTCCGGGAAGGCACCACAGCATGAGGTCTATTTGAAGAGCACAAAGATCAACCTCAGGGGGCAGGAAACCATTCTTTCCGATGGGGACATAGTCATTGCCGCAATAACAAGCTGCACAAACACAAGCAATCCTCGCGTTATGGTAGGAGCAGGACTGCTTGCAAAGAAGGCTGTTGAAAAAGGGCTTCATGTCAACCCGAAGGTGAAGACAAGCCTGGCTCCTGGATCAAGAGTTGTAAGTGAATACCTCGAGAAATCCGGTCTTCAGGACTATCTTAATAAGCTTGGTTTTTACCTTGTGGGCTTTGGTTGTACAACATGCATCGGGAACAGCGGTCCCCTCGATCCAGCAATTGAGGACGCGATAACAAAGTCTGCACTGAGCACTGCTGCCGTCCTATCCGGAAACAGGAACTTTGAGGCAAGGATACACAAGAGCGTAAGGGCAAATTACCTGATGTCACCTCCTCTTGTAGTAGCTCTTGCAATAGCAGGAAAGATAATCCTGGACCCCGAGAAAGAGCCTCTTGGAACTGGAAAAGACGGTAAACCGGTTTTTCTGAGAGACATATGGCCGGACGAGTCCGAGATTACAGATGTCATTAAAAATTCCGTAAAGCCTGGAATGTTCATTGCCAAATACTCGAACCTAGACAGCTACAACGAAGACTGGGTGAAGATAGATGTATCGGGATCAATGAACTACCCGTGGGATGCCTCAAGCACATACATCAGGAACCCGCCTTTTTTTGATTCCTTTGTGCCCGGCAAGACCGTCCCATTTGGGGACATGAAAAATGCCCTGCCCTTGCTGGTTCTCGGAGATTCCGTCACGACGGATCATATCTCTCCTGCAGGATCCATATCGAAGGACAGTTCTGCCGGAAAATACCTTGTAGAGCGCGGAATTTCCCCGGCAGACTTCAATTCATTCGGTTCAAGAAGGGGAAATCACGAGGTTATGATGAGGGGGACCTTCGGAAACAACCGGATAAGAAATCTTATGGTAAGCCGTGAAGGCGGATACACCGTCCATATCCCATCTGCCACAGAGGGGACCATATTTGACATAGCCATGAGATATGCTGAGGAAAAAAGGGACCTCATAGTTTTCGCGGGGAATGAATATGGAACAGGAAGCTCAAGAGACTGGGCTGCAAAGGGAACGTACCTTCTTGGAGTCAGGGCAGTGATAGCAAAGAGCTATGAGAGGATACACAGGAGCAATCTCATAGGAATGGGTGTATTGCCATTGCAGTTTCCGGAAGGAAAGGGATTTGAGAGCCTGAACGCCGACATTTCCAGTGGATTCGACCTTAGCTTCCCGACCCACCTTACCCCTGCTGGAAAGGCAAAACTCTCCTTTACCATGAAGGATGGGAAAAGAGGTGCAACGGACCTACTGTTAAGACTGGACACCCCAATAGAGGTTGAATACTTCCAGATGGGTGGAATATTGCAGTACGTGATGGACAGGATACTCTCCTAATGGAAATCCTTCATAACTGCTAAATTGCGGCCGAGAGAAACGCAACGCCGATATCCTCTTCATCGCAAGATCAGGTGACCCCTTTCTTGTTCCATTAGTCTGCAAATATCAGTTGCACATATTATTATGACATATTCTGATCAGATTTTAGATGCAGAGGAAAGATGATCCGGCTTTGAGTTACATGCCAATGAATAGGTGAAATGCCTCTTTTATCCCATGCATTAACTAAGACATATTCCGGCATCTTGTTACCCGATTTCCCGGCAGATACATTAAATATTTTCCGGAGATTTGGTGAAACGAATATTTCATCCATAAAGACAAGGCTGATGATGGAAAACAAGACGCTCTGGGCGGTCAGCGTCTCCGGTTCCATACGATCAATTGGGTTTGGAGCTACCTGGCCATTCATGGCGATTTTCTTCAACAGAGACCTTGGAGTCCCCATACTTCTGGTTGGAATAATATTCACCCTTCTCGCAATATCATCTATCGCTTTCAGCGTCGTAGGAGGATGGCTGGCGGATAAATTTGGCAGGAGGGTGACCTTGCTTGTTGGTGGATTTAACGGAATTCTCATTTATTCACTGATTTCCGTTTTCATAGCAGTACACCTGTCCGTTCTTTTCATAGCCGCGGGTTTCGTCCTTTCATCATCGTCAGGGTCGCTGATATTCCCTTCATCAACGGCACTGGTTTCGGATGTGACGAGCCGGGCCGACAGAACCATAGCTTATGGAATATACAGGATTCTGACTAACGTGGGGTGGGCCATAGGACCAATCATGGGTGCATATGTGTATGACCTGGGAATGGAGTGGATATTCGCCATTATTGCGACATCCAGCCTGATCCAGTTCCTGGTGATTCTTTTCTTTGTGCATGACCGCAGGATATACACCAGGAAGACACGGACAAAGATCAGCATGATATCATACGACAGATACCTGATACTCTTCAGCGTTGGCACATTTTTCATAATGATGATTTCCACGCAGTTTTCCGTCACGCTGCCGACGTTTGCTGCTAACCACGTAGGAATACCTGTGAGCGCCATCGGTTACATCTTTGCTGTAAACGGTGCAGTGGTGGTCCTTGGGCAATATCCGCTGAACGCGCTATTTTCAAGGGTATCTGATGTGACCACCATGATTATCGGGTCGCTCTTTTACAGCGCAGGTTATCTTCTGGTTGGTTTTTCAGGCAGCCTACTGCAGCTTATGCTGGACATGATTGTTATAACTGTTGGCGAGGATCTGGTGTCGCCCTCTCTCAACTCAATTGTATCAAAAATAGCCCCCGAGGACAGGGTTGCCAGATTCATGAGCTTCAATGGCATGGTGAACTCAGCCGCAAGGGCAATCGGTCCGTCGGTAGGTACCATATTTCTCTCCCTGTACCTTTACAATGGGCCGGAAGTTTGGGGAACCATTGACATATTCGGCATTACCTCGATTGTGATATTGATCTTTTTCGGGAGACTGCTGAGAGCCAGGCAGTCGCCGGAAAGGATATCAGATACCCAGGATGTATGAAATCATTGCTGCAAGGAATATGAATCCTATGAAGGAGTTTGCCCCAAGGAATGATTTTCTTATGGTGGCGGGATCATCGGGATCAACTATGAGGTGTTCCACCGCAATTAATGCCACGATGGGCAGCATGAATATCTCGAAAACAGGGGATCTCAGAAGCAGCCCCATTGAGAGGAACAGGGCTATGGTTATAATGTGCGTAATCAATGAAATCCTCAGCCCTTCCTTTGTTCCGTACGCGGTCATTACGGTCCTGAGGCCGTTGACCCTGTCAAACGGGATGTCCGGGATAACGTAGATCATATCAAAGCCCGCTATCCATAGCGACGCTGCAGCAAAGAGCACGTACAGTTCCGGGGTAGTTGGAAATGCTGGTTTGACAGCCAGATAGCCCGCAAGTACACCGACCCCTATCACAGATCCCATGTATAGATGCCTCCACTGTGTGACCCTCTTAAGCAACGGGTCAGTGATGAATAGGAAGAGGACAATTGGTGAGAGGATGAATACGAAGGAATTGAGGAAGAAGGAGGAGGCCTCAAATATGAAGGTGGATATCAAGGTTATGCCAAGCGCTTTCCTCAAGGACATCGATCCCCTGACAAGTGACCATTGCTTCTTTCTGGGATTGATGATGTCGTATTTCCTTCCAATGAGCCTGTTTATGGACATGCCGGTTGCGCGTGCGGTGGTGGCCGCAAGCAGTATCAGGACATATTTCAACGGGAGAAAGACCGGTCCGGATGCCAGCAGGGCACCGCTCACCACGAACGGCAGATCGAAAATTGTATGCTCGAGCTTGATGAAATCGGTGATTTCCCTGATTCTATTCGATGGCATACTTCTTCATTTTCTCCCGTACAAGAGAGTCGATTTCATCTGTCATTTTCAGGATGCCTGGCCATCTCCTGCCGTATCCTTCGGAGGCGTCCTTCCTTGTGGCATCAATGCCCATCTTTGATCCGTAATTGAACAGGGATGATGCGTGATCCAGGCTATCCGTTACGGTTCCTGGTATTATGGTCACATCACGATCGGGATCAATCCTTGTTGACATTGCCCAGATCACAGCTTTCCTGTCGTGTACGTCGATGTCACTGTCAACAACTACAACAATCTTGGAAAACATCAGCTGTCCCATGCCCCAGATAGCAAACATCACCTTCTTCGCATGTCCCGGATAGCGTTTCCTGATTGAAACTACGACCATGTTGTGGAAAACGGCCTCCTCCATGGTATTGATGTCCACTATCTCCGGGATCTGCATCTGTATAAGCGGAAGGAACATCCTCTCCACAGCTTTTCCTATTATCACGTCCTCCTGCCAGAGTTTCCCGACAATGGTTGTGGGGTAAACCGGATTCTTCCTCTCTATTACCTTTTTTATGTGAAAAACCGGAAATTCTTCCTCGAGCGAGTAGTAACCGGTATGATCTCCAAATGGCCCCTCTGTCCTTGTCTCCGCAGGATCAATGTATCCCTCAAGGACTATTTCAGCATTACGGGGGTATTCAAGGTCAACTGTCGTTCCCTTGACCAGGTCAAGACGCTTCCTCGATATTATTCCCTGGAATGAGAACTCATCTATCCCTTCCGGGAGTGGGGCAACTGCAGAAAATATTGTAAGAGGATCGGTCCCGATCACAACAGCAACATCCAGAGGAGTGCCTGATTTCCTGGACTCGGCAAAATGACCCGCGCCTCCCTTGTGGATGTGCCAGTGCATGCCGGTCGTTTCTGAATCGTATACCTGCATCCTGTACATTCCCACATTTCGCTGACCGGTCTCCCTGTCCCTGGTTACAACCACAGGAAGCGTTATGAATGGCCCTGCGTCCTCGGGCCATGTTCTGCATATAGGATACCTCCCCAGATCGACCGTGTCCTGCGCAACATGATCAGAGCCGAAGGATTGGTGCACTTTCGGTTTTGCTCCTCCCAGCTCGCGGTACATCTCCATGCCCCTTGAGATCATGGACTCGGCGTCATCAGGGATGCGGATGAGATTTCTGAGCCTCTGCCCTATTTCCGATGGTGTTGATCCAAGTATTGCATTCATTTTTTCATTGGTTGAGAATATGTTTCCTACCACCGGTATTTCAGATCCTTTCACGTTGCTGAAAAGAACCGTCCGGCCAAGCCCTGTGCGTTGCTCCTCGCTGAGGATGTGTGTAAGTTCCAGATCGGGACTGACTTCTTCGTCAATCCTTAAAAGGGAGTTGCTCTTTATTGAGAACTGTATGTATTCCTGCAGATCTTCAAAAGACATACTATACCATAATCCAGCAGGGTTTATCGACTTTGCTCTTTACCTTTCTCCCCTCTTCCTGACTATGCTGAAAAGATCAGAGAGACTCAGAACGCAAAATATAAGCCCCGTCAGGAGGGAAAGGAAGAAGAATATCTCAATGTCTATGAAAAACTCTATGTTATCATATGGTACGACGCCATTTGTGAAGTCTATGATCATGAGCAGTATACCATCGAGTATGGTGAAAACGTATAACCGGTTTACCTGCCCAAATATGGGCTGCTTTAGGCTGTCTGCGTGGAAATTAGGTATCATGGTTATCAGAACAGAATATGAAGCCAGCAGCAGCCCAATCAAACTGCCGTAGACAGTTATAAGCGATGGGTTTGCAAAGAATGTAACGAATTTACCCACATATGAAGCGGAGTACTGAAAAAATCTGATGTACTTGTTCATCATGAGAAAGGTGATTATGAACGATACTACGAGAACTGTTCTTATCTTGTAGAGGCTTGTGATCCTTCCCTTGAGCTTTATCTGTGCCATTATCTACTATAGGGGTATTTAAAATGATATAAATGCCTTTGTTTCTTGGCGCAGATATTTGTCACGATACTCCAATAAGCCTTGCGAAGTACCTTGGTATGGAAATAATCTGGTATAGAAGGCCCGTGAGGAGAACCCATAGATAGAACCCTGTTATCCTGAATATCCACCTGGCCCTTATATGCCCTGTCGAGGACACCAGTGCTATGAGCACCATTCCGACCAGAATCATCGCCACAGAACCGAATTTATTCTTCCTCTCCTCGTTGAAGAATATTCCGTCCTTAAGTTGAATCCTGGAACCAAGGCCCATGCATCCGTTACAAATCTCCCCGTTATCTTCCCCGGAGAAACCTGTTCCATTGCATTTATCACATACGTTGTCCACTTTGTACTGTAACATATGGGAATCCATTGGTATATATATTGTCACATCCTATTTCTCTCAAGCTTAATGAGAAACAGCTTAACCTTGGAGAAATAGATGAAAACGCGATCTGATCGGTTCTTGGAATCGTATTGACATGAAGTCTGTGGATCGTAAAAAGTAAATACGCTGTTCAACTGTGAAACTGTGGCAGTTACCGACATGATAAAGATCTGCCCAAAGTGCGGGTCAATAAGAGTAAACTGGATTGCAGGGGGAATAGCCGGGGCAGTTTACAAATGTGATGATTGCAACTACGTTGGTTCATTCATTCT
>DAICSO010000041.1:0-12092 GCA_027368075.1 bacterium
GTGCTATTGTTGTACTGGTTGATCCCAAATACACATCCCGGGAATGCTCCGGGTGTGGAAACATCAAACATGATCTGAAACTATCAGACCGCATATACCACTGCAATGCATGTGGTCTCACCATGGACAGGGATGAGAATGCCGCAATAAATATCCGCAATCGCGGAATCGCAAAGGTAGGGAGGGGCACTCCCGAAGTCACGCCTGTGGAGATTGGAGCTCTACCCGAAAGGGCAACTCCGGTCGCTGAAACGGGAAGCCCCCGGTAACGCCGGGGGAGGATGTCACTTGATCAACCGGTTGTTAGGAGAAGCAGTTCACATGTTCAGCTCTTCTCTTGCCTCATCTGTCATCATGCTCGGGTTCCACTGGGGTTCCCAAACCAGTTCAACATCGGCAGCCTCCACTCCCTTGATGTTCTCAACAACCCTCTGGGCCTCTGACAGTATCCACGGTGTAACCGGGCATGTTGGTGCAGTCATTGTCATCTTGATGTATACGCGGTCACCCGTAATCTGAACGTCATAGACAAGGCCGAGGTTGACGATATCCATGCCGATCTCGGGATCGGACACAACCTTCAGCTCCTCGAGTATTTCTTCCCTGGTTACCATATTATTTTCACCAATTGATTAATAAAATACCACTACTTAACGATTATCTCACAGCGGAGAAAATAATTCCGGGTAGTGATCCGGAGAAAATCTCGGAACAAATGCATTTCTCACGCTCTCCTCAATTAGCCTGTCCCTGGAAAGCTTGTTTCCTGATATCTTCCCCACTATGCCCGCGGACTGGCCAATGTCAGCTTCCCCGTACAGGCTGAGGAATGCCTCGGATTCAGTTCTGCCGCGCTTTACGAGAGCCACGATATTCTCCGGCACCTGGAACCCGCTGCTCACCCCCACGGTTATCCTGCCTTCCCTGTCGATCACGGAACAGTAGTGGAAATCAAAATAGGCCTGGTTCATGGGATTATAGATGATCCCCGACTCAATCCCGATGGAATAGTCAAAATCGTCCAGCCCCTTCATTGCCCTTTGTGTCGCCAGCTTTGCCGTGTCATCCCCGAAGGGCTGTTCCGTGGGGAGATCATATCCGGTGAATTTCCTGTAGCTGGTATTTTTCATTAATGTGGATATGTAACCCTTCACCGCCTTGATTTTTAGTTCATTTCTCGTGGAAACGGATATTCTGACAGGTTTTATCCTCCTGCCTCCCGGTGTAATCTCTCCAGAGACTATTCTGGAGGAGCTTAGCGGAAACAGGTCTTCGGCAAGGATAGAAGGGATGGTGATAATCTTCAATGGCTTTAGCCCGTTTGCAATGCGCCTCCTGTTGATATCCAGGGCGGATCGCTCGGTTTCCCTTGACACAACCATGCAATCGTATTCCGCAACTGTATCGGAGTTTCCCCTCCTGGATCCCAGAGGTACTATCTCATAATCCCGCGAATACCTGTCCATGAACCTTCTCAGGGCTTCCCTTCTTCTTTGGTAAGGTATTGCCGGGTAATCCTTGTTCCCCTTTGCATAGTCATCTGTGGTAAGCCCGATGATAACATGGTCTCCCATATCGATTGCGGTCTTGAGAAGCATCCTGTGTCCCTTATGCATCCTGCTGAACGTGCCTCCAACAAGAGTAGTCATGCGTATGTGAATTCAATGTGAGTGATTAATGCTTTGTTCTGGAGGTATGGCTGCTGGAATCGGGCCTGCCGAATTCATGCAGAAATATTTATACCCTTTTGTGACCTGAAAAGATGGATGAAAACAAAGGCGAGATGGCTAAGATGCACACGCTGCGGCCATGAATTCATTTCAGCTCCTGACGCCATGGCCCCGGTTTTCGGAGTATTCACCAGCAAAGTAACTGCTGCATGCCCTTCGTGCGGAAAAATATCGGAGTGTATTGTGATCAGGTCTGCAAGGGATGGAAATAAGTGATCCGTTGACGTTTGCCATCACAGCTTTCCGGGTGAAAGCGGTTTGCTCCCATCGCCTAATGGGCGAGGTGAAATTTCGCCGAACTATGCTTAGAGCGAAAACTTAAATTAAGTCCGCACCTTTTTAGGTGTATAAAATGAGTCTCAGAAGCCAGATGAAAGTAAACAGGAGAATGATCTCCGCATTTCTTACGGGGCAGGCGCATGATCTCTACGGGCTTCTGGGTATAGCCTTAGTATCACTCATTATATTTTTTCTCACCTACGGCAACATTGCCATAAGCATACTTTCACTTCTTATAATCGCATTTTCAATGGGAATACTGGTGGACCTCTGGGCCCACGGATTCACGCACTGAATCACTTTGCTTCGGCAAGGGACTCTTCTTCCTTTATGACCTTTGACAATCTCTCAATGGCCACCGGGATCTGGTCATCCTCTGGGTAGGTGAAATTGAGCCTCATGGAGTTCTTTTTCTCTCCCTTTGGGTAGAATGCTGATCCGCTTACATATGCGACATTGTTCTTTATTGCCCTTCCTACCATGGCTGTCGTGTCTATGCTTTCATTCAGGGTTGCCCAGATGAACATCCCGCCGTCTGGTTTAGACCAGGTGGAACCCTCGGGGAAATATTCATCAAGGGCCTTCAGCATCAGGTCAAGTTTCCTGCCGTAGAGTTTTATGGTTTTCGGTACCTGCTTGTATATTATGCCGCGCTTGAGGTATTCATAGGCGATATACTGGGCAAGGGTGTTTGTTGCAAGGTCAAGAGCCTGCTTCAGGACATTGATCTTGTCTATAACGCTTACCGGCCCGACAGTGTATCCGATCCTCAGTCCCGGTGTCATGACCTTCGAAAGGGTTCCGAGATAGATCACGTTGCCATCCCTGTCAAGGCTCCGTATAGTTGGGATTTTCTGCCCGTGGTATCTCAGTTCTCCGTATGGGTTATCCTCCACTATGGGTATCTCATTCTCGTTTGATATTTCAAGCAGCCTCTTCCTGCGTTCCAGGGACATGGTATATCCGGCTGGGTTCTGGAAGTTCGGTATTGTGTAGATAAACTTAGGCTTAATTCCCTTTGACTTGAGATCAGAGATTTTCTTTTCAAGGAGGTCAATGCGCATCCCGTTCTCGTCCATGGGTATTCCCTGCATGTCGACACCGTTCGCATTGAATGCTGATATAGCCCCAACGTAGGTAGGAGCCTCCGTAATCGCGGTCTCTCCTGGTGTGACAAGAATTTTTCCAAGTGAATAGAGTGCCTGCTGAGAACCGGATGTTACTATTATGCCCTTTTCTTCCGAATCTATATTTTCAGTGTCTTTTATGAGCTTCTTTATCTCGGTCCTGAGTTCATTGAGGCCCCCAGTGTTCCCATATTGCAGCGCATATTTGCCCGAATTCTTCAGTACGTATGTGATGATTTCCTGGATCTCATCTATGGGGAATGTATCCGGATTCGGCATTCCTCCACCGAGGGAAATAAGGCTCGGGGAAGAAGCAAATTTCAAAAGTTCCCTTATTTCCGATGGTTTCATGTATCCTACGAGCTGCGAAAATCTGAAATTCATAACTACCAGCACTAAGATTGCAAATGCTCTAATAAAAGTAACCAATTAGAAAATCAAATAAATTCGAAGAAATAAGAAAAATTCAATGAAAAAGTATTTTATAATCCTAGAAATCAAACCCGGATGGAAGCGGATAGAGTTACCTGGAAAATCAGCATCATCGGTGCGGTCGGGACCGGTAAAAGCTCGTTGATTTCCAGGATTGTCTACGACTCTGATTCCGCAATAGGACTGAGGAAACAGATAGCAAGGAAGAAATTGATGCTTGATTACGGTGGGTCAAGAGTTAACGCTGATCTCCTCTTTATAGAATCGGAAGAGGGGATCGATACCGAAAAGCTTGTTTCCGGTTCTAACGTTATAATAACCACAGCAGACCTCACCAACAGGAAATCCCTGTCGGAAGCTGAATCGATCCTCGGTAACCTGGACCGGTCAAAATCACCTGCTGTAAAAATAGTAGCAGGCACGAAGCTTGACAGAAAATATGAGGCAGTACTCTGGGATGAGGATTTCCAGAAACTGGAAAAGAAGTACGGGATTAAATATTTCTTTGTATCATCCAGGGATGCGGTTTCAGTGAAGGAAATGATGCAATATATAATCAATGAACTTCTCCAGAGGTTCTACGCAAAGAGGAAGAAAAATGCCTAGGGCTGTATGCAACCCCCTGGTTTTTCACATCTCAGGAGACAGAAGCCCGTCCTACCTTAACGGAAAATACAGGGTGGGCAGGGTACTTGATGACAACCTCATTCTTGAGCCTTATGAAGCCCTCTTCCTTTACTTCACCGGAAGAATCGTCCCCGAAAATGCCCATTACCGGAGCACAATTGCAATCCTGAATGCATTCATAACGGACAGGGATGATTATGATATGTTCAGGATTTACTTTTATCTCAAGTCAAAGGGCATGCTGGTCAGGAGGGACGGTAGAATCCTCATGTTCGGGAAAAAGAACGACAGGAAGGCCACTCACCCGCTAAGGGTCAAGGGGGAAAATTCAGAGATCACATTCGAGGAACTGGCGGTAACAGCCCCATCCCTTTATTCAACCATGGACGACGAGGGCGACATCACCCTCTTTGCAACCGCCAGGGTGGACCCTGTGGGGGAGACCTTGTATTCATGGCCCGGCAAGGAATCTGTGTACGAGGCGGGTGGCAGGTTTTACCTTGATCCCATGCCAGGATCGGAATGGCTGGGTTCAATATTTGCGGACAAAATTCTGCTGACGGATATGGAAGCAAGGCACATCCTCGGGCAAGAAACCGGAAATGGGGATGCCAGCGGTGCCGCAGCATACAGCATTTACGAGGACCTGGTCAGCAGGAAGCTCATAGTGAGAACCGGCTTCAAGTATGGCGCAAACTTCAGGGCATACAGGAAAAGCATGTCCGAACACGCGGAGTATCTCATACATGTAATGGCCGGAACTGATCAATGGTACCGGGTCAGCAGGGCCGTAAGGCTTTCGCATGGCGTGCGAAAATCCATGATCTTTGCAGGAATGCGTGAAGGAAAGATAGAGTACGTCTCAATATCCAGGATACTGGACTTTTTTTCAGGGGAATGAAAAGCACTTCAAGGCTGGATTGAGATCAGGCACACCGGTAATTTGTGATTCTTCAAGTTTCCAGTTGACGATAAAAAGAAAGGCAACTTTCTTTAATCCCGGCAAAAATCCGCATAACACAACACGGGAAATGTCATTCATTCAGACATGCTGACAGGATCAATGGATCGGCTGTAAGCTAAGCCATTTGCAGGTGGTGAGAGTTCGCTAAATGGCTCTCAGACCTGGGCTTCAAAGTCGTCTATGGTATACTTGAATTCAGAATAGTTCGATATTTCCCCGCGGTTCTTCAGTATCTCTCTTGCCAGGAGCCAGTAAATCACAGCCAGTGATCTCCTTCCCTTGTTGTTTGTCGGTATGATGAGGTCAATGAAATCCGTCTTATTATTTGCATCGCAGAGCGCGATTATGGGCACTCCTATCTTCTTTGCTTCCTTTACTGCCTGTGTGTCAGCCAGAGGGTCGGTCGCTATAATCACCTTTGCCTCCTTGTAACTATCAAGCTGCGGGTTTGTGAGCGTTCCGGGTATAAATCTCCCGATAATGCTTGAGGACCTTACAACCTCTGAAAATTTAGAAACCGGCCTGAATGCGTATTGCCTCTGGGCAACCACAAGTATGTCGGATGGACTGAACCTTGCCAGCATCTTTCCTGCAGTGATAAGGACGCTGTTGGTCATCTTTATATTAAGGATGTACAGCCCGTCATCCCTTATCTTGAAAATGTAATCTTTCATGTCCTTGGACTTGACCTGAGTCCCGATGTGGACGCCCGACTTCTGGTATTCTTCCTCTGGAATCAATAACTCTTCTGCATTCATCAAAGCACCTTTAATTAATACGCAATGGGTGATATTTCGATCGCATATATTTATTGTTGCATTTCTAATGCTGCGACCGTTTACACGTATGGCTTCCTGTCCGCAGCGATCAAAGCCGGCTCTTCAGGTACAGTTTCCAGCCCTCACGTACTGCCCCGGATATATCTCGTTGTCCGGGACACCCTTCTGAACTGGAGTAACCGGCACTGTATTCTCAGGGAAAGGATCTGGCGGAGGCGTAACCGAGTACCCTGTCTGGAGGATATACTGCTTCACCGACTGCTGGTTATACTGCACGCAAAAGCTGCCCGGAGAGCCCAGGGTTACTTCATAGGCGGTCATGACATTTATCTGGGCCGCATCCGGAATCCCGCCTTCCAGTATCTCTATTACTGATTGTGGGGGGACCCCGAACACAAAGCATGCGAGGTCGTTTTGAGATCCAAGGTTTAACGGGGCCAAAGCATAATTTGAACCCGGGCCCTGAGGAGTGGCCGCAGATACCTGGTCCGACCCTAACCAGAAGGCAGAGGGCTGTCCATTAATTTTTCCGGTGTACACGGCATAGAAAGCGTTGCCGAAGTAATATGGGGGAGAGATGTTCTCAACCCCTCTGTAAAGTACGCATGCGGCATATTTCGACGAGGTGTTGGAGAGGCGATAAGACACCACATCCTTCCCATACTGCGGGGCGTTGGTGGCGGAGACTGAAATTGCCGAAACAGCTGGAGAAACACGTCTCGGCAATCCCCATATCATAAGCTTCCGGTCGAGGTACTCAATTTCCCTGATTATCATAGATACATTACTCAACACTCGATTAAAAATGTAACCCATGTCGATGTGCAACAATCAGCGGTTAAATTTTTCAGTATCTCCATGCCATCCTGATAAATACTAAAATATAACCCTACCATTGTATAGCCATGGCCAGGGAACATACTGTTGAAGACTATCTGGAACTCAGGGTAATTTCTTCCGCTGAAATCACGCCAGATGGATCCAGCCTCGTATTTGCAACATCCAGGACGTACAGGGAAAAGGGAAAGACCATTGAGGGATCCATTGTCATAAAGCACTTCGGGAATCAGGGACTCTCAAGGGAACTCTATGAGGCCGAAACAAGGAATTACGCCCCCGCTATAAGCCCGGATGGCAAGCGCATTGCCTATCTCCAGAAGAAGGATAAGGCAAACAGTCTTGTTGTCTATAACATGGAAAATGACCAGGATGAAAGAATAATCCTCAGTACAGAGCCGAGCCAGATTTCCTGGCTGGATGACGGCAGCATTGCAATTCTTATGGCAGAAGCTGAAAAGCAAGAGATAAGGAGGGCCAAGGAGGAAGGGGATGACGGTTTCTATTTCGAGGAGGAAGAGAAATATTCCTCGATCTACATCTACAGGCCGGGGCACGGATTCCAGAGGATTACCGACGGTGTACAGGTCTGGGAATTTTCCGTTTCTGGGAAATCAATTGTTTTCGTTGGATCGGATTCACCCTCGGAAAGCTCCTGGTATCATTCCAGCATCTATAAATTCAGGATAGGCGATAACAATTTTGAGAAGGTATACACCCCTGAGTGGAGAACCGTTGCCATGCCAAGGATATCCGCTGACAACAAAAAAATAGCTTTCCTTGAGTCTCTCTGGAGTGATCGAGGGGTGGTCTTCGGGGATATACTGGTCACGGACATCACGACCGGCAACACCTTGAACATAACGGAAAATCATGACAGGAGCTACTGCGACATGCACTGGTCTGGAGACGGAGTTCTTCACGCCCTCTGGACGAGGGATGGTTCTTCCGGGTTCGGCACATTCAATGGAAAATGGGAATACTCCTGGTCTTCCGCTGGAACTGTGTATTCTCCAGCGGCCCCGGAATTCTCGCTACACGGGAAAGACCAAGTTTTTGCCTATACCGATGCCGATACCCCCCTGGAAGTGTTCAGGCTTGAATCAGGTTCAATCAATAAACTCACATCTGTCAATGACCGGTTCAGGGAACTGAAAAAATACAGCACCGAAATCGTGAGATGGAAATCGACAGACGGGATGGAAATATATGGCGTACTGAAGGTGGAGAACAGGGGGAATCCGTTGATCGTAAACGTGCATGGTGGGCCAACCTCATTCTCGCCCGTTACCCTGATGGACAGGACTACCCCCTTCATAGGCAAAGGGTATTCAGTCTTTTACCCGAATTACAGGGGAAGCATTGGCAGAGGCAGGAAGTACGCGGAGGCGAATCGGGGAGACATGGGGGGAATGGATCTCCAGGACATCATTTCCGGAGTGGATTTCCTCAGGAAATCAGGCAAGGTGGAAACCGACGCCGTTTTCATAACCGGCGGGTCCTACGGAGGATTCATGACTTCATGGGCAATAACTCAGACAGATATGTTCAAGGCGGCTGTTGGATTGTTTGGAATCGCCGACTGGATTAGTTTCCATGGAGTCACAAATATCCCCGACTGGGATTCCATCCATTACGGGCAGAGCCCATACAGGAGGGATCTTTTTGAAAAGTTCTCCCCGATAAATTACGTGGAAAGGGTAAAAACTCCTGTGCTCCTGCAGCATGGTGTCGATGATCCCTGCGTCCCGGTGGGGCAGTATCACCAGTTCTACAGGGCTCTCAAGGACCTTGGAAAGACCGTCAGGCTTCTACTGTACCCCAGGGAGGGCCATGGTTTCCTGGAGAAGAAACACATACTGATGCAATTCAACGAAACGCTAAACTGGTATGAAAAATTCAGGAAGACATAAGTTATATGAATGGAAAGTCATTTTCCTTCGGGCCGTATTTTTCGAATTTGAATAAATTTATATTCCCAGATTTGGTATTCAACTTGCTCCCAGTTTTCCCGGGAAATGCGATGGTTGGTTGAATGAAGACTCTCATACTCAATGTGGACAGGGATAACGATTTCGGTGAAAAGGTAGGGGTTGAGGGGCCGATCATCGGGAGACAGGAGTGTTACAGGGCAGCATCCAAACTTATCATCCAGGATCCGGAGGATTCAGACGCCAATGCCCTATTTGGAGCCATAAAGCTTTATGATGAGCTTCACAACGAGGGAATGGATATTGAAATTGCACTTATAACAGGCGACGATGAAGTGGGCCGCAAGTCCGATGAGAAAATCGGCAGGCAGCTCGATGTATTGATGGCATACCCCCGGATATATTCCGACGTAGTCCTTGTTTCGGACGGGGCGGAGGACGATTACATAACTCCCCTGATCACGTCGAGAATCAAGATAAGGTACGTGAAACACATAATTGTCCGGCATAACCAGAACATTGAGTCTCTTTATTACTATATCGTCAAGGCCCTCAAGGACAAGAAGGTCGTGAGCAAGTTCCTGATACCTATAGGCCTGGTCCTGCTCACCTATGGACTCGCAACGCTTGCCTTCATTTTCTACTCCTCTATTGCCCTGAAGCAGATCAGCGTGAACCCCAACCAGGGGGCTATCACTCTGGTAACACTGGTTCTCGGATCGTATTTTGTGGAAAGAGGGTTCGAAATTGGGAGGAAGATCCGGTGGACCATCAGGTCCATGCAACAGTATGCAAACGACACGAGGGTCACGTTCATCACATATCTGGTGTCCGCGCTGATAATACTGTCGGGGCTCGGATTCACGTATTCAGGCGTCAGGACACTCAACGCGCCCCTTCTGGATATACTGCTAATATTCCTGTCCGGCATGGTATGGTGGGTTTACGCCTCCACTTTTGTCAGGATTGTTGGCCTGGTTATACAGATGTATATCGGGCGGAAGGAGGGAATAGCCAGGATGTGGTCAACCGCGTTCTTCGTATTCGGTATGGCATTCATCTTTTACGGGGTGTTCAACTATGCCAGGTATGTGTTCTCGTTCATAGATTTTGACCAGGCAATACTGGACATAGGGATACTGGTAGTCGGAATTCTTTTCGCAATACTCGCCTCGCTGCTTCACAGGCACTTTTCATCCCTGGAGTCTGAAAACAAATCTGCCATTCAACCCGCAGTCGTGCCTGATGATCAGACAAGATAGGCGGCTGGAAACCAGTGGAGCGCACAGTATAAATGCCTGTAAGGCTGTAGCTATTGCCTTATGGGAAAAAATGGTGTTGATATAGATGAATTATTCTGAATGGCTTCCGTGGTACGAAGAAATCTGTACCCACTTTGGATTCGATCCACACGATGACTTCCTCTCCTCCCTTCTTCTCGACGATCTTGCCAAAATTAAGGGCAGTTCCTTTTCCCTCAGGCGTCAGTTTATCGGGAAGGATATCCAGGTTGTAGGCAATGGGCCTAACCTGCCGGCGACCCTTGAAAATGGCCGCCAGGGAACTTATTTTGTGGCAGACAGCGCACTGCCGGTTTACTACCGTATTCTCGGTCCACCTGATGTCATAGTGACTGACCTGGACGGCGACGCCGTTCTCACCAGAAAATGCCAGGAGGAGGGATCAAGGCTCGTGATCCACGCACATGGAGACAACAGGGAAAAAGTCAGGAGGGTACTTCCGGATATAAACGAAGAGGTGCTCTGCACAACCCAGAACGCTCCCTTCGGCATGATATATAATTTTGGAGGATTCACCGATGGAGATAGGGCTGCATACCTGGCAGATCAGGTCGGGGCGAGATCTATAATCCTTACTGGTTTCGATTTTCTGCATCCAACTGGCAAGCCCGGTGGTGATCCGATCATCAAGGCTGAAAAATTGAAGTATGCGGAGAGGCTGCTGGAAAATCTGGCCGTTAGCAGGGGAAAGCATTTAACCAGATCAGACTTCATTGAGATCTGATAATTTTCCCATCCTCAAAAACCAGCGGAAAGTTTACTGAATCGACCTTAAGCGAATACTCAATGTCCTCCCTGGCACCCATCATTCTTAGCCTCCTTGCCCCCTTGGATTTCTTTATTTTGGATAGGTATGAATTAATATCAGCGGGCTCTTTCATGAGCCTTTCACGGAGGTATTCAGCAAAGTAGTGATCCTCGTCTGCCACACCATCCGGACGCCCGGATACCACTATTGAAACGTACGGTTCATTGGATAATGCATCTAAAGTGGCGGATAGGTTGATGAAGGATGCAATAAATATTCTACTGGAGTCCCTTATTTTGTCGAGAACCTTGGTTCCGTTTGTGCTCGTGAAAACTACAATCTTGTCCTTGAAATCCTCTTCCCACACTTCATAGGGAGAATTTCCATAGTCAAAACCTGGCATCCTTCTGCCCAGTCTCTCTCCGGCGAGAATGTATTCCGGATTGCTTTTCTTTATCAATCTTGCTTCCTTCACCGTCTTGGTTGGTATGATGTATTTAGCGCCGTTCTTTATCATGAGGGGCATTGTTGAAGTTGACCTGAAAATATCGACAAGGACTTTTGTGGATTGCGGAAAAGCATCGATCTTTCGTCCTTCGATTATGTCAACTTTCAAGAAATTATCCCTGTGGCTTATTGTGATTAGGTAAAATAATTCTTTCATTCCGGCATAGGTGTATGCGGATAAAGGAATTGTGTTATGTGGACACCGGCAGAAATGAATGCAGATCGTATTCAGCAGGAATCAATATCCTTCATCACTGTGCATTAACTTCGATGGCATCAAGATCAATGCTTTTTTCAGGAATGGAGATGGATTACATATCAGGATCAGGCTGTTGTTCCCCAGAAAGGAGCAGGATGGAGGTAGTATTTCCCGTTCCAGATACTCGTTCCATAGGGCGAAAATAGCCCGCTTATAGACTTATAATAATGGTAATACATTATGTGGCCCGGTATTTGGATAATACCAGGGTACGGGGAAGAAGTGGGGATCACCGGACACAGGGAAATGAACAGCAGGACAGTAGCCACAAGGATGCCTGCGATCAGCTTTTGTCTCATCATTTATATACCCGAAGTTCATTAATAAACTCTTTGATTTTTCTCTGTGGAAGGTAGGATTGCCTAGGCAATAAGGCAGCCCGTACAGCTCGTGAAATCTGGATAAAGGTACTCTATTACAATTCAATGAGGGATAAGCTGGAAAATAGTGCAGTTACGAAAGACCGCTTCCGGAATTCTATGGCCATCACCGGGCGTTATTTTCTTTATGGAAGAATTGACATATGCTCGGAATTCTCCCGTTTTTCTGAGAGAATTAGTAAAATGGGACT
>DAICSO010000042.1:0-11947 GCA_027368075.1 bacterium
GTACATATCATTGTGATAAAGTTTAGCTGCCAATGAAAACTGTATTCCGGTATGTTAAAATAATGTTTTGCAGCTTCACGCCGCCAAAAAAATAGGTAATTGTAATAACTTAACCTGCCAGAAAAACTCTGCGACGTGACTACTTGATGACAAAATATCCGGCACTCTTCTGCCTTGCTATCCTCTTCACATAACCCTTGTTCGTAAGTTCCTGAAGGGCTGCAGCAACGATAGCCTTTCCAACCGAAGCTGCCTTCATGATATCGTCAGCTGTCTTCAGCTTGTCCTCGGAAGTCGCACCAACTTTCTTTATCGCATCATACACTTTCTTTGCATTAGGTGAAATTTCATCCATAAGCCCACCGGCAATCGAAGTAGATAAAAACAGTATATGAATGTTCCTAACTGGCATGTTCACAAAATGCCAACCATTTTCTCTGGTTTTGGCCCATTAGTTACCGTGATAAAAGCTTATTTTATGACCTTTCAAAGGTAATTCGGCAATTGCAGAATTAATATTCGTTAATTTTTATATACTTCCGTCGGTTTGCCAGTGGAGTGGTTTAATGTCGGGAATAGTTGGATACGGCTCATACATACCGAAATACAGGATCAAGCCTGATGAGATCGCCCGCGTCTGGGGAGAGGATGCAGAAAACATCAGGAATGGGATATTTGTCCTGAGCAAATCCGTTCCTTCGCCGGATGAGGATGTCATTACGATCTCCGTCGAGGCTGCCAGAAATGCCATCAAGAGGGCGAGTATAAAGTCAGGTGATATAGGGGCAATATATATAGGATCAGAGTCACACCCTTACGCTGTGAAACCCACTGCAACCGTTGTTTCAGCGGCACTTGGATGCGACTTCCCTCTTTTTGCCGCTGATTATGAATTCGCCTGCAAAGCCGGAACCGCCGCAATGCAGAACGTGAAGGCAATGGTTGATTCCGGAGCCATAAGATATGGGCTAGCCATTGGATCGGACACTTCCCAGGGTGCACCAGGGGATGCCCTTGAGTACACGGCATCGGCAGGAGGTACTGCGTTCATAATCGGCAAGGAAAGGAGCATAGCGGATATCAACGGTACACTTTCGGTTACCTCAGATACCCCGGATTTCTGGAGAAGGGAGGGACAGCCCTATCCCAGCCACGGCGAGAGGTTCACAGGAGAGCCTGCTTATTTCAGGCACACACTCACCGCATCGAGGCTCATGATGGAAAAAATGGGGACAAAACCGTCCGATTATAATTATGCCGTGTTCCACCAGCCCAATGGAAAGTTTCCAACGAGAGCCGCGAAGACCCTTGGATTCACTGAAGCCCAGTACAAGGACGGTCTGCTCACCCCGTATATAGGGAATACGTATTCAGGGGCTATGATGACTGGTCTGTCAGCGATACTTGATAAGGCGAAACCGGGGGAGAGAATCCTTGCTGTCTCTTTCGGATCCGGTGCAGGATCGGACGCTTTCGACCTGACAGTAACAGAGGAGATACTGAAGATGGACAGGCACGCTGCCCCGACCATAAGCGACATGCTCGCTGACGTTAAGTGGATAGATTATGCTGTTTACGCAAAATTCAAGAAAAAAATAGTTCTGGGTGAAGATGTTGAGTGAAAACGTTTTTGTTATAGGAGCGGGAGAGACAAAATATGGAGAACTCTGGGAAAAATCCCTGCGGGACCTGGCCGTGGAAGCAGGACTCAAGGCAATCGAGAATGCAGGCATATATTCCAGAGATGTGCAGATACTCTATGGCAGCAACAGCCTTGCAGGCATAATAAATGGCCAGGAAAACATTGGATCCCTGATAGCAGATTTCTCCGGAATCGCCTCCGGAAACATCCCTGCTGTCAGAATAGAGGCTTCCAGCGCGTCGGGAGGGGCTGCCGTCAGAGAGGCTTACCTCGCTATCAAGTCAGGTGAGTATGATGTGGCTGTGGTAGGTGGCGTGGAAAAGATGACTGATATCTTCGGTAATGAGGTTCTTGACATGATGTCATCTCTCCTGGACAGGGAGTGGGAAGCTTTCTTCGGCGCAACGCCTGCTGCACTTGCAGCCATTTCTGCAAGAAAATACATGAAGGATTTCAACGTGAAGAAGGAAGCCCTAGCAATGATGTCTGTCAACGATCATGCAAACGCTTCCCTTAATCCCAACTCACACTTCAAGAACAAGATTACACTGGATCAGGCTCTTAATGCTACTTCTGTTGCCGAACCGCTTAATCTTATGGACTGCAGCCCTGTTACAGACGGCGCGTCAGCAATAGTACTCGCATCTGAGAGTTATCTTAAGAAGAATAAACTCAATGGAATGAAAATTCTCGCATCAGCCATATCCCAGGACTATCTGGCCCTTCACAGCAGAAATTCCATATACACGCTGGATTCCACCAGGATTGCTGCGGACGAGGCTTTCAGGAGGTCCGGACTGAAACGTGAGGACATGTCGTTCGTAGAGTTGCACGATTCATACAGCATTTATGGACTGATGGAACTGGAAGACCTTGGGTTTGCAAAGAAGGGAGAGGCACATAAGCTTGTAAATGAAGACATCAGGCTTGGAGGAAGATTGCCGGTAAATCCTTCCGGTGGATTGAAGGCAAAGGGCAATCCGCTGGGTGCTACCGGGGTAGGACAGTTTGTCGAGGCTTTCCTGCAGCTGAAAGGAAAGGCCGACAAGAGACAGGTAAAGGATGCCAGATACGGACTTCTGCAGAATATGGCCGGTACCGGTTCCACTTCTGTCGTGCACATTGTGGGGGGCGATTAATTTGGGTGAACTTTCAAGGATTTGGAGAGAGTCAGAGCATAGATATAGGTTGATGGGCAACAGGTGCGGAAACTGCAACAATGTATTCTTTCCAATACGGGATGTGTGCCCGCAATGCCACAGGGAATCCATCGGAAAAATGAAACCCATGGAACTCAGCGGCAGAGGAGAGATAGTTTCGTTCACAATAGTGCACGACACTCCACCTTCATTCGTCAGGCAAAGGCCATATGCCCTTGCCCTTATCAAACTTGACGAGGGGCCGATCCTCACGGGACAGATCGTGGATGCTGAAAACGACTCAATAGAGATGGGAAAGAGGGTAAGGTCTGTCTTCAGGAAAATAGGCGAGGACGGGAAAAGCGGCATAATCCAGTATGGATACAAATTCGTGCTGGAGTGATTCCCCACCATTCTTGCAAACAATTATCATCCTGGTGCCATTGTAATGCTGATGTTGCCAGCTGCCGAATCTTCAGACCGGATAGACCGGGGAATGAATCATGGAGAGAGACATCCCCTCATCTGGGCAATGGTAATCGTAACGTTCATTGCGATCATGATTTTTTTCATATCTTCAATTTCTGCATCATTTCTGCCATCTAGCCAGGAAACGTATGGAAACATCGTGTTACCGTACTTCTTCATACTGCTGCTTCCAGTGATTCTTCCAGGGGTACCTTTGAAACTGCTGCTAATTTTCACATTCCTTGTCTTTTCCCTATCGTTCGTTTACATGATGATTGAGACTTTCATGGGGCATAAGAGAGATCCGCTGGCAACACCGGTGGGATTTTTCATAATTGTAGCATCTGCTGCGTACTTTCTTGTTTTCGCAATAAGCCTGATTGAGAAGTATTCCGGGGTAGCTATAGGGGGGACAACCATATCAAACGAACTTGTGGGCAAGCCGTTCCTCACATATTCATCCCTAATCTTTGCTCCGCTTGCCGAGGAAACTGGATTCAGGATTCTACCGCTGGGTTTGCTAACATTTTTTCTGGTGAGGTACAGGAAGAAGTCATCTCACCTTGGAATTAACAAGGATCCCGGTCTGGCCTCCCAGATTGTACAATCCTTCCTGGTGCCCGGAAAGTTCAGGAAAACAAACGGCATATATAGCCTGACAGCGATGGACTGGACATTTGTCGCAATAACTGCAGGACTGTTTGGGTTTGCCCATGTGCTGTTCGGGCTCTGGAGCATTGGTAAGATACTCACTGCCGGAATTGTAGGAGTTGCTCTTGCGGTTGGATTCCTGAAGTTTGGGCCTTACGTTGATATACCGATACACTGGGTGTTCAACGGAGTGCTCACACTCTACTATGTCTATTCACCTCTGGAGTCTGCCACTGTATTGTTTGCATTGTGGCTGATTGCTACAGGCATAGTTTCGCTGCTCTACATGGCGGCTTACCTGTCCAGGCATGGACTCAGGATTTGAGTACCCTGTTGCCAGATATCGTGTAGTTGCCATCAATGACAATCCTTATGGCTTCGACGATTGCGATATGCTCTTCCAGATGTATTCTCTCAGCAAGCGACTCGGGTGTGTCTTCCTCCCTTACTTCCACAATACGCTGCAATATTATGGGCCCTCCGTCAATTTCGCTGGTGACGAAATGAACCGTGCATCCTGAGAACTTTGCTCCGCTTGCCAAAACAGCTTCATGGACTTTGAGTCCGTAAAAACCCCTGCCTCCGAAACATGGAAGAAGAGAGGGGTGAATGTTTATTGCCCTGTATCCTGAAAGGACACGATCTGGCAGGATACGGTTAAATCCGGCAAGGACAACCAGGTCAGGATTTGCCGATCTTATGGCATCTTTCATTTTGGCGTAAAAAATTTCAGGGTCCGCCTTAGTGTATGTTATCACGCGGAATGGTATCCCGTTGGCTTCAGCCCTTTGGAGGGCATAGGCGTCCCTCCTGTCTGACAGCAGGATAGCTATACTCCCGCCGATCACCCCAGCCTTTACAGCCTCGATGATTGCCTGGAAATTAGTTCCATTGCCAGATGCTAGAACGACAATTGATCTCATCGCATAGTATATTTTTCCCTCAAATAAAACCAATAGGTAATATTTTAAGTCCAGCATGCCATGAACCATAGAAAAGTGGAACCTGATGATTGACATTTGGACAGAGAAGTACAGGCCGAAGAACCTATCCGAAATAGTTGGACAGGAAGAGAACGTTAGGAAATTAAAGTCCTTCGTTGATCGCAGGGAGTTGCCCCATCTTATATTTGCAGGACCGGCAGGGATAGGGAAAACGTCAGCGGCCCTTGCGCTGGCCATGGAACTTTTCGGCCAGGACTGGAAGCAGAACATACTTGAATTGAATGCGTCCAATGAGCGCGGAATAGATGTTATAAGGGAAAATGTAAAGGATTTCGCCCGTATAATGGCGTCTAATGAACTTGGATTCAAGATAATATTCCTGGATGAGGCGGATCAGCTGACTCCGGAGGCCCAGGCCGCGCTAAGGAGAACCATGGAGGTCTACTCCTCTACTACAAGATTCATATTTTCATGCAACTATTCCTCTCAGATTATACCCCCTATACAGTCAAGAACGGTAGTCATGCGTTTCAGACCGGTGAAACCAGAGGAGATGGTAAAGCGATTAAGGTTCATATCCGACAAGGAGAAACTCACCATTGATAACGAGTCGCTTATGTCCATTGCAGAGGCCTCTGAGGGGGACATGAGAAGAGCACTGAATGTTCTCCAGTCAGTTAAGGCGTCAGGGAACTCTGGAGCCATGAATATATTTGAGATACAGGGGATGGCCAACAAGGAGGCTTTCAGAAAACTCGCTGCAGCCTCCCTGGCCGGCCTGTTCAACGACGCGAGGGAAATGCTTGACAAGATGCTTATTGAGGAGGGACTTTCCGGCATCGACATTGTCAGAGGCATACACTCGGCAATCCGGAGGGAGAACATGCCAGCAAAGCAAAAGATTCAGGTGATAATGGCATTAGGAGACGCTGAGTTTCGCCTTGTCGAGGGTTCCAGCGACAACATACAGCTGGATGCAATGATAGCACGGATTTGCTATATAGGGCAGGAGATCAACTGAATTCTATAGAAGGGCCGGTAGATCAGCGGTAGATCGCCTGCTTCGCAAGCAGGAGGCCTCGGGTTCAAATCCCGACCGGTCCACTATTTTTTATTCTTCGATTTTTTATCACTGATAGGTATTTAAATTATCTCTGTTAACTGATAGTTATCAGTGATACATTAATAAAGTATCACTGGATACAGATACAAGGATGAATGAAGATCTAAAACTAATTTATCAGTTTATACTTGAGAAACTCCGGATTTCACCCGATGCAAAAATAGAATGGTCGTACCCAATATCTGTTGGAGAAAGGGAATTACTGATAGATTTAGCAATTGAGTCCAGAGACACTATTACGCTTGTTGAAATCAAGCCTAGAATAAATGAAGACACCATATACAGAATATATGCCATTTCGCACTTAATAAATAAACAATTGTTGGGCAAGAAGGAGATTAGATTGGTTTGTGTTGGAAAATCACTGAAGTACAGTACTCAAGAACTTGCCACCAAGCTTGGTGTAGACACCTTGCTTATTCCTCCAAAATTGTATCAGTACCTGTCACCGAGGGTAACTTCATCTGAGGCGAATGCCCCTTTCGAACACTTAAAAACAAGCCCGTCAAGACTCACTTCTGAAAAGGCGTGGAAAATTGTCTGCTCCTTACTGACTGACAAGCCATCCAATATCCTTTCTGTTTCTAGGAAAACCGGTGTTTCATATGGGTGGACAAACAACATAATTCATAAACTTGAGGACTCTGGAATAATAACTGTGGATTACGGTTTGAGAATCAAAGACATGGACAAGCTTTTCAATGTAGTCTCGTGGGAAAGAGCCCTTGAGGGCCTGCTCCTGGAAACCATAAACACCAATTTCAGCACAGCAACCCGGTGTATAAATGAAGTTGCGCTCAATCTCAACAGACTTGGCATTGATTATGCTTTCACGGCCCATTCATCTGCAGTTTCATATGGTTCATCCATAATGAGGGAAGATACTGCATATCTCTACCTCCCAAACCCATCCGACAGAGAAGCTATCAGGTCCTTTTCTGAGAGGAGAGCGGGCGGATGCCGCTTGAAGGTGTATGTGCCCGAAAGAGATATCATGAAATCTTCCACCATGTTTAATGGCATTCGGATTGTTGACCTGTGCCAGAACATACTGGACCTTGCAGGATTAGGTATGGATGGCCGGATTGCCGCAAAGGATCTGGTGAATAAGAGTGGTAAATGAAGAAGGCGGAGAGACCATTCTGGCCAGGGATTCATTCAACGAGCTCAGGTACATTTTTGACTGGAGCATCGCTAACAGAAATTATAGGCCAGGCGATATCATCCTCATAGGCGGATGGGCAGTCCACTCATTTAATCCATGGAAATATTCACTCGATATCGATTTGATTGCGACCGGTCGTTTCAAGGACCCGTTAAAGAAACACCTGTACTCGACCCGGGATTACAGGAAAGAAAAGGATTCTGCAGGAAACACGCTATACTTAAAACGTTTGGATTCCGGAGATATTTATCTTGACTTTCTACCTAAAAGAGATCAATTCCACGGAACGGAAAAATTGCTCAATTTGATGGAAATGGAATACGAGACTGTTCCCAAGAATATTTCATATTCCTTTGAGTCTGAGTTTCAAGTCTTAGTCCCAGAGATCTCAATGCTCCTCCTGCTAAAGTTAAAAGCGGCATGGGACAGACACTATGACCTATCGCTTGAAACTACACCGGACAAGGACCACTTAAGTGACAAATTCACCAAGGATTGTGGCGATATCATTGCGTTACTTCAGAGTGATGCATTTCAGTTTGCCAGATTTGATTGGTTGTCTTCAATCATATCAGGATTTGATTTCTTGCGAGACTTACTGGAGCAGGGAATTATAGCCGACAATTCAACCTTTGACCATATTTCCCATAAGGAAAGCAAAGCACTAATCAAAAAGTTATTGTCCCTTATTTGATGAAACACTAAATCGAATGACCAAAAAGTTATTAGAGAATACCTCTAAAAGTATTCGCTTAAAACAATAATCAAATCCCGACCGGTCCATTCCGATGAAACTCCATTTTATTCTATTCTGTTGACATACTGTTCCATGTATGGAAGTATGATATATTATGGAGATATCGACTCAACTCCATCTTAATAACGGCCGAAAAATGAAACCATTAGATTTCACCAAAACTTCGGCCAATTCTGGTGTCTGAAAGTTATATGGTTTTCATCTGTATCTAGATGGAGACGCCGGAATATATCTCAGAATCGTATCACGGTACCGAAATCGATTTTAAGTATTAGCTTTTATTTCCCAGGAGTCCACTCTATCTCTATGTGCATCTCCAATTTTTGATTCTCCTTAGCATAGACGAATTTGAATCTCAAAGGCTCCACGGTAGTGATTGTTACACGCTCTTCGGTCTTGAAAATACTTGATGTGTCGATTATATCTCCCCTTAGAGCTGATCCAAATTTTTCCATAATATTTGCTAACTCATCCCTATTCACATCTAACCTGTGCCTCACAATTGACTCGTGCATCTCACGATAGTTTTCGAGCACTTCGGTCATTTTTGTCCAGTGAACCATAGAGCGCCTGAGCTCTTTGTTCCCCTTGTTGGTTAAGGCATAATGTTTACGGCCAGGTAACTTATCTTTGAATTCCACGCGGCTTGTGACAAATCCATCCTGTTCGAGTTTCTCGAGGGAGGGATATATCGTGCCAGTCTTTGGTCTCCAGAATCCGGAGAACCTTTTTTCCAATTCCTTTATCATTTCATATCCATACATTGGCCTTTCAGATAAGAGAAGCAGGAGCCAGAGTGATACCGTTCCAACTTTCATGCCCTGCGGAATGTTCTTCGGCATGAACAGGTAAGGAAATTTTTATATATATACATTTACTACCTAAGTAGGTGAACTACTATGCGATGGGTTACTAGAGAGAAAGCAAAAGTGGATAGGATTGCTTGCCCTTGGGTGATTTCCAGATTTGTCGATAAAGATGCTCAGTTCTTTTTTGTTCCTGCTCAAGAGGTGTTGGAGTATGCAAAGAAGAATAATGCTACACCGTTCGACACCCCGGGCGCGGAATTGATGCATTATGAAGAAAAAGGTTACGAGTATGTGAGTTTTGATGCCATCATCAAGAAGTACGCTCTCAAAGACCCTGCACTGCTTGAACTGGCAAAGATTGTAAGATCTGCGGATGCGGAACCCCCGGATGCAAAGCCAGAGGGACCAGGTCTCGAAGCAGCAGCTCTTGGATTCAGAAGAATAGCAAAGGATGACCACGAGAACATGAAATTGCAATTTCCTTTGTATGATGCATTATATGCCTACTGTAAATGGAGATTAGAGGAAGGCGGAAAACTGGAGCACTCCAGCAACTGATCCTGCGTAATTTAAAGGAGCAAAATGTAGTAATGGCGCTCAAGGAAGTTAAGCGTGTCCCCCTCCCTCATCACTTGGAAGGTGGAGAATTCGACCATGCTGCCGTGGACGAGATGTCCGATCTTTTGTACGTGGCCCACCCATCGAACGATGCTCTGGACGTCATTGATCTAAGTGCTGAGAAATTTCTATACTCCATCACAGGGCATAAGGGAGTAGCTGGAGTTTGGGTTTCAGCGAAAAGAAGACTTCTATTTGCTTCTAATAGAGGGGAGGATACTGCAAGTGTATTCCTTCTAGATGGAAAAAAAGCCACGGAGAAATTTCGTGTCCCCACTGGGGTCAGGCCAAATGGCATGGCATTTGATGAAGGAAGAAACATCCTCATGGTTGCAGGTGTTGGCAATGCAGAAAAGAGCAATGCTCCGCCATCTCTAACCTTCATCGACACCAGCAATGGGAAAGTGATAGGAAAGATCGAACTCCAGGGAAGAACTCGATGGGCACTTT
Organism: bacterium; assembly: GCA_027368075.1. Taxonomy (GTDB): domain Archaea; phylum Thermoplasmatota; class Thermoplasmata; order Thermoplasmatales; family Thermoplasmataceae; genus B-DKE. Next base: position 9,767 of record DAICSO010000042.1, read on the forward strand.
ATAATGCAGACACGGACTCATTCTTCGTGAACGTTGCTGATCCGCCTTCAATAGTCTCCGTTAGTGCCGATGATCTCTCTAAGGTTTCCAGAACATTCAACATCCCAGCTAGAGGACCACACGGACTGGAACAGAATAAGAAAAGCGGAACACTATATTGCGCCTGTGATGAGGGCACCTTAATCGGCATTAACTTAAGAACCGGTGCAACAGAAGTTCTCGGGCCACTGTCAGGACCACCGGATGTAATCTGGCTGAACCGGAATTTGGATCGACTTTACGTTGCAGTGGGGGATCCGGGAGTAATAGATGTATTTGACACAAACGCTCTCCACTTTGTGGAGAAAATAAAAACTGGTCCTGACGCACACACCCTTACCGTAGATCATCGCCGTGCAAATGTGCACGTCTTCTTGCCTGACGCTTATCAGGATTTAATACTGGCAGACAGAACCTGACGGCATAGTAGAACTGGTATTTCCTTAAAATTTTAATGAAATCCCAACCTGTCCATTCTTATTTTTACCTTATTTCTATGAGTTCTCTTAAGGGTAGTTGCAAATAATAGGCACATGTATTTTCAAAAACAGGGAATGAAAAGTTTTTATAGAAGTGTAAAATTACTTTTTGCATTGTATTGATTGGAGGTGAAGAGAATGACCGCCAACAAGGATACGAGCGAAATTGTTCAGGAAAAAGAAGAACAGAAAATGGAGAGCAGATACACCTTCCAGAAGGGTGATATCAGCAAAGACAGGTTTTCGGAGATTGAGTCAATAAGCGAGGAGATTGGGCGTATATGGCAGGAGCACAATCTCAGCATCCTTGAGCTGAAGTCGCTACTTCCATATCTTGCATCAATGATCTTCCTTGAAGCCGAAGACTCAGATTATGAGGTTCTTGATTACATCGAGAACTACATGAAGCCTGCGGTTTTTGAGTATAGCAGAACGATAAGAAACTCAAAGAAATTCAAGGCTTTTGATTACCACACGACTGTTGCCCGTTAGGGTGACGGCTTTTTTTATTTCCTTAATTTTTTTGAACACGTTTCTGTTAACAAATGGAATATTCTCACACGATTGGCTTGAAATTGAGCTCAAATTTCATCATAATTTCAGGTTGCCAAAAACCGGAAAGCGAAAAATACTTTATTCATATCTGTAAGATTATTTGACACTCGTTCACTATTGAAGAAAACTTTATACTATCGAACGCTATAGACAAATGTGACAATTTCAACGATACAGGTAAAGGAAGATACCAAGAAGACATTGCAGTCCATGAAACTGCATCCTAGAGAAACCTATGAGGAAGTAATAGAAAGGATGATTGAAGACCTTAGTGAACTTGGTGAGAAGACCAGAATAGAAATTGAAGAAGCCAGGAAAGATATTGAATCCGGGAAATTTGTCACGCATGAACAGCTGAAAAAGGATCTTGGACTTTAATGGAATACGAGATTGTCTGGTCCATTCCTGCCGCTAAAGAACTTAAACGTCTTGACAGGTCTGTTGCTAAGAGAATTTATGAAAAGGTTGACCTATTATCGCGGAATCCGGAAAGGTACATCGAGAAACTAGTTCGCTATCCATATTACAGGCTGAGGGTTGGAGATTATCGTGTGATCCTTGATATCAAACATGAATCTGTCAGAATATTGATTCTAAAAGTAGGACACAGAAGCAGTGTCTATGATCGGTAAATGTTCAAGTTGGTATTCGCTTAAGACTTTAATCAAATCCCAACCGGTCCATAAAAAGGAAATCACTTATTTCCAAAGTACCTTGATCCCATTTTGAAATCTATCTTCACTAAGACTTTGCCTTTCGGTATGAAATAAAGTAGCAGGAATCAGGGCTTCACTATTTCCAAAATGAGCCTGTTCCTTCCTCCAAACTTGTCAATAAATACCTTGAAACTATCCACTCCCGAGAGTTTCATCAAGCGTTTCACGCTTCCTCTTGTATGATTGTAGCTTGGCATTGCCTCATAGCCATCTATGAAATTTTCTTCGATGAGTCCGCTTGACCTGTGATTTCTCACCTCAACGATAGCGAGCCCTCCTCTCTTGAGTACCCGGAATATTTCTGAAATGACCCTTACTTGATCCTGTTCCTGTGCGATCTCACTAAATGCGTTCCACATACAAATAACAGAATCAAATGAACGGTCTTCGTA
>DAICSO010000043.1:0-11906 GCA_027368075.1 bacterium
TTTCATAGTCAGAGGTGAAATTCTTGGATTTATGAAAGACGAACCACTGCGAAAGCATTTGCCAAGGATGTTTTCATTAATCAAGAACGAAAGTTGGGGGCTCGAAGACGATCAGATACCGTCCTAGTCTCAACCATAAACGATGCCGACCAGGGATCAGCGGGTGTTACTAATAGGACCCCGCTGGCACCTTATGAGAAATCAAAGTCTTTGGGTTCCGGGGGGAGTATGGTCGCAAGGCTGAAACTTAAAGGAATTGGCGGGGGAGCACCGCAACGGGAGGAGCGTGCGGTTTAATTGGATTCAACGCCGGAAAACTCACCGGGAGCGACCTTTGGATGAGAGTCAGCCTGATGAGCTTACTCGATAGAAGGAGAGGTGGTGCATGGCCGTCGTCAGCTCGTACCGTAGGGCGTTCACTTAAGTGTGATAACGAGCGAGACCCCCATCTCTAATTGCTAACGTGCATTCGCGTGCACGCGCACTTTAGAGGGACCGCCAGTGCTAAACTGGAGGAAGGAGGGGTCGACGGCAGGTCAGTACGCCCCGAATCTCCCGGGCAACACGCGCGCTACAAAGGGCAGGACAATGAGTTGCCACCTCGAAAGGGGGAGCTAACCTCGAAACCTGTTCGTAGTTAGGATTGAGGGCTGTAACTCGCCCTCATGAATGTGGATTCCGTAGTAATCGCGGGTCAACAGCCCGCGGTGAATATGCCCCTGCTCCTTGCACACACCGCCCGTCAAACCATCCGAGCTGGTGCTGGATGAGGGTATGCTCTTATGGGCAAACTCAAATCTGATGTCGGTGAGGAGGGTTAAGTCGTAACAAGGTATCCGTAGGGGAACCTGCGGATGGATCACCTCCTATGTATTTGGCGAGTCACAGGCACAATCTTTCACGGTTTCATTTGCAAAGGATTTTATTTGTATATTCTCTAATGTAGAAGGAGACATTCTGATGTCAGTCGAGGACAAGGCCGTTGAAGTTCAGGAAAGGATCGAGAGAAAATTCAGTGGCATAGGAAAGGGAAAATATGCCAGAATAATAAGGATGGCCAAGAAGCCGGACAGGGATGAGTATCTTAAGGTGCTCCTGATAACAGGGTTCGGAATAGTGCTCCTCGGTCTTGTAGGATTCATAATCTATCTGGTTATGGGTGTATACTTCAAGGTTCCCTAGGTGTTATAAATGGAAAGCAAACAAGAATTGCAGGTCTGGGCAACTATAGATGCTGCAGATATCAAGGTAGGATGCGGAAAGGAAGTTCCCTTCCCGGTTACAATAAGAAATATCCAGAGTTCAAAGAGGAAATTTACTCTCCGTATCAGGAGTGAATTCAAGTCAAGAGACGAACTGGTGGAATGGTTTGTTACCCTGGATTATCCGAAACAGAAGGAATATACCATTTCAAAATTTGACAAGGAACCCATAGAGGAGGATATTGATATCGACGGAAAGCAGTCAAGGAAAATCTCGATGGTCATTTCTACGCCTAAGGGCGGATACATGGGTGATTCAGTGACGTTCTACGTCTCTATATTCTCTGCTGACGGCATTAACAACCTGGAAAAAGCCTTCACGCTGGAATTAACTCCAGTTATTGTGGCGGTCAAGACGACCGTGGGCAACGAGATCCCCGTTTCAATAGACTTGGCAAACAAGTCTGACGTGGATCTCGGGGAAAGGAAGCAGATAAACCAGGACGCACTCAGCGAGGTCTTTTCAATAATGGCGCCACACGAGGTCAGGGGATATGTCTTCGTGGAGACCATGCACCCGGATCGTCTTGCCGTTATAGCTAAAGGAATAAGGGGATTCAAGGGCATAGTTGAGGGTGATATCAAGATAGGCGAAATTGAGCATTACCTGACCCCAAAACCCGCCGTGGCTGGACTGGAACTGGGGGCATTTGTTGAACTTATTGACGGGCCGTTCAAGGGAGAGAAGGCCAAGATAATGTCCATAGACGCCGGCAAGGAGGAAGTCACCGTTCAACTCGTGGAGTCTATGGTTCCCATACCGGTAACTGTGAGAGCTGAAGCCATCAGGATGTTGGACAAGAAATAGGTATCATGAAACTAAAATTTCGATCTAAGAGGAGAGAGAAAGAATTCCTTGGTCATATCACGAGTCTTTTTGAAAACCCTGAATCACTTGTTCCTGACTGCATAGACAAGGGATTTTTATGCCCGTTCGAGTCATATCGCAAGAAGATGCAATCACTCAAGGGGAGCCAGAAGTTTGAAAAGTATCTGAGATCATCAGACCAGTTCCTCAGTGCCATCAGTGAAACACATAAAGTTTCGGATTCCGACTCAGCTCCGGTGGTAGGGTTCATCACCACTCCATATGGGAATGTGGAATATGCCAAGCGGGGAAATACAGATGAAACCGTTCTTGCGGGAGTACAGCATTTCGACGATGAAATCTGGCGGATGCTCGCATTTTCATCACTGTCAAAGAGCAAGGGAGCCAGGGTCTATTCATCCAGGAATTTTTACATCGGCTCATGCAAGGGACACGGCCCCGGGATAGAATTTTTCAGGGATGTCCTCGAGGAGCATGGGATAAAGTACCGTGAGGAAGGGGGAACCATAGTGATCGGGAACCTTGGAAAGACCATAGTGATGAGCCATTTCTCCGGAGTTAACATCCGGATCTTTGAAGATTCTGAATACTCTACGGCACACACAATTGTGAGGCACTTTTTGACAAAGGATCTTTTCAGCGATTTCAGGGTTAGCTGCCCATTCATAGAAGATCGCGTAACCATAATACCGCCGGATGATCTCAACCGGTACTTCAGCGGGCAAATCGATGACAAGTCCTTCATCAGGAACATAGCAGATGCCAGGATAAGGGAGGGAATTGGAAAGTCACTTTACATAATCGCAGACAGGTGTTACTCAGATCCAGGAGAGTTCCTTGGCGAGTTTCCAAATGACATGGTAAACACTTCCCTGCTCGTTCCGTATCTTAAATCCATGGGGCACGGTCTTTATGTCGATTACCCCAGCCTGCGGAAACTCCTTGAGGTACTCTGGCCATCCCATGGCAATGAAATCCTGAAGGCAACATTTCCTGATCTGGACGAGAACAAACTGAGGAGCCTGAAAGGCAATCCCCTTGACCAGATAGAGCGGGCCAGGAAAATATACAAGATTGAGGACATAGATTCCGCATTTACCATCACTCCATGGTCAAAGGCTTCTGAGTACCTTATCTCCCTTGTGAAGGATTTTTTCAAGTCCGGAAAATTTGTAGCAATCAGGAATGGGGAGAAAAACCTGCAGGCGGACCCTGTGAACAGGGCAATATTCTACGCATTTGTCGTGACCGTCGGGGAACTCGGAAACAGGGAGTGGCTCTTCAATGACCAGGACCGTGAACTTGGTGGAAAAATGCTCGATTCAATGAAGAAGATTCTTGAGAATGATTACAGCAGCGTGAATTCCAATATAGCGGGAATAAGGCCATTTGTGCCGTGATCCCATGTCCAGGCACGTTGTATCCAGGAGGGAACTGAAAGATATCCAGGGGAGGGTGGATGCCCTTGGAATCGGCAGCATCCCCCTTGACGGGATGGAAGTCGAGGAGAACCGGGATGAAAAAATATACTACGTGGGTGGCAAGCCCACCATCTATTTCAAGGACTTCATGGTTCCTACCCTCTTCTTTATCAACGGAACAAAACCCGGCAATAAATGGGTCACAGTTGACAATGGAGCGGTACCTCACATAACTAATGGGGCTAACGTTTTCGCGCAGGGTATAAGCGACATGGACAGGAATGTGCAGAAGGGGGACATGGTGTTCGTCAGGAACCCTGAAGGCATCTTTATCGCCGTGGGAATTTCGCAGATGTCAGGTGAGGAGATAATGAAAAACAGAAAGGGGGAGGCAATAAAAACCATCCACTATCCCGGTGACAAGATTTTCAGGGCATACCAGGAAAAATCCGTTAAGTAATAAAGATTATAAGTAAGAACCACATTTTCATCAATGGAACTAAAGGTAGGCACATTGGCACCGGATTTCAGTTCAGTGGACCAGATGGGAAGAGAGGTTAAGTTGAGCCAGTACAGGGGCAGTCCCGTTGTTCTGTATTTTTATCCAAGGGACGACACCCCGGGATGCACAACGGAAGCATGCAACTTCAGGGATAACAGCGCAGAATTTGATAAGAGGGGCGTAAAGGTGCTCGGAGTCAGCGTAGACTCACCACAGTCGCACAAGAAATTCCAGGAGAAATACGGACTGAATTTCACACTGGTTGCGGATAATTCAAAGGAGGTTTCAGAGAAGTACGGCGTGCTGGGCGGATCTACTGCAAGACGCGTAACCTATATAATTGACAGGGATGGCAAGGTGGCCCACGTGTACTCGAAGGTCACGCCGAAGGATCACGCGACGGAAGTGCTTTCCAGAATGCAGGAACTTGGAATAATCCATTAGCATTTTTGCTCATTTTTTTAATTAACCGGCTTTTTTTTGAATCATAAACATAATGTAAAATGAGGGCATAGGAAGTATTGATGAAGCTGGACTCATTCTTCTTCAGGAACGGCGTCCTGATGCTCAGGCGATTGTTCTTAACTGCTTTCCTGATGGAGATGTTGATTTATCTAGTCATATCGGCGCTACCGATTAGCGATCCTGCACTGCTGAGCCAGATACAGAGTGAACAGAACTCTGTGGATTCGCTCAGCTTCATACCAATGCTTTTTTCAATATTCCCCCACAACCTGTTCATAGCCACGTTGGAGGTCATTCCGATAATAGGACAGTTTTTCTTCATTTTTTCCACGGTGGAAACCTCGCTGGTGATTGCAGTCGAGGGGACCAGCATTCACACCTCCGGAATATTTGTATTCATCACGCTCGCATTGCTGCCGCACACATGGCTGGAGCTGCCGTCTTATGCAGTGGCGGCAGGCAGCAGCATATATCTTATTTACCTTATAGCCAGGCGCAGGACCCTTTTAAGGGCAAAGATCAGGAAAGTCCTGTTCATGTATCTCTTTGTGATCCTTGAACTGCTTGTTGCGGGATCTTTGAATCAGCTGAAATTGTAATGGAGCAGTCACTTCCAGCACCTGACAATATACTTTACCCGCTACTCCTTTGGATTCCGGCAGTTCCTGTATTATACCTTCTCATTAGCCTTTTCAGGAGGATAAACAGGGATGAATATGGTAAGAGTGAAGATACAGAAACGGGAAAAAATGAGTTCGGCATTGATTTATAGGCTCAAATTGTTGGGTCCTGAAACCGTCGCACGCGTCGTCATCTTTTCTATTATCCTATCAAAAGAACGGATTATTCTTAATTTTCTGTCATGGTTTGACTCAATTATATAAAAAATAAAATCATTTCTCCGGAATATGATGATTAATTGTTATATTAGCATGGCAGATTCAGGCAGGCATGGAGACTCATATCGCGACACGGGGACGGAGTGTATTAATCACGGATGTAGTTGATAAGACGTTGGTAGAAGAGCTGAACAGATCCGGTTTTCAAACCACTTACAAACCTGAAATCAAAAAAAAGGATCTGGAAAAGGAGATAGGACAATATGACGTGCTTGTGGTGAGGAGCAGAACGAAGGTAGATCATGGGTTAATTGAAATGGGCAAGAACCTGAAAGTGATAGCAAGAGCAGGTATAGGACTTGATTCCATTGATGTGGATGCAGCCAAAGAAAGAAAGATAAAAGTTGTATACGCTCCGGGATCATCAACACAGTCCGTGGTAGAACTCACTGTAATGCTGGCCATAATGCTTCTACGGAATGTTAAGCAGGGAATCAAGCTGGTTGAAAGAGGGGAGTTCATAAAATCAACCGGGCAGGAACTTAAGGGAAAAACACTTGGAATAATCGGTTTTGGCCGGATAGGATATCAGACGGCAGTTGTAATGAAAACCATCGGAATGAATGTTGTGGCATTTGATACGTTCCAGAACCATAAGGCAATCGGGGAAGTCGGCGGACGATTCGTTGCCCTTGACGAACTTATGGCGATATCCGACGTGATATCGGTTAACGTTACCATGGGAAGAGACGACGGACCGATATTGTCCAAGAAACAGTTTAATGGAATAAGGAACGGTGCGATAATAATCAATACCAGCAGAGCTGCAGCAATAGACGGGGCGGATCTTCTGGACGCATTGATGTCGGGAAAGGTCAGAGGTTTTGCAACTGACGTTCTCTGGAACGAACCGCCGCAAGAAAAGTGGGAGAGGGATATAATCGAAATGAAAAATGTAATAGTTACCCCTCATATTGGAGCGCAGACGTTAGAGTCCCAGAAGCGGGTCGCATCTATCACTGCTGAGAATATTATAGGGGCATTCACAGAGGTAAATTAATGCTTCTCCTGCCAGGGCCGGTAGAAGTCCCGAGATCGGTCAGAGACGCTGCAACATATCTAAACAACCACAGATCTGCTGATTTTAAGAGACTGGTTAGGGAATCCGAGATTCTCCTTAACAAATTTCTCGGTGCCAAGAGAACAGTCATGATCACAGGATCGGGAACCCTTGCTGTTGAGGCCATGATTTTTTCATTCTTGAACCCCTCGGAAAAGGTACTCGCTGTGTCATCTGGAGAGTTTGGCAACAGAATGGTATCATCCCTGCGAAGGAGGGGTTGTGACGTTACGGAGATAAACCTGAATGGAGGAACTGCATTGAAATTCAGCGACATTGAGGAAGCCGTTGATAAAAATAAGGGAATTACATCGCTTCTCCTGGTTCACAACGAGACTGGGAATGGAACTGCAATAAGGGATTTGAAATCGATAACGCAGAGGGGCAGGGACCTTGGGCTCAAGATTCTCGTGGACTCAGTATCCGGATTCTGCGGCTATGGACTGGATGTGGAAGAGTTTGGTATAGATGCGGTCGCAACATGTAGTCAAAAAGGCCTTGCATCTCTTCCTGGACTCGGTATTGTTTCCATGTCGGAAGGTGGGCTCGAACTACTTGGAAAGAATAGTGACATGCCATCATACATCGATCTTTCCATGTCACTGAAATATTTGGACAGGTCAGAAACGGCTTTCACTCCATCCGTAGGGACTTTTGCTGCTGCGCACAGGGCGCTGGAGATCCTGAGCGAAGAAACACTTGAGAGGCGAATTGCAAGGCATAAGGCGTGTTCGGCGTATTTGCGGAAAAAATTATTCGCAAATGACATTTCCGTTTTCGGCAACGTTGACACCTTCTCGGACACCGTAGTTACATTTTATCCACGGCACAGATCCCAATTTGTTGTGGAAAAGCTTCTTGCCGGTAGCATACAGGTAGCTAGAGGAATGGGAGAAATATCCAGCAATACAGTCAGGGTTGGAACAATGGGGATGATAAATTCGCATTTCATGTTGAAATTCCTGAATGAGTATTTTTTAGTTGACAATGTATCTGATATCAGTACACTCGAAGAGATGCCGAAAGAATGCAGTCTTCCCGATTTCCTTCTTGAAGAGGTTGATTTATAAAAGCCGTGAATGTCAATACATTATTCCCGCCTTTCCGGCGGACGGATGCAGAGCAGAGTTTTTCTCTTTATTGTCTATGTGAAGATACCTCACACATCTTATCCTTCTGGGAGTTTTCAGGCAGGCATGTCCTGATATCTTAACTTCAAATTAAAAGGAGCAGAAAAAATTGGTTTTTCCAGTCATCCGATTGTATTGGAAATAGAATGGCTGTGAACAGTTGAAAACAAGCCACTGGAGGGATTTGAACCCCCGACCTGCTGATTACAAGTCAGCTGCTCTACCACCTGAGCTACAGTGGCAATATTGCAGTCTATTGTTAGGTCTAAGATAAAATTTTCTTAAAATTTCTGGATTTTATATCGATCCGGCTCATTGAACTCACAGGAGGAACCTGCCAAGAAGCACCCCAACCCCCATCACAACGACCAGGATGAATGCTATGAGTTGCCAGGAAATTCTTCTCTCCGGTTCTGATAGTCCAAAGTCCTCATACCTGAGGCTTTTCTGCCCGCCGTTGCCAGGACTCTCGTTCATTCCATCAGCTGCCGTATCTTCGTTATCATCTGATCGCCGTGTTGCATCTGGATTGGAAGCGGGTGTATTGCCATATTTCCCTTTTCTGAAGAAATTTATAAATGGAAAAAAGAAAAAAATAACAAAGGGAAAATATCCAAGCAGAGGAAGATTAAAGAAGCGTGGAAGCACGAAGTCACCGAGTATGAACACTGTCCATATCAGCACGTTTCCAATTATCACCATCCTGTTTCTCAGCTTCATCTGCCCTTGAATTCCGGCTTTCTTTTCTGTATGAAAGCAGATATGCCCTCCTTCAGGTCATCAGTTCCATACAGGAGACCCATGGATATGGCCTCCATCTCAAGTCCATCATCAATCGAGGTCTCGCTTCCCTTGTTTATCAGGCGCTTGCTCAGCACCGCTGAAATCGGTGAAATTCTCGTTGCGAGATCTGATGCCATCTTAACTGCTTCCTGATCGATTGCTGCCTTGTCGAAGATTTTCGAAACAAGCCCTATCTCGTAGGCAGTCTTTCCGGAGAACCTTTCTGCTGAAAGAATGTAATACATAGCACGGGAAACGCCTACCAGTTTTGCAAGCCTCTGCGATCCTCCCCATCCGGGAAGCAAGCCAAGGCCGGTTTCCGGGAATCCAATCGTGGTATCTTCGGTTGCAACCCTTATATCGCATGCAAGAGAAAGCTCAAATCCGCCTCCAAGTGCGTATCCCTTCATCTCTGCGATGGTAATTTTCGGGACTTCAGACAGCAGCTTGAATACTCTCTCGCCAAGCCTGGAGTTTTCCATGAAGTCCGCGCCACTTGCAAAGAACTGAGTTAGCTCCGCTCCGGCAGAGAACACGTTTCCCTTTCCTGTGATTATTATTACGTTGATATCGTGGTTATTCCATATCTCATTGATGGCATTTTCCAGTTCATGGATCACGTCGACGTTGATCAGGTTGTTCTTTGTATTTGAAATCTGGAATCTCGCGACCTTTTCTGAGGGGAAATCAACTGAAATGAATTTTCCTTCCCTGGTTGTCTGGGCAGGGCTTGCCTGTTCCGCAGGCTTGCCTTCAGAGGAAAGGGGTGCCTTGAGGGATATTATCTCCTTCAGTTTTCCCTCCCTGATTGATTTTGCAGGTTCAAATACAGCTGAACCGGTCAATTTCTGCAGATCCTCCAGCTTCTTCTTGATCTCTGCATTGGTAAGACCCTGCGCAACCGATATGGGACCGAACGGCCTGTTCATGCCCAGCCGAACACCAGTTTCGACGTCTTCCGGAACGGAAATTCCCTCCTCAATCACCTTAACAGCCTCGTTAACCTCTATGGCGAGTATATCCATCAGTTCCACCTTGTCGGTCGGAGGGCTGCTTGGTATCTCCGCTTTGCCGTTTGACCATTTATAGAACCCCTGGCCGGTCTTCAACCCAAGCGTCCCATTTTTCTCTTTCTCCTTGAAAATCTTGCATTTGCCGTACTCGGGAGAGAGCTCCTTCTCGTAATAATCCAGCGAATGCACAACGGTATCGATACCAACGTAATCCATGAGCTCGTAGGGTCCCATAGGAAGGCCCTGGCCCCTTGCAAAGGTATCTATCTCCTCGGGCTTTGCTATCTTCTTGTCCAGAAGCATGCAGAAGAAGAGGCTTTCGGGTGCACTGATCCTGTTGACAACAAATCCGGCGCTGTCCCTGTAGACACGTATTGGTGTTTTTCCTATCCTCCTGGCAAGATCAAATGCAGCATCGAAGACAGCGTCGTCTGTCCCCTCTCCTTTTATTATCTCGACCAGCTTCATCACTACCGGCGGATTGAAGAAATGCATGCCCACAGTCCTTGGCCCGAGCGTTGTGCCTTCAGAAAGTGTCGTTATCCTTATATTTGATGTATTTGAGGCAATTATTGCATCCTTCCTGCAGAATTTCTCAAGATCAGAGAACAGTTTCCTCTTTATCTCCAGTACCTCCGGCACTGCCTCCACAACAATGTCAGCATCCCTTACTGCCTGCTGGAGGTCTCCGGTATAAACCAGCCTGCTGTTAATTGAACCAAGGTCTTCCTGCTTTATCTTGCCGGATTTCACGAGCCTGTCCAGGCTTCCAGTTATGGATTTTCTGGCTTTTTCCAGTGCTTCTGGAAAACTATCCTCGAGTGAAACATCAAATCCTGCGAGAGCAAAAACTTCCGCTATTCCATGTCCCATGATGCCGGATCCGATCACAGCAACCTTCTTGATTTCCAACGGATCACTTCCTTGCTTTGCTGATTATGCCGGTGAGTTTCTGTGCGCCAAAAATATCCCCGGAAATCTTGACCTTTCCCTGAAGGAAAGCCTTAACAGGATCAGTGGCTCCGGTGAATATTTCCGTCAGGACTGTATCGGCAGCTGATATGGTGGCCGCAGCGGGGGCTTTCTCGCCATCTTCAAGTACGAACTTCCCCTGGGAAACGTGCACGTAATAAGGCGAAGAGTCAGACAGCTTGAACTGTATGATCTTGTCCCAAGACGCTATCTCCTTGCTTACAGTAGGGTTCGTATTCACGCCGTCTATAATAACGCTGAGTATGTCCTTAGAACTCATGAATACTTTAGAAAAGCAGTCTTTATATTTTTTGTTGTCAAAAAATGAAAAATAAAAAAATTAGGCGTGTTTGTAAGCTTCCATGACGTACTCGGCAAACTGGTCGTCAGGGTAAGCTCCAACAAACTGCACGTCCTTGTTTATGACTATGTGCGGAACGCTCGATACTCCAGCTTCCTCGGCCTCTTTCTCAAATTCCATGGACTCAACCATTTCGCCGGTAATGTTCTTGTTCCTGACCGCAAATTTATGTGCAGTGGTAACGGCCTTGGGGCAGTACGGGCACGTGGGAGTTACAAAAACCTGTATCTTTATGGGCTTGTCAATCTTTGAAATTATCTCCATTGCCTTTGAGGATACGTCGGCCTCGCCGCTTGAAACTATCTTCAGGTCTTCTATGAGCGACCCAAATTCATAACCGGAGGGTATTCCATAGTACCTGACTCTTCCGGTCTCATCACCATGCTTCTCAACAACAGTTGCAGGATACTTCTCTATCCCGAACTTCTTCGCCTTCGCCTTATCCTTGTCAAAATCGTAAACCACAAGGTGGATCCTGCTGTCTATTGCAGAAACCTCGGTTGCAAGTTCAAGGGTCTCCTTGCAGTACTTGCATTCCGAATCACTGGACGTAAACACAACTATGTCCACATCTTCCTTCAGATGTTTCTCGAATTCTGATTTAAGATATTCCTGATCTTCCTTCTTAATCAATGACATTTGGTCACCAGTTCTTTATTTACACACACTATTTAAAGCTTACTACCCAATAATGATTAGTGAACATCCCGCCTGATGAAACTAAAAAGAATTTTTCGGACCCCGTGGAAGGCATCCTTCGCGACTTATACAAAACCATGTTCTGAAAGGTAGTTCGTTATTCTGCTCCATCTCCTGCCCCTAAACATTATTTCGAGGGCAAGCAGGTTCATGGTTATGAGGGAAACGGCAAGCACGTACTGGAAGAAAATTGAGGCGATGGCAATCACGAAGAATATCGCTGAGGGAACAAGAAGGATGAAATTTCTCCCTGCAGTGCTTCCACTGATCACGCCTCCCTGAAGGTCCTGTGACGCCACCCTTTCGGAGAAGAAGTAGAACGTTATGATCATGCTTGCCGGAACCATCAGCGCAAGAACAAGGGCAGAACTCAGCACATAAGCGATACCGAAGAAAGACAGGGTGACGTCAGCGACAATAAAAGGAGCGAGGAGGATTTGAGCTTTCTCTTGCATGCGATATAAGGGTTGCAACCGAAGATACCACGATTGGATTCCCGGAAACCGGCCT
>DAICSO010000044.1:0-11722 GCA_027368075.1 bacterium
AAATGAAAAGGCCAGGAATCGCAAGAGAGGGGTACTGGAAGTTGATCGGGCTGAAATATGCAAGGTGGTTTCCCTGAAAAAAGACAAAGGCGACATAGGGCAGCGCCAGTAAAAGGTACTTGGGTGAATACAGTGAAATGAAGAATAACGGAAAAAGGAGTGAAAAGACAAGAAACAGCTTAAGAGACAAGTATGCAAACAGATCCATGGGAAAACCACTCGCATTGGAAACAGAGGTCGTGTATGATACGCCAAAGTGCATGTTTATGATCATGAACAAGATCAAAGGAAATACGATCAGCGATATCCCGTATAATTTATCCGGGATGCGCGAACCGCCGTCCCGCTTACTGAATATGGCAACAATGCCAAATATCAGTACGATTGCTGCCGCGAGATAATTTGTCATCGCTGCAAGAAATAGAACCAGGGCTGATGCCACCTTCCTGTCACACAGGTATAGCCAGAAGCCGAAGAAGAAAAATGTTGGAAACAACGCCATGAAGTGAAAATCGTACCAGCTGACACCCGCCAATGGGTAATACAGCAAATAAAGCAGTGAAGGGAGTAGAGAGAGAACCGGATCAGCAATAACTTTTTTCGAGATCCTGTAGAGAGGGTATGCGCCAACAGCTATCCATATTGACTGGAAGATGAGAAGCGGGATAAAATTTGGGTAGAATTGAAAGATTACAGCCAGCAGTATGTATATCATCTTGTTAGCCGTGATATTTCCCGGGTTCTGGATAAAAAAATAAGTTCCATTGTGTACCGCGCTGTACAAGAGTGAGGAACTGAGCCCAAGGTCGTATACATAAGCATTATAGGTCAGGAAACGTACGACTGAAAGGGTGGAGTACAATGCAGCATAGGCTGCAATCGCAATAATAATAACCATTCGTTCCCACGTTTTGGAATCTGCTGGTTGGGACCTGTCCATCATCAGCGTATGACGATTCATGGTAAAATAATTACCACTGGATAGACATTGAGTGCAGAGCCCACATGAATTCGGCGTGACGGCATTTCCCGATTTTCACCGCCCTTCGGGCACCCTGCCAACATTTTTAAATTTTGTAGCTCTATACACAATCGAATATTTGTGGAAGAGCCCAAAAACGCCTCCTTGAAAAATACTTATCTCTTCATTATAACCTGCATATCTGCATTCACGATCCTAATCACAATATTCTCGTATATAAGGTATGTTAATTTCTTCACGTCCAACTGGGATCTGGGCATAAATATCCAGATGCTGTCCAGCGAATCGAAAGGGTTCCTGCTATATGAGGCCGCTGATTTTCAGGGTTATGGCGTTCTGTCACATCTGGAAATTCATTCCACATACGTTGCGATCCCCATTTCATACCTGTACAATCTCATTGGGTCGCCAGTCACCCTGTTCGTTATGCAGGCAATGGTTGTCTCTGCGGGAATCATACCCCTTTATTTTATCTCAAGAAGGCTTGATCTGGGAAGAAATTACTCAATATTCCTTATTCTCATTTACCTTTCCAATTTCCCGATAATTGCGGCTCTGATGTACGATTACCACTGGCTTTCCTTTATGCCAGTCTTATTTCTGTCACTATTCTATCTTGTCTGGACAGATAGGTATTTGTATGCTGCCTTTACCATTGCTCTGGGTGCTTGCATAAACGAGGTCTTTCCGCTCCTTGCACTTGGGATAGCCCTGTATTTCTTTATAGATAGAAATGGACTTCTGTCAATGCTTCACCCAAAAGACTTGCTCAAGAGAACCTATCTTGCGCTCTATGCTCTGGTTTCAGTATCTATTTCTGTTTTTCTTCTTGGACGGTGGCTGCAGCTTGATCTTTTGCCTTCCTACCTGAACAACATGTCCGGGATAATAAATCTGGAAAAATATGGCCTTCCCGCTTTATTCCCATCCCATCTTAACCTAAGCCTGGTCACCCTACCCCTATCATACTGGATCATCCTTCTTGCATCTGTTTGCTTCATTCCGCTACTCAAGCCCAAGCTGTTAATCCTCAGCTTGCCCTGGCTTTATGAAACCTTTTTCCTCTCTCCCTCGTATGCCAACGTATCGGAACAGTACAATTTTATCGCCATGGCCTCCCTCATCATAGGGGTTGCATTCGGCCTCAAGAGAATTGAACAGGGAAAGCTTACTAACAGGGCAAGGTATGCCATACTTTCAGTTCCTGCCGTGGGAGCGTTCATAATTTCCGCAAATTCGTTTTCTGCGGTGAGAACTGACATTTCAAGCATAACCTTGATCTTCATCGTCCTCGTCGCAGTAATCATTATCGCGATCCTGCTTTCCTGGCACCGGGGAGACTGGAAGCTGCGAAAGAAATTGGCCAGTCTTAATCCCAGATATTTTATAACAGCCATATCGGTGCTGATACTGGTGTTCAGCTTCCTTGCCGGCCCACTGAATGTAAACAACGATAACCGGAATATTGACTCCGGTTACGCTTTCTCCTATACCCTAAACCCAGAGTTCAGAGCGGCTGAAGCGGTTGCCGGCTTGATTCCAGCAAACGCCTCCATAGCAGCATCTGACAACCTGTTCCCACTCGTGGCGACAGATGCGAATGCACTGGCCTTCTACTGGCTCCCTCTCAATGATCTTGGCAGGGGTGGGTACTATAATTTCTCAAATCCAGAGCGCTTTCAATACATTTTTGTGGATCAAAGCCAGAATGTGGACCTGCCAATTTCTGTAACCCAGGCAATCGACAATTCTTCCATTTATGGCGTTTTTGCAAAAATAGTAACTGGACTGAATTACCCCGGCAACATAACGCTGTATGAACTTTATTACAAAGGCACAACGTTAACCTATGACGTCCCCTGACCTCATTGCAAAATGACAAAGCTGCAGAACCTCATGCCAAAAGCCTAAAATCTTAAGAAAAGATTGAAGTGAAGACCGCTTCGGGTTGCTAAAACCGGAAAATGGGAGAATGCTATGGAGATCATGAGAATCAATAAGGGGTTTTTGAACGGTGACCAAACTGTCGTCTCCAGAGTCATAGTGTTCTCTACCGGGTTTCTCCTTCTGAATCTTGCTTTCCTGGCCTTTTTTGTCTTCGGCTATAATTATTCCATCGGTCTTGTACTTACCTGGACACTTATCATACTCGCCTTCGCACTCCTGGTGATCTCCGTTGCCATGAAGCCTTCGCCGCGGCCTGCAAAGAAACTTGATGATAAAAACTCAGGCGAGAAGCCAGATTTTCATGATAAGGGCAAACGATCATCGCAGTATTTCATACCTGTTGTATTTTCCATGGCCCTATTTGGCATCATGTACGTTCTCCAGGGCTTTATACGATTTCCTGGCACAGATGAGATCAATATTGACTACTATGCCGGATACCTGGTACTGCATGGGATAAATCCGTACATTGCAACCAACATGAAAGGGGTCTTTGCTTTTACCGGTTTTCCCCTGTATCTCACCACGCCAATTCTGACCGGCGGTTATGTTACTTCCTTTGGCTACCCGGCACTGGCGGCTATCATCATGATTCCGGCTGTTGCCTTTAACCTCCAGCCAGCTTCCGTACCACTATTATTCTCCGTTGGAACCTTTGTCCTGGTTTACGTATCAATCGGCAGGAGAACAAGCCCAGGCAGGACAGCATTAATAGCCGTACTCGCTGCCCTGATACTGTATTATTCCTACATCGCAATAGGAGGGGGCATGGATTCCATATGGGTATTCTTTGCAATCTTTTCATATATCACCAGGAAGAATACCGTTTTATCCGGCGTATTTTTCGGGCTTGCCATTGCCCTGAAACAGCTTCCGATTATTCTTCTTCCATTCTTCCTCTTGCTTGTGTATATGGAATCTGGGCGAAGATTGAAGGTGCCGGGTAAATTCATAGCAGCTGCTTTTGGTGCTTTCATTGTCCCAAACCTGCCATTTTTGATTGCCACACCCATGGACTGGCTTAAGGGAATCACCTCAATTCTCACAACACCGTTGATGGGCGTCGGCTTCGGACCATCTGCACTTTCCTTTATGGGATATGCAAGAATTCCTCCTGTTTTCTTCACTTTGTTGATGATCCTGATTTTCCTGTTCCTGATTGCGGTCTATATCATTCACTTTGACCGATTGAAATATGCATTCCTCGTGTTTCCTGTTGTTATCCTCATCTTCAATTTCAGGGTAGAAACGGACTATCTCAACGTCTGGCCCCTGCTTCTTTTACCTGCCATAGCGGAGATTGGCATAAGTCAATCCTCTATAAATACAGTTAATGAAGCGCATGGGGTAAGAACGGACGGAAAGCACCGCCCAGTTCACGCAAATTTCCGCGTCATAGCAACTATCCTGCTTACTGTAGCCGTCGTGGCATCGGCTGCTTCAGCTGGATCTTATCTTTCCGCGAAGCAGCCAAGTTCTGCACCATTCACCATCACATCTATAGTAGTAAATCAGACCGGCCAGGCCCCTGGCGAGAAGTTCATTTCATCTATAACCATAGTAGTAA
Source organism: bacterium (assembly GCA_027368075.1). GTDB lineage: Archaea > Thermoplasmatota > Thermoplasmata > Thermoplasmatales > Thermoplasmataceae > B-DKE. The sequence goes on from DAICSO010000044.1 coordinate 4,497, forward strand.
ACTACCATCCTGGAAATGGCAGTGACCAGGGTATACCAGCATTGTTCGCCATTTACGTCCACAGCAACTCTTCATCTATTTTCTCCGGCGTCCTTTACCCGCTTCTATGGAGTTCCAACTTGAATATCACATCTGGTAACAACACAGTTACGATACGACCAGATTTCACTTATGATCTCCTCCCTTCCAACACCTCCTTTGAAATAATGGAATATTATGGATACAACTTCGCTTACCTGAAAAGCAGTGGCCTCCCCTGAATGATTGCTTGTTTTTTTCCTATGGATTCGGTGAATTGTGGCATAAATCCACGTTTAATTTATCTGGAGATTTTATGTAGGGTCTTCAATCATCAGAGATGTTTCCCTGAATTGCTGACCTTTCTTCTCTTATCAGGTCCCCGACAATAAATAGCTGAATTCTTTGTATTCCATTGGGCATTGTCCTAGGGGCGAAATGTGGTTTGCTTATGATGCGCGTCAAAAACAATTCATAAGCTTACTCACAATTGGAAGCGGAAATTCTGCCATAATGACCTGAAAAAATAGACCTATAACGGATTCGGTATTCTTGCAATCAAAAGCCATAATGCTCGAACTCTAAGGCTAAAACCACTTCATGAATAGTTCTCTCGTGGCCTGTATCCAGCAGGTCAGGCTAGCATAGCATCGTTCCGGAAACGTTGAAAATTCCTCAGTCTTCACTTATTCCTGAACTACTGGGGTCAAGCGACTCGTAAACCTGCAATTCCTTTCCTGCTTTCTTTGCAGACCTGTAGCCACCCTTTCCGCTTCCCTTGCTCCCAAAAAGGCGCGAAAGGTTAAGGGATTTTATTGTAAGTATGGAAAACCCGAACATGGATAGTCCAAGAACCCATACCCCCACATATAGGGAATAGGCACCAAGGAATAATCCTACCATTGAAAATGCCAGTTCAATATAGGATACTTTCCATATCTTCAGTTCCCTGTTATAATCAACTTCTTTAGCAAATTTTTTATCTCCCGTCTTCGGAGTCTTGAAATATGGTGTATTCTTCCTGAAAATTCCCTGTATGAAAGCTATTGCGCCGAGTATAATCATGCAGGCACTGGCGTAAGTCAGTACGGGTATCATGAACAGGTTTCTAGGTGTGATGATATTTTGAACTTTCAGTGCATAAAAAGCGGAAAGATAGAACAGAGCAGTCGGGACAGTAACAATTACCACGTAAAACGGGCTGCTGAATACTGAAGTTCCCGGTGCCTGCCAGCCGAAAACCAGTGAAAATCCGGACAGAAAGCTCGTGATTATCCAGCTGAGGTTCGTAAAGGGGGATAGATACGTCAGGAATAGAACGAACTTGTCTCTTGCTGACAGGTCCTTTGAATGTAGCGTCTTCTTAAAGTAAACTGACGCGATTTTTGTCCAGCCCTTCTGAATTTGATATGCCCGTTTTTTCCATATCTCCAGAGTTTCCGGATCCTCACTCATGATCCTTGCATTGCTAAGGTATATGCCCCTTGTGCCAGCTGCATAGAGTTTCCATGAAATCTTTGCATCATCAATCTCTATATGTTCTTGCCACAAGCCCACTTTGCGAATATCAGAGCACCTGTACATTATATATCCGCCTTGCCCCGAGAACGGAAAACTTGACAGATAAGAGCCCATCTTGGAGATTGTATCACCTTGATCCTGTGATACTGCAAAAAGGGAAGTAATCATGTTGAAATGCCTGTTATAGTGCCCGACGCGAAATGAAACAAAGGATGTTTTCGGATGTGTCTGGAAGGCATGGACACCTTTCTGGATCGTGTCTTCAAGAATCCTGGAATCTGAATCCAGCTGAAGCACATACTCACCCGTCACCAGGCTCATCGCAAGCGTCATTGCGCCGGACTTGAAGTTATCCCTGTCAGGCCGCCTGAACACAACGGCCTCGATCCCAGCATTCCTGACCCGTTGAGCCGCAGCGTCAACTATTGCTACTGTTTCATCAGTTGAATCGTCAGCAAACACTATCTGCAGCTTATCTTTCGGGTAGTTTGTTGCTATAACAGAATCGACGCTCTTGTCGATTACGTATTTCTCGTTGTAGCTTGCTATAAGAATCGATACCTTAGGAAAGTCGGTTAGCACTGGAGTTTCCTTTTCAAGGGTGGAAGGATATCTTAACGAATAGAAGAACAGTACAAGCTGAAAATATGAGACCATAAGAACAGGTATGGTAAAAATAATTGAAATTATAGCCACTAATTCCCATGTCTGCATATTTCTTCTAAGTCGGTAAGTGATCCCCGGAATATATATAATTTTACCCTGTTGAGATATTTCACATTTCACGATAAGTTGTGTAGCTTGTCAAGAAAAATAAAAATGGATGTCAACCGGTTTAAGGATGATTCAGTGACACTTATCTGAATGAACATTCCCCTATGGAAGAGGCATCCTGAAAAGCTCGTATTTGCGATAGTCGTAGGAGACATAATTCTGGCTAAAATTAAGCTCCAGAAACATAATCTGGGTGAGCAGTAGGTTTCAGGTCAGTGAACGATGATTCGGTACGGAATTCCAAGTTTTCTGGCCATGGCACCTTCCATATCATCCCTGTCGCCGAGAACAAAAGATTCGCCCAAATTGACGCAGAAATCCCGCGCAGCCATTTCTATCATAGCTGTCTTTGGTTTTCTGCAATTGCAACCCTCCTCCGGAAGATGGGGGCAGTAGTATATTGCGTTTACCAGAACTCTATTCTTGCGCAATTCCAGTAACATGAAGTTATTGAATCTGTTCATCTGTTCGACAGTAAAGTATTTCCTCCCGATTCCTGATTGATTTGTAATGATGATTATGAGATAGTCTCGTTTCTGGTATTCTCTCATTATGTTGACCGTATCCTGGTAAATTACCAGGTCTTCTGGCTTAAAACAGTATGGGCAGTCCCTGTTGATAGTGCCATCCCGGTCAATAAACAGAGCCCTATTCCTGTGCGCCATCTTATCCATTTCCTGAGAAGTTATCATCCCAGCCAATAAAACAATTCTCATTGCTTATTGAAATTGGGCGAAAAAATCCACAATGTCCACCGAAAACCGAAGGATGTGAATCTGGAATTGCGAAAAAATATCTCAATCAAATGGTCTGATCCTTTTTTTTAAGGGGAAAATCGGCAGCAGTCCAGGACATATTCATTCCAGAGGGACTTGCATGATTTTCAGTGATTGGGGATTGATTGTCGCTCTCAGTGGGCTGAAACCAATAAATTCGCCGTCAATCTCGAATGGTATTCCAGGGGTAGCGACTTCAAGGCTTCGGGCAGCGTAATTCTTCACCTTACGATCACTGAGATAACTGCCGTTTCTTATCTTAGAAAGCTTCATGAAGAATTCTGCCTTTCCCATCTTTTCAATTATGTGTATATCCATGATTCCGTCATCTATGCTGGATCCTGGAGAAGCAAGCAACCCCCTTCCAAAATATCTGCCATTCGCGATTATGCACTCGACAATATCGCCAGAGAATGAGAAAGAATCGCCGGATATATCGGCGGAGAATGTCCTGAGCCTCGCAGCCTCTGCAAGTATGTGTCTGGTAAACGAGGTATTTCCATTGAGCTTCCGTTTATCGTTGAACCGCTTCATCACCAGAGCGCCGAATCCAAGTTCCATTATGTTGATGTAATGGATTTTCTTGCCTGCATATTCTACCAGGATAGTGTCAATCTTCCTTGTCTGGCCTGCCTTCATTGCCTCGGACAATCCGGTAATCCCAATTCTTCCGACGCTTCTCGTGAAGTCTGATCCGTTCCCGAAGGGAAGCGGAACAAGAACCGATTCCGTACCAATTATTCCCTGCGACGCTTCATTCAGGGTGCCGTCCCCACCCGCAACTATGATGAAATCAAAACCGCTTCTTGAGAAGCTTTCGGCAGCAAGAGTGGCTTCCCCGCTCTTCCTTGTTACGACAAGTTCAGTTATGCCAGGTACCTGCTTTTTTAATTCTGGAATGAAACTGACCGCAGATCCGCCCCCCGATATGGGGTTCACTATTACCCCTATTTTCATTTCACTGTTCCATCGATTTCAGGACATTCGCAGCTTCCTTCCCGACCTGTACCTGGCCCATGGGGTCGTATATCTGTGCCGCTTCCCGCCTGAGCTTGATGTCATCCGGATAAACTGGGCATTCATACATTGCCTCATACTTGATCCGGTCCTCTCCCCTGGGCCTGCTGTAGTCCAGCACAGGCAAACCCCTTGTCCGGATATTTACCTTGAGCTCAGAAGCTACCAGCTTTGCCACCTTCCTGGAAATTGCCCTGTAGCTTGTCAGCTTTCCACCATAAATATCTATCATGCTACTGTCTCTTTCAATATGGAAGTCCCGGGATATCTTTCCGGGATCGTCGCCTGATCCGAACAGGGGCCTTATGCCAGCAAAAGCGTAAACAACCTTGCTCCTGCTCAACTTAGGGAAGAGGCGCTTTGCACTTTCAACCAGGTAGTCCACATCCTCGTCCGGAATGGAAAAATCGTCCGGAGACTTTACGAACTTATCCGTCGTGCCAATGAGCGTGATCTTTTCACGCGGTATGATGAACAGCTGCCTCCCGTCAATGTGCGATCTGAAAACAAGTGCATAATTGAGGTCCAGGTCCTTTCGGTCGACCACAATGTGGATGCCCTTGCTCAGGTTCAGCTTGCCCGGGTTGTTCCTGTCATACAGTTCCCTGATTTCCTTTGCCCACGGCCCTCCGCAGTTCACCACAAGGTCTGCTGTTACTGAGCCGGCTCTGTTGTCAACCTTGTCAAGGTACTGGATGGAAATTCCACCATCAGTGCGTGACATGGACTTGACTTCGGCGTAATTAAAGCAAGATGCCCCCTTCTGCTGGGCATAGGCAATATTATACATCACCATCTCGGTGTCCTCTGTCACTCCGTCGTAGTAAGGAAAATACCCTTTCACTCCGGGCAACCCAAGATCGTCCCTGATCATTCTTTGAACCCTGAAATGCCCGGCAAGTATATTGTAAAGGAATATGCCAAGGGTTAGCTTTCCCTTTCCCCATGAATAGTCATCAATTATGACCCTGAAATCGAGCTTAGAAACAATATCGGTGTTTTCCAGGAGGTATTCCCTCTCCTTCAGCAGCTCCCGTGTCAATCTCAGTTTGCCCTGCTGGAGGTATCTTAGCCCACCATGTATAAGCTTGGACGATCCAGAGCTCGTCCCAGCAGCAAAGTCGCTTCTCTCAAACAGGACTGTCTTGATCCCGTTCTCCGCAAGGATATTCACGATCCCCGCACCGGTTATGCCACCGCCTATAATCGCGACCTGGAAATGCTTGCCGTCCAGTTCAGCAATGTCTTTTTTCCTTGTTCTGAATGAAAATTCCTTCATTTTATCCCACCTCTGAAAATACCGGGTCCCTCAGAAGGGATTGCATGTGAAGCTTACTGCTTTCCTCAAACTTCCGCATCAGGTTTCCCGGTCCATGATGGTGCGTCACCGGCGATTCCATTCTTATGAAATTAGCAAGCATTGCATCCCTTATTGCAATTAAATCATCAGGTTCCTTATTAGACTTTATGGCAAATGTGAAATATATGCATGCCCCCTGCGGGTAAACGTGGGAAATGTGTGACATGATAAATCCCCGGAATTTTCTTTCATTCTGCAGCCTCCTGAACAGGGACACTGTTGATCGGTAAAGTTCAGCCAGGTTTTCCCATCTTGCTGATGTTTCCAGCGTATCTGGAACAATTCCGTGCATCCAGAGCTCATTGCCAAGGTATGGCCTCTTGTACCGATCCCTTTCCCAGGTTTTTGCCGGTGATGAACCGATGGAGATTGATCTTGGCGGCTTTGTGATCCTGTCCTGGTCATTGTCTACCATAATTAGTATTGAAGGGTCGCTGAATTTCCTCATCCTGACGATTCTCCGCACATATTTCAGCCCAAATGAGTCTCTGCTGTTCTTCAGGGAGAATTCCGTTTCTACCCCATCGGATAGCCTGGAAATTGCAGGTATTGATTTCATATTCCTGAGAAATGCAATGCCCGCTTCAAAGCTTTCGACAATGAAAGACCGGTAATATCTCTTCAGTGGCAACCTGTCCAGCTTGACCGCGGCTTCCGTGATGATGCCGAATTTCCCCTCGGAACCTGTAGCGATATCCTTTGCCATCAGGCCAGCAGATTCGCGCGGACTTATCGTATCAGCCAAAGTGCCATCCGACCTCAGCATCCGGACTGAAAGAAGTCGATCTTCAATGGAGCCATAATAATTTGATTCCTGTCCGGCAGCCTTTGTCGCTATCCATCCTCCAAGAGTCGATCCTTCCATGGATTCGGGGAAGTGCCCCATGGTGTAACCGGAGGAATTGAGTTCATTCTCAAGTTCGAGTCCCTTCCAACCTGAACCTATTACTGCATAGTTTTCCGAAATCTGCAGTTTCCTGAGGCGTTCAGTGGATATGGATATAGTAGCTGCACCCTTCTGCGATTGCAGCGATCCATTGACACTTGTTCCGCCTCCGTAAATGATTCCATGTATTTTCCTGGACTCCAGGAAAGCAAGCAGTGGAAGGATATCCTTGTCATCGGGAATGACTACTGCATCGACAATTACTGGATATTTCCCATTCCTGACGCCAAGTATTTCCGGGGAAGACATACCAAGGGAGTGCTTAAGGCGAGTGGAAGCATCGGTGAAAACTCTATCTCGCCCCAGGATCTCAGAAAGTTCCTTTTTGAGATCAATGTTTGGAGGGACGTCCGGTGGTTGTGTCATTCCGTCCCAGGGTTTTTCAGGCCACCTGATGCCAAAAACAGATTCTATCTCTTCAACTGCAGTGGCCTGCAATTCATATCCATCCATGCTTCCATAGAGTACCCTGACTCCCGGCATGCTTTCATTAGTGTTAGCGGATACAAATTTCTTCGCTTTGTCAGGATATGCTGTGTTGAATCATAGGCAACACACTCGACATGCCATACCTTAAGAGATTGTTCCGAAATTCCATGTTAACAAATGCTCCATGGGGATCATCGATGAGCAACCGAAGAACTGGACATTCCTGGAAATTTGCGCGGATAGATTTAACTCTTTTGAGCGGGAAGTCCCCTTCTGGAAGGGGACGAGAGCGAATATTTTTGTATCGAGAGCGGATAAAGTTTCTGTCCACTGGGAGACAGAATGGAAGAAGGTCGGATCGCATATTGCTCCATGCGTGCCTGCA
>DAICSO010000045.1:0-11479 GCA_027368075.1 bacterium
ATTATGCGTCTCCATACCGGAATTATTAATCTCACCAAGGCTGCTGAGGAGCTGGTGATGGAACATGTACTCGTCAAACATCCCCTGTGAGAGAGATAGGAGAGTGCGTGATGATTCCGGATCCGTCATTCTCGAGGACAGTATGGCTATGCTGCCTGAATGTTCCTTGAGGAAGAGGCGATCCTGCTCCAGAAACCTGACAAAATCTCTGTTTTCCAGCACACCTCTGTTCATGGCGGTTACAAAATCATTCCTGGCTATGCGATCCATTATATCCCTGTTTTTCTCAATAATCCCGTTAAAAGTATCGAGCATGTCCCGTGATCATGCATCATCAGATTATTAAGCTTCATTGTGCAGTTATATTTCTGCATGATTCTCCAGTATGGTCAAAAATGGGTAAATCATTGTCAGTTAAGGCGGTAGCAGCAATTCGTCGTTGAATGAAATAGAAACACAAAGTATGATCAGCAACCATTATATGCTTGAGTTTGGCAGGAATAAATTCCGCTGTTGTGGAAGGACTGAAAAACAAGATCCGTAGTGCATTCAAAAGGTTATATGGCTACAAGGCCCGGAAATACCAGGACACGATCATATATCTGGTGGCAGGGGGACTCAAGGTACCCTCACAATGTTAAAGAGTTCCATATTTATTTATAACGCCTACGGTAAATATGTGAATGGAGTTCAGGTAGCAAGGAAAAACCTGAAACCATGAATGGAAATGTAACGCGGCTATTCGGGGAAAGAGGCTATGATTCAAAGGGCATATTAAACGCATTTGGATCTCTGGTTATTATCCTCCCAAAAGATAATGTACCATCCCAGTAGCGGTATAGCCAACTGATACTTGAACGATCAGTTCGAGCATAGAAAAAACTGATATGGGATAGAAGGAACATACGCAGTACTGAAAGAATGTGCTTGAGGTTCAGGATCAAAACGGAAAGGAAAATTGAGTAACATGATAAAGGCCATGTCGCTAGAATTCCTGTTAATCCAATACGAGTGTTCTTCTAACAATTTAGTTGCAGAAAAAATGCATACCTGACTCACAGGCCGGTTTTGTGGTATCTGCCGAAGAACATAAGGTCGTACAGTATCTTCGATCCGCCAGCGACTATGAACAGGAGTGGAGGATAGAATTCCAGTATTGCACCGCCTATGGCCGGTCCAGGAATCTGGAAGAAATTCCTCACCATTACGAACCTCGCGTTGGATTGAATTCTCTGCTCCTGTGGTATGAGGGTGTTGGTGAAACTGTCTCTAGCTGGCACGTCCATCTGGCTAGTAGTCTGGCGTAGATAGAGGAAGATCTGGCCTATGGCGAACGAATGGACCAGGGGAATCATCACCAGAAATACGTTGCTGACCAGGTGTGTGTATACCATAGTTCTCACAAGCCCCATCCTGTTGGAAATAACCGATGAAAGAATGATTGAAATTGCAGTTACAATGTTAACGATGACAAATATGAAGCCTATCTGTGTGAGTGTCGCAGAATATACAAGCTTGAACCATAATGTAATCATCGACGTGACTACGAGCCCGCCGCCCAGTGAATCTATAGAAAATAAAGCAGAAAGGATTGGAACATCCCTGTTTTTCAGCTTCTGCCTGTGTTCCGCTTTCGCTTTCAGGGTATCCATGGGAATGGACAATAATCCGTATGATACGAACTGCATGAGAGAAAGGAAGAAGCAGATTTCATAGAATGCCTGTATATTGGAAGCATAAAGGAAGAAAATTGAAGCTGATGCGATGGCTGCTGATGCATAGGACCCGAAATTATAGAGAGAGAACGCGAAATTCTTGCTTCTCCTTTCATTCTCATTCACGCTGATGGAGAATTGCTCTATGGCCTGGTTGTGCGTGAAGTCACGTCCTGAAAGCGGGATTCCACCCAGGACTATGGCAATTATGTAAAGTGCTATTCCATGGTATACGAAAAGGAGGAACAGGGAGGCTGAAAAAAGCAGGCTCAGAATCATGAGCTTCCGCCTCTCTCCCAGGGCCAGCCTGGAGAACCCATAGACAAAAGCAGTTGACGAGATTCCGCTAACCATTATCACAAGGGCGATATAAACCGGGGAAATGCCCATGTCCGAGAGATAGTACGGCGCAGTGAGCGCGAGGATGGAGAAAATAAACGTCCTTACAGTCCGGTTGAGCGAGAGCATCCAGGTGGCAGTCTTCATTACCACGTTAACAGACAAACGTATTAAAAATGCACCTGCCACGTCACTCATAACTCGTTTGAATGGGAATTCCAACAATCTGGTATAATTTTATTAATTGATTTTCAATATGACTCGAGGCTCAACATGATCCTGAAATTCTCCAGCGGGAAAGTCATTGTCTCAGGGAACGACCAACCCGCCGACGCAAGGGGTGGCAATAGTGGGGCTCCCCCTTCGGTGCCAGGCTACATGTATTCCGATCTGAAAAAAAAGTATCCGGAAGCCGTCGACAATGTGTTTTCTGGCGATCCTCACCTTAACCTCAAAATGAAGGATATCCTTAGACCATACCAGCTTGAGTCAATAGACCAGTGGGAGAAGAATGGGTGCAGGGGGATCATCGTACTCCCGACTGCAGCGGGGAAAACACACATAGGCATGGAAGCAATCTCCAGGCTTTCCACGACCACAATAATAATCGCCCCGACACTGGAGCTGATCTCGCAATGGAGAACAAAACTGTCCGAGGTATTCGAAACCGAAATAGGGCAGATAGGGGGCGGGATTAAGGAGATAAGGGACATAACCGTCTGCACCTACGACTCGGCATACCTGATGGCAGACACTCTTGGCAACAGGTTCAGGTTCCTGCTGATTGATGAGGTTCACCATCTGGCATCGGAACAGTTCAGGCAGATTGCGGTCAAGTTTGCATCTCCATTCAGGATGGGGCTGACTGCAACATACGAGAGAACAGACAGGCTCCATGAAACCCTGGAAGACGTGATGGGCGGCAAGATATTCGAACTGGGATACGAGGAGCTGAGCGAATACATAGCGGATTACAGGATAGTTAGGATACCCGTCAGTCTCACGCCGGAGGAAATCGAGGAGTATGAGAAAAACAGGGAAATTTTTGTGTCATACCTGAGGAGCCACAGCGTAAAGCTCGCTGGCCCATGGGATTTTGAGAAATTCATAATGCGTTCATGGTCTCACGAGGGGAGGGAGGCACTTAACGCCTGGAGAAAGGCAAGGGAGATAGCATTCAACTCGAGGGTAAAGATAGATGTTGTGAGATACGTTATGGGAAAACATCCTCAGGAAAAGATGCTCATCTTCTCCGAGGATACAAACACCGCCTATATGATGTCAAGGGAATTCCTGATACCAGCCCTCACCTATCTTACCTCCGCGAAGGAGAGGAAGCGGTACCTGGAGATGTTCCGTGACGGTGAGATCAATGCAATCGCCGCCTCAAGGATCCTTGACGAGGGAGTTGACGTCCCGGATGCTTCGGTGGCAGTTGTTCTCAGCGGATCTGGGAGCACCAGGCAGTTCAGGCAGAGACTTGGTAGAATCCTGCGTCCCGGAGATTCGAAGAAAAGCACACTGTATGAGGTAGTGGCCAGGGGGACCTCGGAATTTGGCACTTCAAAGAGGAGGCGAAAGGGTGTTCCCGACAGAACTGATGTTGCTTAAGCGGAGGAAGAACGGACTCGTGTTCCCAGTTTTCCTCACCAGGGAAAATATCCAGTACTGCACCGACGTCATTTCCATTTTTCAGTCCGGCATCGGGAAGACTTCCGGCGAGATCGACAAGGAGATCAGGGGACTGGAGTCGAGGTCGGAGAACCACAAGATAGTCCGGGCTCTTGCGCTTTTGATTATGAGGAAGTCATCCTTTGTGCCACCCTCCCTGGTTCCCGCGCCGGAAATCAGGGATTATCTCTTCAGGAAGGCCAGGTTCCCGGCCTACCGCCCTGAGGAGAGGGAAGCTATCCTGAGGGATGCTGCAGCACACTTCGGCGTGACTCCAGCAGAGATCGTGGCAGGAATGTACGGGGACAAGGAGACGGAGCAGGTCATGGAATCATTTTACAGGGTGGACGAGGACAGCCTTGCCAAAGAGTTCAATTTTGAAATGCTCGAGACACTAATTTCAAAATCAACCACCATTTCCGTCAGGAATATTGCTGAATGGCATGAACTGTCAACTCGGGCCAGGCTCGCAGGGCTTGGCGTGGAAATAATATTCGAAGGTGGGTCAGTCAGAGAGATAAGGATTGGGCTGCCTGTCGCTATGCGCAGGAACAGGAGCACTGGCTATAGTCCGTTTTCAGAAATCCTGAAGTTTGTAATTTCAAGACCGACATGGTCCATTGAAGCGCAGGTATCGGTTGAAAACAAATCATGGGGAAGGATGGATTCTCTACTTTTGCAGCTGAACGAAAGCGCATCATTTTACCTTCCCGGAAATCTCAAGCCGCAGGATATCCCGGTTCCGCAGTGGGCATCTATTTCTCGAGAACCAGTTAATGCTGGAGGAAAGCAGTTTTTTCCATGTTTCGAGACCAGTATCACCGGAAAGCCAGTCCAAATATTCATTTCAGTGGAAGCAACGGCCCAGCATGATGCTGTAATGTTTAGCGATCTTGAAAAGATCGGGATTGAATTTGTCATGGTATCGATGAACTCCACCGGCCACCCGCATGCAGTCAGGTGGGTAGACTTCAAGGGCTCCATGGACTGGGACAGCCTGAGGGAATACATTACCAGCCCGGGGAAGGGCAGAAAACATGCGGAGACAAAGGCAAGATACACGAAGCTCGAGGATGAGGTCGATCCCAGAACAATAGAAGAGCTGAAGGAGAACATTGATAAACTGTACCCGGACTCTGGCAGGATAATTGATTATATTGAGTCAAGAGGGCTTGTGGCGAACCGTGTACTGAGCGCGCTCGGATACAGGGTGAAATGGAAGGGGCTTGACATGATCGTGATCAGGTAACCTCATTTCTCAAAGGATTCTGCAACAGTAAAGATTTATTAGGCACCAAATATACTATAAGGCGTGGTCGATAAAAGCCCCATTGACAATTCACAGGAAAGGGTCAGGGTATTCATCTCGAATTCATACCTTGACAGGTCAATGGCCACGAAGATAAGGAACCGGCTGGGTGAATACGGAATTAGCGTATATATCGCCCACAATGAACGCGAGGTTTCACCCCTTATCAGGGAGAAGATTCTTGAGAACATAACCTCCACTGCAGTCTTTATCCCGCTCCTGACAAAGAATTTTTTTACATCCGAATGGACGATGCAGGAATGCGGAGCAGCGGTTGCCCTTGCAAAACTGATCGTGCCCATTTCCATCGAGGCTGATCCCGTGGGCTATCTTTCCAAATACACCAGCATCAAGCCGGTCAGGGAGCCGGATGGTTCCATAAATTCCGAAGCTCTTTGCAACGAGATCCTAAAGTTGCTGTACATTAAGGGGATAATAGTGACCGCCGATGTCATCAGGGGGTTCACGAACGCCATGACCTTCACGGAAGCAAATTATGCAGCGGAGTTCCTGAAGGATGTGGATGAAACCGACGGGATCTCAATCGAAGATGCCACGAGGCTTTTCACCGCCTCCATGGATAACTTGATACTCAAGGGAAGCTTCAAGGCTTCAAAAATACTTGCCGACATACTGGAAAAGTACAAGGGAAGCCTTTCCCGGGAAACCATGGAGCAATTGTCCCAGAGAAAAATACTCTGATTGTGCCTGCAGTTATGCCCGTTAATCTGTATGGAAATACAGGACAGAAAAGTTAAATAATGTGATTGTAAATAGTATTATCGGTCATAATGGGCAAGAGAAGATTTGGCAAAGATGACCTGGAAGAAGTGGCCAGCTACGACGAACTTGAGAAGACCATTTTTGGAGACGAGGAGAATAGGAGAAAGAGAAGTTCAGGGAACAATTCTCGTGCGATCCCTAGGAAATAGGGTTGCTTCCCTGATATTCTGAAGGTTGCAAAGAATCATAACGAGCCTTTCAAGCCCCAGGCCGAATCCGGCATGTGGCGGCATTCCATAACGGAAAGCCTTTATGTAGAAGTCGAAATCCTCTGGATTCAAGCCCTTGCTTAAAAATCTTTTAGTCAGGAGTTCCGGGTCATGAACCCTCTGGGCTCCTGAGGTAATCTCTTTTTCATTATACTGGAGGTCAAATGAATTGGATATTTCTGGGTCTTCAGCTGATGGCATTGTGTAGAACGCCCTCAATGATGACGGCCACCCGGTAATGAAGTAAAAACCCCTGTATTGAGATCCAATCTCCCTGAGCTGTTCAGGCGAGAAATCCTCGCCGAAGCTTACGTCAATCCCCCTGGTTTTCAGGAACGCAATGCATTCCCTGTAGCTTATCCTCGGGAAGGGTACCTCCGGGATTTCCATCTTTATTCCAGATGAAGCGATTTCCGGGCCGAGTTCATCGAGGGTCATTTCTATCCCCGCCTTTATGGAGTTTTCAAGCATGCGCATGGCATCGCGGTGATCCGCGAAGCTCATTTCAATGTCCACTGAGGTGAATTCGTTGAGGTGCCTGACCGTGTTGTGCTGTTCAGCCCTGAAGGCCGGTCCAACCTCGAACACCCTGTCCAGGCCGGCGGACATCATTATTTCCTTGTAAAGCTGCGGGGACTGGTTGAGGTACGCCTCCTTCTCAAAATACCTGACTCCGAAAAGATCTGCTCCACCCTCCGTGGCCGCCGCGACTATCTTCGGGGTGTGTATCTCTACAAAGTTCATGGAGTGGAAGAATTTCCTCATTCCCCAGAGCATGCTGCTCTCTATCCTGAATACAAGGGCGTTTTCCTTCTTCCTGAGGTCGAGGAACCTGTTGTTCAGCCTGGTCTCAAAGTCAGCTGAAACGGGATCGGTGATTCCAAGGGGAAGCGGTTTTTCAGCCCTGTTGAGTATGGTCAACTTGCTGGCAACAATCTCCCTGTTGCTGGTGCTCTTGGTCTTCTCCGGTATAACTCCGGTTACGCATATGACGGACTCCCTCTCCAATTCCCTGACTTCATTGATGTTTGAGATGTTTTCCGGTTTCAGCGTAACCTGCACTGTCCCGGTGTTATCCCTCAAGACTATGAACACGATGTTTTTCAGTGCCCTAATTTCCTGTATCCATCCGCAGACATTGATTTCTGAGTTCACGGCGGCGTCCTGAACCTTGGCGAGGTACGTCCTTTCCATGAAACGGTTAGGTCATATGCACATATAAAAAATAGCCATAGTGACCGAGGGGAAAAGCGTATCACAATGAAGGTTAAATCCTTATAATCCCTTTCAGATTGTGTGATAGCATGAAGATTTCTCGCCTAGTCCTGTCTCTCATTGTACTGTCGGTGTTCATCATCCTTGTTGTTCCCGCACACTCAGCTGCCCAGCAGCCTTCTTCAAAGAACGTGATGATAATAAATCTGGACGAGGAGATCGATCCCGGTTCCGCGAGCATGATAACGCAGGCCCTTTCCCCATCAAACACTGCAAACACGGCTGCAGTTGTTATAAGCATGAACACCCCGGGGGGGATACTTTACAACATGATACAGATGGTCGATGCCATCAACGCAACCGAGGCAAGGGGTATCCCTGTCTATACCTATATTGTACCGGACGGCATGGGAGCATCCGCAGGATCATACGTTGCGATGGCGTCCACCGGCATATACATGGGGCCGGGGTCGTTCATTGGGCCTTCAACTCCGATAGTGGTTGGCGGAACCGCCCTGGAGCAGAATCACACAGAGGCCGCCATGTTCTCCCTTATGCAGTCAATGGCCTATGCACACCACAGGAACGCAACCGCGGCTGGTATTATGGTGTCCCAGAATTATGCTTACAATTACTCCAGTGCTATTGCCGTGAACCTCGTTAACGGTTATGCGGTCAACATGACGGTATTTTTGCAGGATGCCGGCCTTTCCTCTTATCCACAGACCATAGTCAACCCGACCGTATATGACAACTTCCTCAGTTTCCTGAGCAATACCTACGTTGACGGAATACTGATACTTGTCGGGGTGATTGCCATACTACTCGACCTGTACCACGGAACTGTTCTCCTGTCGGTTGCCGGCGTTGTCATGATCGCGCTTGGCCTCATAGGCGCGGAAATAGTCGGTGCATCGCTGGTAGGATTGATATTCCTGCTGCTCGGTGCGGTACTCATAATACTGGAATTCAAGACCGGCCACGGCATAGCCCTCATGGCTGGAGTGCTCGTCGGGATCCTCGGTGTTTTCATGCTGGCTTCGCCCTATCTCGCGGCGAACCAGTATGGCTATTCCCCAAGTCCGGTCAATGATTCCAGCATAATTGCAGCCCTGATTGTGATATTCCTTTCTCTTGTTCTGGCTCTATACCTGAGAAAACTCATAAAGTCCATGAAGTCGAAGAAGTTCACCGGATCCGAGGCCCTGATAGGATCAACCGGGTTGACGAAAGATACGGTGGGAAAGGAGGAGGGAACCATCTCTGTCGACGGGGTGATGTGGAGGGCGGAAAGCGTCGATGGAGAGGAAATCCCAAAGGGGTCGGAGGTTGTGGTCGTGAGAAGGGACGGGCTGAAAGTGTATGTCGAAAAGGCTAAGAAATAAAGCCTAAATCAGCTTTATAAGGAATAAGCGGATTATAGCCCGTGTCGCAGTCCATACTGGGTTTTGACGTAGGCGGTTCAAAAATTTCTGCAGTGCTGGGTGACGAATCGGGCAACATACTGGCAAATGTCAGGCGGCCGACCATCAAGCACCTGGGAAAGAAGAGGTTGGTTGAGCAGCTTGATGAAATGGGACATGAGGTGATGAAGGTCGCCAGGACAGACCGGATAGACAGCATAGGGATACTCTTTGCCGGGCTGGTGGACAGGGACAAGGGAGTCGTGCTGTCCTCGCCAAACATCCTTGGGCTGAATAACTTCAACATAACCGGCGAAATAGGTTCACGCTTCAATGTGCCTGTTTACCTGGAGAATGATGCAACCGGGGCAACAATAGCGGAGAGGATTTTTGGAGCCGGGAAGGACATGGACAACTTTGTCTACATGACCCTGAGCACCGGCATTGGCGGAGGTGCATTCATCAACGGCAAGCTTTATCGCGGCTCACACGGGCTTGCAGGCGAAATCGGGCATATAGTCATAATGTCAAACGGCCCTACCTGCGGATGCGGAAGGCGTGGGTGCCTCGAGGCAATAGCAGGCGGAAAAGGCATTGCACGACGGGTGTCGGAGAACATAAGCGCGGTGAGGGACTCTCAGCTGTTCTCGGCAATGAAGCCGCAGGAGATAGACGCACATGCGGTTTTCGAAGCAAAACGGCATGGCGACATGTTTGCCCAACTGATAATAGAGGAAACAGTCTACTACCTTGCAGTGGGGATAGTGAACGTTATAAATATACTCGACCCGGAAGCCATAATAATCGGGGGCGGAATAGCCAGGGCTGGCAATGACCTGTTTCGCCCGCTTCGAGCCGCCGTGAAAGAAGAGATGAGGTCAATGTACAGGCCGATCAAGATCCTGAAAGCCCTGGATAACGGATCCGATCTGGCAGCAATAGCCGTTCCAATTTATCAGGACCAGTGATCAATTGCGGCAGTCAGAGACCGCCGAAAACCCTTTTCTTGAATGAAGTTGGCATGAGTTTTGCCAGCGTCATGTACCTGCCTATGGATTTGGCTCCATTTTTATGCAGTTTCTGGTGCAAAATGTGATGCTTCATGAGCCATGGCCTTATCTCGCCGTCCCATTTTTGCTGGTAAAGTAGTGGATTGTTGGCTGCTGCGGCATTGCCTGCGGTTGTTCCTGACCAGAAAGCACCCTGCAATCCACCGGCAGTGGTATTCAGAACGGCATTCACCATATCGCCAACATACATTATGTTACCATCAATAACTTTCTCTGCGGGCTCTGTCAGTGGAATCTGGTGTGCCATGGTCTCCAGCATATCTCCCCTCAGTTCGGGAAATTTTTCAGTGAATTCCGCAAGGACGTCCTTTGGCACTCTTCCGTTGAAAGGATAGTAGCAGACACCTATCTTTCTCCGGTCAGGACCATCGGCAAAATCCCAGAAGTATCCTCCCGGCGCGCTGTCGCTGAACCAGAGGATCATTTCATAATCATTCCTCTTCGGCAGTCTTCTTATTTCCTCATAGGCGACAAGCACCCTGTCCCTGGGAAGTTTTATACCCATGTTGGACTGGGGACCAGCTGCCATGATAATGTATTTCGCTGTGAGCTTTTCATTGTCCGTGAAAACCGTTTCATCCTTCACGGAGTTTACCCTTGTTTCCATCTTTATATTCAGCTTCCCGGCGAATTTCTCTGCCAGGTATCTCTCATACTCAGTAAAATTGTAAACCAACCCAACGGTCCTGTCGAAACTCATGGAGATGCTCTTTCCAGTATCTGTCCTGAAGCTCATTGCGTGAATTTCTGATGCTATTATGCTCTTCTCGGTAGGCATCCCTATACGGTTTACCCACTCAAGGGATACGGCACCGGTTGACCTGACGGGAAGTCCTATCTCCTTCTTCTTGTCCAGTATGACGTAACTCTTTCCTGCCTTCTGCAAGGCAGCTCCGGCAGCCAGTCCGGACGTTCCAGCTCCTATAATGATGGCGTCGTAATCATAGCTCATAATTTCGTTCCCAAGATTATGGAATCACTATATTAATACTGTTCTTTATACCTGATGCTGCCGGCAAATGCACCTTCTACAGCCCTGAACCAGGATTTGTCTCGCCCATCAGTATCCTGAAGGCGACCTGGCCAATTTTGCCAGGGTTCACTGAATTTTCGAGGGAATTTGAGTACGCCCAGTCCTCAAGTTTTGCATATCCGAGTGTGGCAAGCCTCTTGTTAATTGAATTTGCATTTGCGACCGTGTCAATGGTGCTCTTATCCAGGTTGGTTGCCTTCCACAGCCCAACAATCCTGTTCAACTCTCCCAGGGGATCCCGGTGATCCTCAACCCTGATATCGTATACAACGTCTGTCCCCTCTTCGAAAGACCTGCTTTCGGAAACAACAAGCAGCGCAGAACTCTGCCGCCCCCTACTGTCTCCGCCATGCTTATCGGCTGCAAATAATGCCCTTATTATCCGGTCCTCTATCATGCCCGGCCTGTTCATTTCTGAAACCATGGCATCAATGACATCCTTCCCTGCAAGTATGTTTCCCTGCACGGAAAACCCATTGCCGATAAAATGTCCCGCGAATTCATGGCATTCGCTGCCCGTGAAGGCGAAGGAATTTCCCTTTGAATCCACAACTCCCAACTGCCGCTTCTCCTTGAGGGGGTCTTCCCCGGTAAGTATACCCACAACCTCCTTTGCGGTGTGTTTTTGAAGGAGGTCCAGCCCCCTCGGTCCATAGGAATAGTTAGCATATGACTGCGTGGCTATTGCGCCTACGCCGGCCTTAGCCCATGGCACAACAGACCCGACTGAAA
>DAICSO010000046.1:0-11033 GCA_027368075.1 bacterium
ATGGTAAGGGTTTGAAGTTTAACATCCAATTCCTCCCACCCCTCAAGAGGTGGGTATCCTTGGAGGTATCCTGATGAAAGTAAGCGAAGCTATGACCACAGATACCGTTGTCCTTGACAGGGATGCAAGGATTTCAGAGGCTCTTTCCAGAATGAATGAACTCAGGATTCACCAGATACCGGTGGTATCCGGAAACGAATATCTCGGTGTCATCAGTTACTCTGAAATGCTGAGAAGGAGAAGCATACAGCTGATGGCAAAGGTCGAGAACTTCATTATAAACACACCGACAACAACCCCTTCCGCAGACATAATGGAAGTTGTCATGTTGCTCAGGGATTCCGGAGTGAACGCCATTCCCGTAATTGAAAAGAAGAAGCTTGTCGGCATCATATCGAGGCTGGACATACTGAAGAAGATCGAATCCGTATATGATCTTTCAGGATCCAGGAATTCACAGATAATGTCGGATACGCCCATAGTGGTCAGGGAGGATGAACCCGCCGATGTTGCTGCCGATCACATGAGGGATCTCGGGGAATCCGAGATACCGGTAGTGGACAGGGACGGAAAGTTGACCGGGATCCTCAGGATGGACAGCATAGTTGCTGCGGTAAAGCAGGGTAAGGACAGGGTCAGGTTTGGGGAATACATAGGATACAGCGATAAGGTAAAGGTTGCTGCAGGATCAATCAGCGATGCTCCCCTGTCGGCGAAACTGTTTGATCCGGTGAGGATATCGACCGATCTTATGACAAAGCACAACCTGCACATGATACCCGTAGTCGGGGATGACCAGCGCGTTGTTGGCGTTGTGGGGGTTTCCGACGTCCTTGATCTCATATCGCCCGGAGAGGAGAAGGAGGGAATACTGATAGAGGTCAGCGGCCTGACTCCTGACGACGATGACCTCTACGACATAACATATTTCATGGCGAGCAAGTTCTCAGCCAAATTCGCAAAGTTATCCGGCCACAGCAACGGAAAACTGAATATACACATTATAAAATACAAGGAGTCCGGAGGCATAAAGTACTCAATAAGGACACGCCTGCTTTCCGGAAACATAGCCATGACCGAAAGTTCGGCGGACTGGAACTTCGGCAAGTGCCTGTCCGAAATATTTGATGGATATGAATCCAGGATAAGGAAGGAGAAGGAGAGATAGATGGCTGGTGAACTCATAGACCAGATAATAAGCTATACTTCCGGAATTTCGAATTTCTCGGATGCCAGGTTCATGAGCGTGGGATCCAAGGGGATAGCGTACAGGAATGGAGAGTTTGAGGGGATGGAATCCTCGGATACCTCGGGATATGCCATAAGGCTGGTCAACGACTCCATGGCCTTTGTATATACAGATTCCGAGAACTGGGCGGACGTCAGGGCGAAGATCGATCTTCTCCTTCCAAAGACGAAGAGGCATGGGAAGAACAAAATAAGCGAGATCAAGCCGGTTAAAGCGTCCTGGAAAGTTGACCAGAAGAAGAAGATTGAGGACATGTCAATAGAGGAAAGGATCGAGATCGCAAGGGGGCATGACAAGCTTCTGGACGATCTCGGCGCAACCGTCAGGATGAACTTCATCGGTGACAAGAAGATCTCACAGCACTACCGGGACTCCGATGGCACTGCAATTGACGCAGAGATTTCAAGGGTTTCCTACTACTATGTTTTCGGTGTTTTCGAGAACGGGCAGTTTGAGCAATCCACCGGGCAGTTCGGGTCGTCATCAGGATATGAATATCTGGATTCCCTTGGTCTTGACGAAAGGCTGAGATCCGAGGTCAGGGCGCTCAGGGAAAACCTGTCCGCACCGGCACTGAAACCTGGAAAATATGATCTCATTGTCGGCCCGGAAATATCCGGCATAGTGGCACATGAATCATGCGGTCACCCGACTGAATACGATCGGATCATAGGACGGGAGGGTGCGCTTGCGGGAGAATCGTTTCTTACAGGAAAGGAGTTCCCTTACAGAATCGGGTCCGACGCAGTGAGCGTGATCGATGACCCGACCATGAAGATGAGCTACGGATTCTATGAATACGATGATGAGGGAATAAGGGCAAGAAAGCGGTACCTTTACAGGAAAGGGTATACGGATGAATTTATCCTGAACAGGGAGAGTGCCGCTATACTCGGTAAAGAACCAAACGGCGGGGGACGTTCCTCCTCGTGGAACATGGAACCCCTGGCCAGGATGAGCACCACTTACATAGAGCCTGGCGACCATGGAATTGATGAGCTTTTTGAGGGCGTCAGGAACGGCGTATACATGAAGTCGTTCACGGAGTGGAACATTGACGACATCAGGTTCAACGAGAAATACGTGGGCAAGGAGTCATACCTTGTGGAAGACGGCAGGGTAAAGGGAAGAGTCAGGAGACCTACGCTTGAAACAAACACGATCAGGTTTTACAGTTCCATAGACGCGGTGGCAAGCGATCTTGAATTCACTGCAGGCAGCTGCGGCAAGGGAGAGCCGATGCAGGGTGTGGATGTCTGGATGGGTGGACCACACGCAAGGCTCAGGGACATATACTTGAAATAAGGGTGATCTTTTGGAAACTGTTGACAGGATATATGAAAAACTTTCCAGGATGGAGATGGATGAGATAGTCATAAACGAAGTTTCAAGCGACATCGAGCAGCTGAGATTCTCCCAGAATTCCAGGGATCTGCTGAACCAGTGGTATGAGAACGAATATTCTGTATTCGCGTCCAGAGGCAGGAGAATGGCTGAAGTAACCCTGAAAAGCGAGAGCGAGATCGACACAAAACTGAACGAACTCAGGAACATGATAGACAGGGTACCGGAGAACCCCTCATTCTTCGGGATAAATCCCCGCAAGGAGTACTATGGAAACGTTGGTTCGCCGGCAATTGCTGACATTGATCTCCAGGACCTGTGCGAAAGCGCAATCAATGGGGCCGTGGATGCTGGGGCTGAGAGGTCTGCGGGACTTGCCTATCTGGTGAAGTTCACGCATGCCCTCAAGACCAGCTATAATGAGGCAGAATACAGTGGCGGAGGCGCGGAACTTGTGATCCGTTCATTTTCCGGAAGTTCAACGGGACAGGAGTCACTGCATTTCGGGCCTGCATTCAAGGCTGGCGGCATAGACGCGGAATCCGTTGGAAGGTCTGCCGGGGAAATGGCCGTTTCTGGAAAGGACATATCACAGGGTGAAGAGGGGCGATTCAGGGTGCTGATGTCCCCTTACCTCATCGGAAACATCATATCAAGCAGCTCGGAGTTCCTGTCGTACTACGCAGTGGATACCGGCATGTCGTGCTTCGCCGGAAAGCTCGGATACCGGGTGTCATCGGATGCACTCACACTGGTGGATGATCCGCTGGACATGACCGGAGTTGGATTCAGGCCTTTTGATGATGAGGGAACACCCACAAGGAGCAACGTACTGATAGAGAATGGCATACTGAAGAAGTACATGCAGTCGTATTCCACCGGGAAGAAATCCGGATCCGAAACCACAGGAAATGCAGGAATCATAGCGCCATCTGCCTGGCAGATGAGAATTGATAGCGGGAAGGAAAGCTTCAGGGATATGATCGCCGGAATGCAGGACGGGCTCTTCATAAACAATACATGGTACACGAGGTTCCAGGACTACAAGAACGGGATATTTTCCACCGTACCCCGTGACGGCGTATTCAGGATACGAAACGGAGAGATTGTCGGAAGCGTTAGCGGGATAAGGATAAGCGATTCGGTCACGAGCATACTGAAGAATATTTCGGGAGTGTCCAGTGAAAGGAAGAATACGAAATGGTGGGAGGAAATCCAGCCCTCAATAATGCCATATGTAATGGTCGACAGCGTGAATATATCCCGTTCCTTCTAATTTTTCCGCCAAGCTACCCCTAACTCTTATTGCTGGATTTATTGCGAAGGGAGATTATGTTGGAAATCATTAATATCGAATTCGATATTCCGGGTTATGCTTGATTACATGGGTTTTGGACGGAGGCATTCCAAGGGGCAGGGTCTCAAATATATTGCCCTGAGGGCAATTTCTGAATCTCCAAGGAATGGCGTTGAAATTATGGATTATATCGAGAAGATGTCATGGGGATGGTGGAGACCTTCACCCGGATCAATTTACCCCATGCTGGAATCTCTTCTGACCGACCATCTTGCAATAAAGGGAGATGACGGGAAGTATACCATAACGGAATCCGGATCCAGGGAGATCAGGGAAGCGCAGTGGGGTCCATACAGGGCACCGAGAACGCTTGAGGAGATGATCTCTGAAATGGACGGATATCTTTCTTACATAGAGGAGAGCGGAGAAAAAGCAATTTCAGAAAACAGGGAACGGTTAATGCACGTAATGGAACGACTTCAGAAAATGTTGCGAGGGTGAAATAGTGAAAGCAATTGAAACAAAGAATCTTACAAAGATATACAGCGGGCACCTGAAGGCTGTTGACGCGCTGAATATAGATGTTGAGGAGGGTGAGATATACGGGCTCCTTGGTCCGAACGGGGCCGGGAAGACAACGACCATAAAGATGCTTACCACGAGCACCCCTCCAACGTCTGGAACAGCCACGGTTGCGGGCTACGACATAATAAGGGAATCCCTCAAGGTCCGGAAAGAGATAGGGGTGGTCCCGCAGGACCTTACTGCCGATGAGGACCTGAAGGGCTATGAGAACCTGATGATGGTATCGCAGTTCTATGACATCCCGACAGCAAAGGCAAAGGAAACCATAGAAAGGCTTCTTGGCCTTGTGGATTTGAAGGAAGCTGCAGACAGGTATGTCAGGGGGTATTCCGGAGGTATGAGAAAGAGGCTTGAGCTCATAATAGGGCTCGTGCACGATCCAAAGATACTGTTCCTGGATGAACCCACGCTTGGGCTCGATGTCACTACACGAAGCCAGATGTGGGATTATGTCAGGCAGATACAGGAAAAGCTCAACGTAACGATAATTCTTACCAGCCATTACCTTGAGGAGGTTGATGCCCTCGCCGACAGGATATCGATTATTGACCACGGGAAAGTGCTGGTCACCGGCACGTCCAATGAACTTAAGGCCAAGCTCAAGGGAGACATTATCCAGATGACATTCAAGACGCAGGGAGACGAGGATACCATCAAAAAGTACCCAAACTTCATTGAAATAAAGGACAACGGACCCAACAGTGTCAGGATGAAGGTCCAGAATTCCGATGAGGAACTGCCGGACATCATCAAGTACATTTCAGAGAACAAGCTTGCAGTCACCAGGATGACAGTCCAGAAACCTTCCCTTGACGAGGTATTCTTAGAGTACACAGGAAAGGACATAAGGGTCGAGGAGGCCCCGGGCGATTTCAGGAAGACAATGTTCAACATGAGGAGAGTGAGGAAATGAGCGGCCTTGGACCTCTTACTGCAAGAGACCTTAAGAAATGGTACAGGAACCCGGTGTCGCTTATCACGGGGCTTATTCAGCCTTTCTTCTGGTTGGCGCTGTTCGGCTATGCCTTCAGCAAGCTTGGCGCAATAGACCCCGCCGCAATTGATTATGCACCAACGTACATAACGTTCCTTCTCGGAGGTGTGCTGACCATAATCGGCCTTTTCACGGCCATGTTCTCCGGAGTGAACATAATATTTGACAGGAGGCTGGGGCCACTGAGCAGGTTCCTCATGTCCCCTATCCACAGAAGCTCCATCGTCTTTGCGAAAATAATATCCGCAATGGTGAGGATACTGGCTCAGGTCGGCATCATAATACTGGCAGCACTTCTCCTGCCAAATGGTCTGATTTTTGCACACGGATTCACGGTAGAGGGTGCCCTTGTAATAGTGACCGCAGTGGTGCTGGTGGCTTTTATATTTTCCTCCATGTTCAGCATAATTGCTGTCAGGATAACAAGGCCTGACACAATATTCGGGATTCTCAACCTGGTTAACCTGCCTCTGCTGTTCACAAGCTATGCCATGTTTCCGCCCGCACTCATGGCAGGCTGGCTGAGCACGGTTGCGCAGTACAACCCCGTTTCCTGGTCGGCAGAATCCATCAGGACCGTTATCCTTAACGGTACCATGCTTACCGCTGCACAGGGAAGCCAACTGCTGACCTGGCTTGGGGGGCTCGCACTGCTGGCTGTTGTGATGCTGCTCATAGTCTATTTTGTGTCCGAGAAGGAGATCAGGGAGTAGCCGGCACCACGCTTATCCCCGGAATAACTCCCTTCTTTTTTTTGGAAATAATGCGTAGATAAGCTGCCTTTGTTAAGGTTTCAATCGGTAAGCGCAATGGAGATGCATGACCAACGTGGGATTCTTTTATAAATTTTGATAAATTCCCTTCTGCTAGACAATAAAGAAAAAATAAGGAAAGGAGGGATTAAAGCCGCTCACTTTTCCACTGACTTCGCCAGTGCCGAATATGCTTCCAGGTATTCGAGCCCCTTCTTTGTTCCCAGGTCTATGTCAGGGTTGCCCAGTTTCTGCAGAAGTTTCCTGGTCTCGTCCTCCCTGCCTATGCCGATATATGGAACTACAGCCTCAACCATCCTTGACGTATAGGCTGTTCCGGCATAGATCTTCCTCATCTCCTCGATGGCGGTCGGGAGGGTGTCCATCATGAACTTCCTGTTTGCCGGGTTCATGGCGGCAGCAACAAAAAATCGCATTATGTCCTGCTTCTTTATGCCTCCGCTGGCCACAAGCTCCATTACCCTGCCCGTGTTCTTCCCACCTGATAAGAATCCCATGGAGGATATGAGCTTCATCCGGTCCTCGTCACTCTGTGCCTTCATGAATACCTTTTCAATTTCCGTTATGCTGTTAACAGACACTGCCTCTGAAAACGCAACGCCCGTCCTTATATCAGGGTCCACATGCATGAAATCGCCGAACATTGCAGAGGTTTCCTTTGCCCATTTCGCGTCTACCAGAGCAAGCCTCTGCCACAGCTGTCCCCTGAGCACCGATATGTTCTCGTCCTCGCCCGCCTTCTTTGCTCCCAGCCTCTTCACATGCGCCGAGGTATATTCAGCGGCAAGTGCCCGGATCCTCTCATTTTCAGGCATTATGAGGTGTAGCTGGTTGAGGTCTCCGCTGATCTCATCCACTATGAGATGGTTTGTGTCGCTGAAGAACTCCCTTATGCGGGTGATATACTCGTCCAGGCTTATTATCCGGGACATGAGGAAGGCGTACTGGTCATTCAGGATGCCCCACCTGTCAAGGTTGGATAGCTTCCCGGATTTTGAAACGACTTCCCTGAACAGTTCAGCACTGTAGTTTACCCTGTAAAATCCAGTCTGGTTTGCGTTGATCTTCACAAAGCCGCCCGACGGTATTTTCATCTCCTTTCCTTCAAAGAGCACAGACTCCGTCCCCTTTTCCCTCACCACGGTAAGAGGCACAGGCCAGACAGTTTCAGATTTTGCCCCGTTAAGGAAGAACTGCTGCTGCCTGAGTGAGATGGAATCCCCATTCCTTGAAGCCTGTACTGCAGGGTAGCCCATCTTCCTGATCCATGCCTCCATGATCTTTGTGACAGGCAGCCTGGATACCTTTTCTATTGATTGCCAGAGGTCGTGTCCCTCAGCATTGCCGTATGACTTCTCCTTCAGGTATGCCCTTATTCCATTCATGAAATTTTCCGGGCCGGCATATGATTCGATCATCCTGAGTATGCTTCCCCCCTTTCCGTAGCTTATCTCATCGAAGATCATCGCTACCGACGTGGGGTCCTTTACGTCAACATCAATTGGGTGAGAATTGTGAAGAGAATCACCGGCTAGAGCGCCTTCTGTCTCGGATATCAGGAAGTTACCGAACATCTCCCATTTAGGAAACAGGTTATCCACGGTCTTGAACGCCATGAAAGTTGCAAAGCTCTCGTTCAGCCAGAGGTCGTTCCACCATTTCATGGTAACAAGGTCCCCGAACCACTGGTGTGCTATCTCGTGGGCAATAACTTCAGCCACACGCTTCTTTACCGCAGTGCTTGTGGATTCGTTCACAAGCAGAACTGATTCTCTGTAGGTAATTGCGCCCCAGTTTTCCATTGCTCCTGCGGCGAATTCAGGGACCGCAATGAGATGCATTTTTGGGAGCGCGTACTTTATGCCGAAATATTTCTCGTAAAAATCCACCACCTTTATGGCTATATCCAGTGGGAATTCTGTGGAATTCAGGTGGCCCTTGGGGGCTGTAAGTATAAAGTCGACGTTCCCGCCTTTCTTTGTCATGCTGTCGAATTTTCCGATCCCAAGGTACAGCAGGTACGTTGACATCCTGGGAGTTTTCCTGAATTTTACGCTCTTTCTTCCGCCATTCCTTGCTTCAGATTCAATGGGCATGTTGGAGATTGCCTCGAGATCACTGTCAATGATAACCGTGAGGGAGAATTCAGCCTTGTGCCCAGGGTTGTCAAGGCATGGAAACATACGCCTGGCGCCAGTTGACTCAAACTGCGTGGTAAGCATTATCCCTGATTTTGATCTGGCTTTGTATAAGCCGACAAGGGCATCGTTAACAGTTCCCGTGAAGTCGATATCTATTTCGTTCTTCCCCTTTGATGTCCCGTCTATCCTCAATTCTTCCTTTGCATTGTCATGGGAGAAGCCTGCCTTCTGTCCCTGAACTCTGACCTGGGAAATGTGCAGATCCAGGGCATTGATCACAAACGGCGATCCGTCGAGAGTTACCGTGATTTTCTCCTTACCCCTGTACGTCATTTTTGCGTGATCTATGTCCAGTTCCAGATCGTAAGTGCTAATTTCCATGGACATGCAACGCTAAATATTATAATAATATTAGTTAGCCGCTCTTTTACGCATTGACCCTCAAAACTGAGCGCAAGCACACGTGCTTCAGACGTGGGTTAGCGAGGGCAATATTCAATAGGCGAGTATGTATCTTTATTAACATGCTTAAAGCCCTTAGGGTGCGTCTATACCCCAATGAAGAGCAGAAGATTCTGCTGGAAAAGCACTTTGGGGCATGCAGATGGGTGTGGAACCACTTCCTTGAAGCGAGGACAAAGTACTACGCAGAGAGCAAGGCTAAAGGAAAGGCCCAGGGGTTGAATTATTTCAAGACATGCGAGATGCTCACCAAGATCAAGAACGAGAATAGCTGGCTTTATGAGATTTCCAACCCATCACTCCAGCAGTCGTTGAGAAAGCTGGACAATGCCTTCACGGCATTCTTCAGGCATAATACCGATTATCCTAATTTCAGGTCAAGGAAAGACAACCAGTATTTCATTGTGCCATCCGGATTCAAGGTTGATGGAAATAAACTGATAATACCAAAATTCCTTGATGGGATAGAATACAGGGATAAATCGTCAATTCCGGAAAAGATAAGGCAGATCATAATAACAAAAGATGTGCAGAGGTACTACGCCTCAATACAATACGAAACGACCGGTGAAACGTCAAAAGGTAACGGCACCATCGGAATAGACATGGGCATCAAACATTTTGCAACCCTGTCTGATGGATTGCAGGTGGAAGCTCTGAATTCCATGAGGAAGCATGAAAAGAGGCTGAAAAGACAGCAGAACAAGCTGTCAATGAAAAGGAAGGGATCGAAAAACAGGAGAAAACAGATAGCCAGGGTAAGGAAAATACACCAGCAGATCAGGGATGCGAGAACGGACTTCAATCACAAGGTATCGACAGCGATAGCCAAGCATTACGGCACAGTTGTGGTTGAGGACCTTAACATACAGGGCATGCAGAGAAACCATCACATTGCAAAGAGCATATCAGATCAGGGATGGTATCAGTTCGAAACCATGCTCAGGTACAAAATGGACCGGAGAAAAGCGGAACTTATCGAGATAGGAAGGTTTGATCCTTCTTCAAAAATGTGTTCAAAGTGCGGCAACATGAAGCATGACCTGAAACTGTCGGACAGGATATACCACTGCAATACATGCGGTCTTACCATAGACCGTGACCTGAATGCAGCAATCAACATCCTCAATATGGGATTGATAAAGGTCGGAAAAAATGTAGGGAGGGGCACTCCCGAATTTACGCCTGTGGAAAGTGCTACGGCGGCGGAACTCTCAAAAGGGGGTCTACGAGTTGCCACTCTATGAAGCAGGAACCCCACGAATTCATTCGTGGGAGGATGTCAGCTGAATGGAACTTTTATATTCGAAAATTCTGTCACTCAAGAATGGCCGCAATAGAGGTTAAGGAGATCTCCAAGAGCTTTGCAGACTTCCAGGCGCTGAAGGATATCTCTTTCTCAATAGGCGCCGGTGAAAGGGTAACCATCTTGGGACCAAACGGGGCCGGGAAGACAACCATAATGAAGCTCCTCATCGGACTGCTGACTCCAGACAGCGGTGAAATACTCATCGACGGGCATGAACCGACGTCCATAGATGCGAGGTCCGTTGTAGGCTATCTTCCAGAGGATGCACAGCCATACAGGGTGCTTACCGTGAGGGAGAACCTGGAATACATTGCTGCCCTGCGGGGAGTTGAAAACGTGAAGGACAGGGCTGACCTTATCATAGGTTATCTCGACCTATCCGACATAGCCAGAACAAAAATAGGTGCCCTTTCAAGGGGAAACGTCCAGAGAGTGTCCATCGGCATAGCAATGATGCACTCACCAAAGATATTGCTTATGGACGAGCCATTGAATTATCTTGACATACCTACCCAGGAAAAGGTGATTAAACTCCTCGATTCATTCCACGCCACATATTTTGTCTCCACTCACATACTTTCAATTGCCCAGCGGATGACTGAACGGGTAATCATGCTTTCCAAGGGCAGAATAACCTGGCAGGGTACCATTGCCGATCTGAACAGGCAATCTTCCGGGGGAGAGACGCTTGAATCAACAGTTTCGAGGATGATGCTGGATGAATGGCAGTCTCATTAAGTTTTACTTCCGTACCAGGTTACCAAGGAGGACTCTGATTTTCTCAGCAATATTCTATACCGTTCTTCTCCACAACAGTTGCAGGATACTTCTCTATCCCGAACTTCTTCGCCTTCGCCTTATCCTTGTCAAAATCGTAAA
>DAICSO010000047.1:0-10365 GCA_027368075.1 bacterium
CAGCGTACTTAAAAACATTGGAAATGGAACCGTCTATGTCTATCTCGATGGTGCCAGGGTGAGCCTGTCCTCATACAATGGAGTCGTGAACTCCACCAGTGATGTCAGCGCTTCATATGCAGTGATCCAGGAGAACTCGGGTGTGCTTGTTATTGTACATATACCGCACTTCTCCAATCACACACTGGTTATTAGTTCGACTGCCATTCAGCCGTCTGGCACCCTGACCCCCACAGACTACGGGTACATTGCCATAGGCGGTGTGGCAGCAGTAATAGCCGCAATCGGAGCAATCTCAATCCTTAGGAGAAAAAGGGAATAAATAATTTAAACCACTTTCATTTTTTTAAAGTGGAAATTCCCCGTCAGGGGATACTTTTTTCCAATCGTCAAGAAATCTGTTAAGTCCCTCGTCAGTCTTCGGATGTGAAGGGAGTTTTTGGAGAACGTCCATTGGAAGAGTCACAACATCCGCGCCAAGAACGGCGGACCGCAAAACATGGACTGGGTTCCGTATGGATGCAACCAGGATCTTTGTTGAAATATCATAGTTCACAAAAATTGCCTTTATCTGCTGGATTATTGCCATCCCATCTTCGCCAATGTCATCAAGCCTTCCAACAAATGGTGAGACATATTCTGCGCCACTTTTTGCGGCGAGAAGTGCCTGAATGGGGTTGAAAATCAGTGTGCAGTTAACCTTTATCTGCTTTTCACTGAGAGTCTTAATTGCCCGGAGTCCATCCAGAGTCATGGGAATTTTCACCACAGCATTGTCTCCAAGAGCAGCAATTTTAAGGCCCTGTTTTACCATATTCTCGTAATCCGTAGCAACGACTTCGATGCTGACAGGACCTGGAGTGATCCTGAGTATCTCCTTTACTATGTCCACGAATCCCCTTTCCTTCGTTGCACTTTTTGCAACAAGAGAAGGGTTCGTTGTAACGCCGTCCAGAAGACCGTAGCCGATTGCTTGTTTTATCTCTTCAACATTTGCTGTATCAAGGAATATTTTCATATCTCTCCACCCTGAAGCATTCTTCAGAAGCTTTCGCTATATCGTCTGCTGTCATATGAAAGTAATCGAACAGTTCCCACGCCTTTCCTGATTTCCCGAAGTTGTCCTTCATGCCTACGCGCCTCAGCGGAACCGGATAACTTTCGGATATGATCTCGGCCACTCTACTTCCAAGCCCGTTGTATATGGAGTGCTCCTCTGCTGTCACCATCCTCCCGGTTTCCCTGGCTGCCTTGATTATTATATCCCGGTCTATTGGCTTTATTGAGGATATATTTATCACTCGAGCATCTATGCCCTTTGCCTTGAGTATGTCGGCGGCCCTCAATGAAAAATTTATCATGGCGCCATAAGCAAGAATCGTTATGTCGCTTCCATCCTTCAATGTGACTCCCTTTCCGAGCCTGAATTCATAGCCCCGGTCATTGACAACCTCAAATTTCTCCCTTGATAGCCGAACATAAAACGGAGTCTTTGTCTTCTCATACAGGTAATGTATTACACTTGCAGTTTCTATGGAATCCCCCGGCACAACAACATGCATGTTAGGGAGACCCGACATGATACCCACGTCCTCCACTATCTGGTGAGTAGCGCCATCTTCTCCAACAGTCAGCCCGGCATGGGTAACAACGAACTTGACGTCCAGGTTGTTATAGCATACTGACTGCCTCAACTGTTCGTAAGTACGAGTGAGGAATACAGCAAATGTCGATGCAAATACTTTTTTACCTGATAGGGCGAGGCCAGCTGCCGTCGTGACCATTGACTGCTCTGAAATTCCCATGTTGAAGAATCTGTCAGGAAATGCTTTTCCAAATACAGATGTCCTTGTGGAAGACGAAAGGTCAGCGTCGAGAACAACCAGATCATCGTGGGCTATCCCTATGTCCACAAGAGTGTTACCGTAAGCATCCCTCAGGCTTTCAGCTGTCATTGGATCAACTCCATATCAAGTTCCGAAATAGCCTTCTCATATTCTTCCCTGGAAGCTGGTGGGGAACCGTGGTATTTCGCAGTGTTCTCCATGTAGCTGACTCCCTTTCCCTTCACAGTGTTGGCAATGATGAAGGTCGGACCAGCCGTAAACGATTTTGCCCTTTCGATTGCAGAAACTATCTCATCATAATTATGACCGTTAATCTCTATCACATTCCATCCAAAGCTTTCAGCCTTCGCCCTTATGTTTCCCATGGGCATGATTTCGTCAGTGAACCCATCCAGTTGCACCCGGTTCCTGTCCAGTATAGCTATGAGATGGCTGAGTCTGTATTTTGAGCCTGCCATCATTGATTCCCATACATTTCCCTCTTCGATCTCGCCATCCCCCAGGATAACATAGACATGATAGTCTCTGTGATCCAGCTTACCGGCGAGAGCCATGCCGACACCGATGCCGAGACCCTGTCCAAGGGATCCAGTTGATGTTTCCACACCGGGAACGCCACGATGGACGTGCCCCTCCAGTTTGGAACTGAGCCTCCGAAATCCGGAAAGAAGTGAAGTCGGGAAAAAACCACGTTCCGCAAGCGTTGCGTAAAGTCCAGGAGAAGCGTGCCCCTTGCTCATGACCAGTCTGTCTCTTCCGGGATCATCTGGTTCTTCTGGGTCAATGTTCATCTCCTTGAAATACAGTACAGTCAGGATATCAGTTATGCTCAACGATCCTCCCGGATGGCCGCTGTTGGCGCCATAAACCATTTCAATGATATCGTGCCTTATCTTGTTCGCGATTTTCTTGAGATCCACATTACTATAATCCATAACTTTTGCCCCTTTTGTATAATAGTAGAATTGAAAAACTATACATCTGCATACTCGTATTCAAAGCTCGGTTAAAAAAGTTTTTTCAATGAAGCCATGACAAACAATCGCCTGAGCAATTTTTCTTGCTATGAGGCTACCTGACTATATCTATACCGCTGTCCCCATCTTTTCCACTTCCACCAAGTAACTCGTTTATAACTTCAGAAGACACCCCGGTCACTACAAGCATGACCTGCACCTTTGATTCAAGCGAAGGATCTATATTTATGCCCAGGATGATCTTTGTCGACTTATTCGAAACGGCCTTGATCATCTCTGATGCTATGCTTGCCTCCTGTATCTGCAGGTCCTTGCCGCCGGTTATGTTTATAATAACCCCTGAAGTTGTGGAAAGGTCCGCCTTTATGAAGGGAAAATCAAGTGCGTTCTGGATGGCACTCCTCACTCTCGCACCTGGATCGCCGTTTCCAATCCCTATACCAATCATCGCCATTCCAGAATTCTTCAGGATTGATTTCAGGTCATTGAAATCCAGGTTGATGAGACCGGGTTTGGTGATCAATTCCGCAATGCCTTTTATGGCACGCACAATTATTTCATCAGCGTACCTGAATGCTTTCTGTAGAGAGAGCTTGGGTACAAGCTCGAGAAGCTTGTCATTGGGAATAACTATGGTAGTGTCGGAATAATTGATAACCTTTCTGAGACCCCACCTGGCATTTTGCATTCTGCCGCTCCCCTCTGACCTGAAGGGAAGCGTCACTATGGATATTGAGACTGCTCCGAGGCTCTTGGCAATCTTTGCGATGTGAGGCGCTGAACCGGTTCCTGTCCCACCCCCCAATCCAGCGGTTATAAACACGAGGTCAGAGCCCTTCAGGCGACGGATAATCTCCCCCTCCGATTCCTTGGAGGCTTCCTCTCCTACAAGGGGGTTAGCTCCGCTCCCAAGTCCCCGAGTAAGGTTTTCCCCAAGGAGAACTTTACCATTTGCCTTGGTCCGTAGCAGGTGCTGTGCGTCAGTATTGCAGGCAATGAGTTCAACGCCTGGAATTTTCTCTCGGGCAAGTCTGGTAATTGTGTTTGAACCTGCTCCACCCGTCCCAAATATCTTGATCTTAGGACTCCTCTTTTCAATGATCTGCATTAGCTCTTCGTCCGATGTAAGCGACGTATCGGATTCATCAGTGTTGATTTCGGAGTATGTATCCTGAGAATGAACCACGGATCAAGTTAAGCTTTCTTACTCTATTAATTTTTCATTTTCATGTTGAGGAGACAAAAGTTTATCGACCCTGTGCATTTGCATAATCACGTAACATGAAGCGATTCACCGGCATAATGCGAAATACGAGAGAAGACAGGGCAGTGGCAGAAATAATTGGCACTATACTTGTTTTTGCTATTGTTGTCAGCGTTTTTACTGCTTTTGTCGCCTGGTATGTTCCCACCACCGGAACCGCAAATGAACAAGCTTACCAGAATTCGGCTTTAACGGCCTTTTCTGAACTCGCAGCCAAGCTATCCAGCGACACGGTACAGAATGGAAGCACCATAGTTCAGGATATTCCTCTGGGAATTGCGGGAGTTCCCCCATTCCAGCCTTCGACATCAACCCAGATTTCTTCCGATCCAACCTCTTCTGTTTTCAATTTCAGCCTGAGCTTCAACCTTTCCCTTAATTACACAATTACCAATAATACTCACAAAAGCATGAACAAACATGTTGACCTCACGGGAAAGGGATATCTGATGGAGTTTGGACTGACAAACTTCGTTTCGCCGGAGTCCTTCATGATCCAGGACGGCGACCTGGTCACGAGCTACGGACTGCCGGGACAGTCTGCCTCATATGGACCAATGCCGGTCTTCATCAGCAATAACACAAGTCAGCTTGCGCTGAAAACCTCGGCCATATCTGTTGCCGGTTATCCTGTTACGCTCTCACAGGTCGGGTCTGTGGTAGTTACAATGGCTGTATCGAATTACAGTGCGTTTTCCTACAGCGTTGGCCATCAGTACCTCATTGGGGGAAATCTTTCAGTCGTAGACAGCATAAACGTGTCCGATTACCATTACTATGTCCGAACGCCCTATTTTTCCCAGTGGAATTATTCTCTGTATAGCTCACTTAACGGCAGCGCTTCAGCCTTCAACCCCCATCCAGCTGGGACTTCGTGGAAGCACGGGAATTTCACGGTGAGTGTTGGAAGCGGTTCGATCGATATCTTTGCAAATAAGGTTTCTGTCACATCAATCCAGTTCCAGTCTTATGTAGTAAGTATTATTGGCACCTGATCCCAATGAAATAGGAAAAGTATTTCAATTTCCGACGGTTATAATTTTGGTTCTAATGGATGGGAATGAATTTAGCCTGACGATTGGTAATCTGCTTGAGACTGCTGCTGACAACAGCCCGAATCAGGTGATATCATACAAGGGCAAGGAAAATTACACCTATACAAAATTCCATGAAAGGGTAGACTCACTGGCAAGGGCACTCGTGGAGCTTGGCGTAAGGAAAGGCGACAAGATTGGTTTCATAGACTGGGATACAAATAGGTTTATGGAAGCCTATTACGCTGTGCCAATGTCTGGGGCAACATTGCATACCGTGAATATAAGGTATACGCCAGAACTCATATTCTATACAATGCAGCACGCTGAAGACAAGGTGGTTTTTGTGAGAGACGAGTTCCTCCCCATACTGGAAAGAGCTGCCGAAGCCTTTGATTTTGTCGAAAAGTGGGTCATTTATTCCGAATCAGGGACATTCAAGACAATTCTTCCCAATGCATACAATTATGATGACCTCGTCAATGGGAAGCATGATGCACAGCTTCCACCTGCAAACGAAAACGACGTGGCTACCACTTTCTATACATCGGGCACGACCGGCCTTCCCAAGGGCGTATCTTTCACGCAAAGACAGTTGATTCTTCATACGCTAGGCGCTGCTGCTTCACTGTCAAACCAGCCAGTTAACCTTGGAAGCACTGATGTTATGATGCCTCTGGTTCCAATGTTTCATGTCCACTCGTGGGGGGTACCGTATATAGCACTCCTGAAGGGCATGAAATACGTTCTTCCTGGAAAATACGATGTACTGGAAATACTGAGGACAATAAAGTCACAGGGAGTCACAGTCTCCTTGATGGTGCCAACCATTCTCTATATGCTGGTATCACATCCAGAAGCCAGGAACTACCTGGAGGGAGCGAATCTTAGGGTCGTAATAGGCGGCTCCGCACTTCCAAGAGGGTTGGCTGAGAAAGCCCGGCAACTCGGCATACAGACAACCACAGGATATGGAATGTCCGAGACCTGCCCCATACTTACCATATCTACGTTCACCTCTGAGATTCAGAAGCTGCCGGAAGCGGAACAATTTGATTACAGGCTTAAGGCTGGAGTTCCAATCGGCATGGTAAACCTGAAAATAGTTGATAAAGCCGGAAAGAGCGTGCCCAAGGATGGAAAGACCATCGGGGAGATTGTCGCCAGGGCACCTTGGCTTACCAATGGATACGTGAAGGATGAGGAGAACACAAAAAAACTCTGGAAGGACGGATGGATGCATACCGGAGATCTTGGAACCCTTGACCAGAGAGGATATCTCAGCGTTGTGGACAGGGAAAAGGATGCCGTGAAATCGGGAGGGGAATTTATACCCACTCTGATCATAGAGGATGCCATAAGCACATGCAAGGGTGTAAGGGAAGTTGCTGTAATTGGAAAGGCACATCCCAAGTGGGGAGAAAGACCGGTTGCATACGTTTCCTCGGAACCTGATCTTAAGGGAAGCGATATCAACAGGCACCTCGAGATGCTTGTTGATTCCGGCAAGATAGCCAAGTTCTGGATCCCTGATGAATATATTTTTATAAAGGAATTTGCGAAAACAAGCACGGGGAAAGTCGATAAGAAAGTCCTAAGGGAAATGCTCTCCTCGTCTCAGTGAGGGTATTATACGATCCCCACATTTTTTTGCTATAAAAATATTTATAACCTATTGTGATGATTGGCCGTGATCCTTTTCTACGTCAATATGGCATTTATCGGTCTTGCCGTAATTTCCATTATATATTATCTTGTTAATAGTTATCATTCGATAAATTACAGGCAGCCCAAAGGAACAAATCCTGTCAACCCGGATAGCGTAACTGCCCTCATTCCCGTGTACAATGAGGATCCTGAGATATTTGCCAGAGTCATATCCGCGGTAAAGAAACAGGGGATAAAATTCGTGGTGGTCGGGGACTCCTCTTTTGACCCTTATAGAAAGATTACTGAAGATAATGGAGGAAATTTCGTATACCTCCCCAAACATGGAGGGAAAAGGAAAGCTGTTTCGGAAGGCTTGAGAGAAATAGCAACTGATTTTGTATTGCTCATAGACAGTGATACCGTGATACCGGCAAATACTGTCAGCAGCATGCTGTCTAAATTTGACCCGGACGTCGGTGGGATTGGGGCTAACTTATCAGTCAGCAGGGATAACAACTGGATTTCCTACAGCGCGGAATTCGTTGAACGCTCCCGGGAAGTGCTGTTCAGGGCCCTCTCCTCCCATGGCAGCGTAATGCTCCTGGATGGGGCCTGCGTCATGTACAGGACCTCCCTGGTTAAGCCCTTCATCCTGTCCCGTGAGTATACAGACCATCGTGTTTTCGGTAAAAAAAGCCAGTTGGGAGACGACAGGCAGCTGACCGGCTTCATAATAAGATCTAATTACAAGGCAATCAAGGATTTTGACGTGGCAGTTGAGGTAACGGCACCGAAAACCGTGGGAAAGCTTGTCAGGCAGAACATAAGGTGGGCCAGGTCAAACTGGGTTAATTTCTTCAGGGAACTGTTCAACGGGACCGCAAAGAAGGCTGGGAAGTTCTATACCTTCGACCTCTTGTACACATACATGCTTCCAATCATATTCCTTGGAATAGGCTCTGTTCAGGTATACCTGTTCGTTCATATAGATTATCACTTCCTGGTTCGCCATTTGACATATGTACCATCTCTTACTGCGCTTCTGTCAAGGATGACCGATGTGCGGGCTGTCTTTTTCCTCCGGCTACTCCTAACGGTGGTTAACTACGTTTCCACCGCTGTATTTACACTTGCTATTGCGTTCCGGATCAACAGGGAGAGACTTAAGACTCTGGCGTACGGATCTATAGCAATGGCAGTGATGCTCACTACAACTATCTATGGGCTGCTTACGATATGGAAACAAAATGGTTGGATGACAAGATAATCCGATTTAAGAGGGATTGTAAACCATTTTTACCTCTTTGACGGCAAAATCGATATGCGGGAATTTTTCCCTCACTTCACGCATTATTTTTGTAAGCCGCATCACGAAAAGTTCTCCTGCGAAGAAATGTATGTTCAGTACCCCCGCTGACCATTCAGACCATCTTCTCAAATAGAAAAGGTGTTCGTCGATCATAAGCTGGCTGATGTAACTGGACAGCTTGTCACCGAAGAACGCACGGTAAATCTTGTAATTTTTCATCGTGGATATATACTTGCTTTCCGCAGTGCCTATGAAAGTTGTATCGGTGATGATTTCAGGCGTCTTGCTCCCGCTGTATATTGCATAAACGTAATCCTCCAGATTGTTAACATGTGGGAGTTTAGACTCGCGTTTCCAGTTGGTCGAATGATCACTGTAGGCAAGGATACCACCCATGGATTCTGCGTGCTGGACTTCTACCACGATCTCATATACGCTCTGCCTGAGATGAAGTACGCGAAGCATTGAGAGAAACCCATTGGATTTTCCAAGATATTCGGCATAAAGATCTATATTTGAATGGCCTGAATCTGCCTTTGACAGCAGGATGTCAGAGATCATTTTCCTCTGTGAGCTTATGAATCTGAACGGCTGGACGTAAACGCCATTCTCGATCAAGCCGGGATCAAAGACTATGCTCTCCACCTCCTTAAGAAGCGAGGCATACTGTGAGAGCAGGTCCAGGTTCTTGACGTCCGATATTTCCCATGTTTCATTATTCAACTCTGCCCCACTGGCCTTCAGAGCAGCGATGACCTGGTCGTGGTTCTCCTTTGGGATCCTCTGCTCAGGCATAAATACCTTAATAGTTATCTTGTTCTCCGGTGTGGCGAATGGAACCACTACAAGACTCAGTCCATATTTCCTGCTGAGTTCGCTTGCACTGTCATTGAAAACTCCCTTCATGAATAGCTGTGAATCAAACACCTCGTCAACATCTTCAATTTCCATTGTTATCAGGTGAATGATGTGCTGGCAAGATTATAATGTTTTGCTTGCCGGCATGACTGCCGTTCTTCACCCGAACCATCTATTGTGAACACACACGATGAATTTTTCACGACTGCAATTTGTTTCCCCCCTGAGCTATTTGAGGTGGACACCCGATGTGTGCCTGTTCTGGACCCATGCGATGGAAATTTCCTGTTATATCCTAAATCCCTGAAGAAATTGCGACTGGCAATCTCATCATTTCACATTTCGATATTGACACACTTTCTCTGACCAATGAAAAATATTTAAGCTGACACAGCAATAATCATACATGCCTGTTTCTCCAATAGAATACCGTTACGGAAGGAATGAAATAAAGTCCATATTCACGGATGAGTCCAGATTGCGCTATATGCTCCGTGTTGAAAGTGCACTTGCCTACGGAGAGTGGAAGAACGGGCTTATTCCGGAAAAAGCTTACATGGATATCTCTGACGCTGTTTCAAGCGGCAGGGTGAAGAACAACAGGGTTAATGAAATTGAGAAAGAAACGAAACACGATGTGATGGCTATGATACGTGCACTTACCGAACAATGCAGCACGGGGGGATCTTATGTTCACTATGGCGTAACATCAAATGACATACTTGATACTGCAACGGCGTTGCAGCTGAAGGATTTCTACTCCTATCTGCTTTCTGACCTGACCGCGCTGCAGGCTGCCTTAATGGAACTGGTGATCAGGCACAGGGACACAGTCATGGTGGGGAGAACCCACGGTCAGCAGGCAAGCCCCATAACTTTTGGTTTGAAGATGTCTGTGTACCTGAACGAAGTTGGTCGCCACATAGAAAGAGCAATTGAGACCAGGAAGCGTGTCCTCGTGGGCAAGATTCTTGGACCGGTTGGCACCGGAGCGGCGCTGGGAGAAAAAGCGCTTCAGGTGCAGGAATCCGTGATGGAATTCCTCGGGATTGGCGCGGAAGATGGGGCAACGCAGGTTGTGGACAGGGACAGATATATAGAGTACCTGCAGCTGATCTCTAACATCGCCACCTCCCTTGAAAAGTTCACAACAGAGGTCAGGAACCTTCAGAGAACTGAAATAGACGAGGTTTCGGAATATTTCAACACGAATAGTCAGGTGGGATCGAGTTCAATGCCGAGCAAGAGGAACCCAATAGAATCTGAAAACGTTTGCAGCCTGGCGAGGTTCATAAGATCGCTGGTGTCCCCGGAATACGAAGCTGCAGTTACGTGGCATGA
The DNA here is from genome assembly GCA_027368075.1 of bacterium. GTDB lineage: Archaea > Thermoplasmatota > Thermoplasmata > Thermoplasmatales > Thermoplasmataceae > B-DKE. The sequence goes on from DAICSO010000047.1 coordinate 10,281, forward strand.
AAGGGACCTTACCAACAGCGCGCTTGAGAGGTTCACAATACCTTATTCAAGCGTGCTAATAGACCATATACTTGTAAAGACAACC
>DAICSO010000048.1:0-9795 GCA_027368075.1 bacterium
GAATTCAAGCCCATGGAGATTCCGCCAGTAACCTTTGAAGTGGGAAGCTCCCTGCGAAAGCTGGGAGAGGAGGTCACCTCAGGCTCCGTACTTTTCAGATCTCTCGGATAGCTGCAGCAGGTACTGCATAACGTCGCCGCTCTTCAACCTTAGCGCGGATTGCTGTGCACTGATTTCGTCGAATTGCGTGATCCTGTCCCTTATAATGCCATTTGAGTAAAACACTATGGGCACGGGATCCCCTGAGTGATCCTTCATGGAGCAGGGCGTACTGTGGTCGCCCGTTATGCATATCACAGTATCTTCAGCCAGGGGAATTAACTGTCCGACAGCGTCATCAATTTTCTCAATGACATCCCTCTTAAGAATAGGGTCACCGTCATGACCGGCGATATCCGGTGCCTTTACATTCACAAGCACATAATCATATTTCTTTAGCGCCTCCATGGCGCCCCTGATCTTCCCCCTGTAATCCGTATCGACCCTTCCCGTAACTCCAGCAACGCTAAGAGGAGTGATCCCGGCAAGGCTGCATATCCCGGAGATCATCGGTATGCCGACTACACACGCACCATTCATGTGGTACAGCTCACTGAAGGGTTCCAGTTTCGGAGCAATGCCAGCACCCCTGAGAAGCAACTCATTTGCTGGTGGCATGCCCTCCCGGATGCGATCGTGATTCACATCGTTTTCATCCAGTATCTTCCTGGATTCCACAAGAAATTTGTTAATCAATGATGCGGTGATCTCTCCGTCAGGTTTCGTGGCGCTGACGCTTGAAACCTTCTTTCCGACATCATGCGGATCTGAATCGGTGACATTGGGGGAGAGCCCCGGTCCGTGCATTACCATAGCGGCCCTGTGTTCCACGCCCTCCTTTACCCGGAACTCAACCCCTCCGATTTCCATGTTGAGAGCCCTGGCCAGTTCTGCAGTGCCTGAAGTTATCCTTCCTGCCCTTCTGTCAAGAATTCTCATGGAATCATCGCGGGACGCAAAATTTGCCCTGAACGCGATATCACCCGCCTTGACTTCCATTCCAAGGCCCATGGCCTCAAATGGCCCCCTTCCGGTGTATACCTTTTCAGGATCGTAACCGATTAGCGAGAGGTGCGATGTATCCGACCCCGCCCTTATTCCTGGGGATACAGGATGCATCAGCCCGTTTAACCCATTCCTTGAAATAAAATTAAGATTTGGCCTGAAAGCTGCCTGCAGTGCGGTCATGTTTCCAAGGACATCGTTGGGCCTGTCCCCGAGTCCATCCAGAACGATCAGCATTATCTTTTTCATGTTCCTTTAATGTGTGAAACATTAATAATTGCTGCGGACTGTCAGCTTTCTACGGATCGAGTCACTTTTCGCTGACTACAGGCTTGCTCGAACTGCGCCAGGCACGCATACCACCCTCAAGGTGGCTTACTTTTGTTACCCCATTCCTGATCAGTATGGCTGAAGCTGCCCTGCTGCGGTGACCGGTTGCACATACCAGGAGGTAGTGTGAATTCTTATCCAGCCTGGGTGCAAGTTCCTTCATTGAAGCGAGAGGGTGCAGTTCCACTCCTTCAATGTGTCCATGCCTGTATTCCATCTGTGTTCGCACATCTATTGGCTTTATCCCCTCTTCCCTCATCTTTCTCTCAAAATCGTCCGGCGAAAGATTAACCAGCATATCAGGCTGCCTGAAATAATCCAGAAATCCCATGATACCCAATTCTTACTAATATATATAATCAACTGGAAAATGAATAACTGAGGGAAGAACTACGTCCCTTCTTCCCATGAGTTGGCGTATTTCTCCTGCTGTGGGGTCAACTGGTCGAGTGTTATTCCAAGAGCCTGTAGCCTGATCTCTGCGACATACCTGTCTATGCTCTCCGGAACCGAATAAACCTTTTTCTCAAGAGTGGAACTATTGGAGACAAGATATTCCGCAACCAGTGCCTGCAGTGCAAAGCTAAGATCCATGATTTCAACCGGGTGCCCCTGCCCGGATGCGAGGTTTACAAGCCTGCCATCCGCGATGAGATTCACGGTGTTGCCGTTTTCCAGCCTGAACTTCTTGACGCTCTCCCTTACGGGAACAATGCCCATGTTTCTCTTCTCAAGTTCTGATACTGCAATCTCGTTGTTGAAGTGCCCGGAGTTTGCCAGTATTATGTCCTTCTTTGCGTTCAGCATATGATCGTATGTCACGACATCTTTCATTCCGGTGGCTGTCACCACCATGTCAGCCGACTTTATTGCATCCTCCATCCTTTCGACGCTGAAGCCTTCCATCAGCGCTTCGTTTGCCTTGACTGGGTCAATCTCCGTAATGCTAACCCTTGCTCCCATGCCCTTCATCCTGAGTGCTATTCCCTTCCCGCAGTATCCGTACCCGGCCACTACAACCTTCTTGCCTGCTATCAGGATGTTGGTTGCATTCATGATTCCGTCAAGAGTGCTCTGGCCGGTTCCGTACCTGTTGTCAAAGAGGTGCTTCATCTGTGCGTCGTTAACGTCGAACATGGGGAATTTCAATGCCCCGTCCTTTTCCATTGCCTTGAGCCTTACCACTCCGGTCGTTGTCTCCTCGTTCCCGCCGATCACGTTCGGGAGCAATTCCTTGCGGTCCCCGTGCACGAGCTTTACAAGATCCCCCCCATCATCCACGATTATGTCGGGTCCAATGTCGAGTGCCTTGTTGAGATTCTCGTAATATTCCTTCTCGTCTTCACCTTTCTTTGCAAAAACCTTCATTGAATAGTCGCTTTTAAGTGAAGCGACTACGCTATCATCTGAACTGAGAGGGTTGCAGGATGCCATGTTTACGGTTGCTCCACCTTCCTTAAGCAGAAGGGCGAATATCCCTGTCTTTGCCTCCACGTGCAGTGCCATCGCCACCTTGATCCCCTTGAACGGTTTTTCCTTCATGAACCTGGGACGTATCTGCGAGATGACATCCATGTGTTCCCTTGCCCATTGCAGCCTTAAAAATCCCTTTTCTTCCACTTTATTCACCCTTCAGCTTCTTACAGTCCAGTGTGTAAAGCACGCCATTCCCAATAATAGTTTTCCCAATAACTATATCCCTTATGTCCCTTTGAGGCTGGAAGAGGGGCAGTCCATCACGTATGAGTATGTTCCCCACATAGATGAAGAATTCATCACACAGGCCTTCCGATAAAAGCTCGTTTATCACTGTTCTCCCTCCCTCCACCAGGATGCGCCTGAAGCCGAGGCCATGCAGGTGGTCCATGATTTTATCCACGCTCAGGTCTGCCTCGTCATGCACTATCATCCTGGCATTTGGCAAGTTCCTGCCTCTCTGTGACGTGAAAATCAGGGTGTCAGCCGTACCGTCGAATATATTCGCGGTTTCTGGAACCCTGAGCTTGTTGTCCAGCACGATCCTCTTCGGGTTGGCTCCGTTTTTCCCCCTGATGGTCAGGGAAGGATTGTCGTTTATTACGGTATTGGCCCCCACCATTATGGCATCAACGGAACTCCTGATGCCATCAACGCGCTTCATGTCTTCATCGCATGAGATCGATACCCTTCTGCCGCCATTTCCGGCAATCATGCCGTTGAGGCTCTGGGCAACGTTGATTACTATGTATGGCCTTGACGTCACAGTACCGTTTATGGCAAGACGGTTAAAAATTATTGCAAGACGTCCCAATGCACACATGTCAGAAGAAGGGAAATGGTATTTTAGGTGTGCAGCAATCTCCATTGGCAGATGAAAGTAAGCGAACTTGGTTACCCTGTGGAATTCATTGAGATCGCTGGCGGCGATCATGATCTGTATCCGCACCAACAGGAAGCCATAGAGACAATTCGTGCCGGCACTAATGTCCTGGTGACTGTTCCAACTGCATCGGGAAAGACCCTGATCGCATATGCGGCAATCATGGAAAAGCAGAAAATGGGGCTGAAGTCCCTTTATATCGTTCCCCTCAAATCCCTTGCATCTGAAAAGTTTGATGACCTGAAGAAACTCCGGAAGCTTGGGATGAGGGTCACAATAGCCGTCGGAGATGTGGATTCATCGCCGTCCTTCATAAAAGATTATGATGTTGTGGTCTGCACCTCAGAGAAAGCGGATTCCATGATAAGGCACGACCCCTCAATCCTGTACGATATTGGGCTTATCATAGCTGACGAGGCTCACCTCATAGGTGATCCGGACCGTGGTCCAAAACTTGAGATGGTACTCTCCGCCTGCATGTACCTCAACCCTGACCTCACCATTATATCGCTATCCGCCACAATTTCCAACGGAGAGGACATGGCCAGATGGCTCAGGAGCAAATTGATCAGCAGCAATTTCAGGCCGGTTCCGCTGAGGTATGGAGTGATCAATGGAAATGAGATAGAATATACGGACGGGAAACTTGAAAATGTGAGCGGAAAGAACTACCTGGATGACATAATAAGCGCGGATATCGAAGGCGGAGGGCAGGTTCTCGTATTTGTCAATTCCCGCAACAGGGCAGAAGCGCTTGCAAAGCAGATAGTCCCGATCACGGGGAAATATGTCTTTCTGGAGGAGAGCCTCATCGATCTGGGGGATGATGCTGACAGATACCAGGAGATGCTCAAATCCCTATTGAGAAAAGGCGTCTCGTTTCACCATGCCGGACTTTCCATGAAGGAGAAGGATACCATAGAGAGACTTTTCAGGGAACGTTACATAAAGGTACTGGTGGCAACGCCAACCCTGGCTGCAGGAGTGAACCTTCCTGCTCGCACCGTAGTGGTCAGGGACATGAGCAGGTTCATGGATGGTTACAGCCAGTATGTGAAGAAAATAGAGATACTCCAGATGCTTGGAAGGGCAGGCAGGCCCGGATACGACACGGAGGGCAGAGCGCTGATCTACGCTTCAACAGATAGCGCCGTAGAGAAGGCACATGAATACCTGTCGGGAGAATCTGAACCCATTATCTCCATTTTCGGAGGAAGACGAGCACTGCAGATGAACGTTCTTGCACTGGTTTCCACGGGAATTGCGAAAAACCTCGAAGAGGTGAAGAAATTCTTTGGATCGACATTCTTCGGGCAGCAGAACGTTATCTCTGATATATATGCTGATCTCGAGAGAACCCTGGGCTTCCTTGTATCAGAGGACTTTGTCAGGGAGAGGATGGGAAACTACGAGGCGACCACATTCGGAAAGACTGTCAGCGATCTTTACATAGAGCCAAAAACCGCGCTGATACTCAGGGAATACTTTGAAAAGCCCCATTCCATTGATCTGGCCCTCTTCTATATATGCAGGACCCCGGACATGATCAATTTTTCGGCCAGAACAGGGGACATGCCTTACATAAGTGATTTTCTTGAAGAAATTGAGGTATTCGATGATGACGATGACAATTATTCGGCTGCAAAGACTGCAATAGTACTGAGGAACTGGATAGACGAGGTCCCAATCATCGACATAACAGAGAAGTTCAATATAGGTCCTGGGGACGTGCAGAGCAAGATAGCCTCGGCTGACTGGATTTCATATTCACTCTCCAGGCTGGCGGAATTGTTCAAGCCGGAGATCAGGGGAGACCTGGAACGCCTGAATATAAGGATCAAGGAAGGAATTAAGGAAGATGTCCTTTCCCTAATCACCATACCGAACATAGGAAGGGTCAGGGCAAGGAGGCTGCACAGGGCGGGTTACAGGACTCTGGATCAGGTTGCTTCCGCGCAACCCTCGGATATCTCCAGGATATTCGGATTTTCGTCCAAGCTCGCGAACGAGACAGTGGATCATGCCAAGCGGATTAAGGGAAGATACAGATGACAATTCACGTTTCCGTGAACAGGGAGGATGCGCAGGACTCCATATCCATCCTGAAAAGGATGGGAATCATAGATAATTCACACAAAATATACAACTCTGGGGAAAGGGTCTTCATACCTGTCAAATCGGCGGATACCATTCCAGAATCAGTTCCGGGCACCATCATTGATCTGGCCGGAAAGCCCAATGAGGAAAAGTTGAGGCCTCTGATTCAGCCCGGTTCCTTTGATGTTATTGGACACATTGCCATAATCAAGAATATTGACGGGAAGGATTATTCGTCGAAGGCTGAGGAAATATTGCAGACAAGGAAAAGTATCCGGACTGTGTACCTGGATATGGGAGTCAAAGGCGATCACCGTAAAAGAACGCTTGAGCTCCTCGCCGGTGAGGACTTGCCGGAAACGCTGTACAGGGAGAATGGAATCACGCTGAGGGTAAATGTCAGAAAGGCATATTTCTCGCCCCGCCTGGCAACGGAAAGGTTGCTGATTTCCAGCAGGATCAGGAATGGAGAATATGTGTGCGACATGTTCTCCGGCATTGGTCCGTTCTCCATATCAATTGCCAAGAATGCCATGGTGCGCGTGGTTGCAATCGATTCCAACTGCGACGCCGTAGAAATCCTCAGGGAGAACATCAAGATCAACAGGCTGGCCGGTACCATTGATGCCATCTGCGCGGATTCCTCAGCGGAGATCTCGAGACACGGCAAGTTCGACAGGATTATAATGAACCTGCCTCACGATGCATTCAACTTCATTGATAATGCGTACGCAGCCCTGAATGATGGAGGCATGATAAATTATTACGAAATTAGCACCGATGAGGGTATAACCGACAGGATGATGCAATTCCGGGACATGGGACTGAAACTCACGTGGAAAAGGGTCGTGCACGGATATTCTAAAATGGAAAGCCTGCATTCAATGGAGTTCCAGAAGATTCCAAGGGACTAGGTTCTTCTTCCCGCGGAAGCGGAATATGTTTTCCACCTGTCAAGAATTGGCAGTTTCTCATCGTAAACTGTATCCATGAGATTCAGGTGCTCAAGTATTCCCATGACCGATTTGTCCGCGTCCCTGACGGCGGAAATCAGGTCCTTGTTCATGTTTGTTGAATCGCCACCTGAAAACAGACCGGGTATGGATGTCATTCCTACATCGTCAACTACCACATGCCCTTGAGGCGTCAACCTGAGGCTCCTCAGATACTCAGGATCTATGAATGAGTAGTCCGTTTCCTGCCCGGTCGCCTCTATGACAGTATCTGCCTTTATCTCATGCACCTTGTCCTTGATCGGTACAGGCTTGGCCCTTCCGCTCTTCTCCACTACCATTTCATTCTGCCAGTACTTCACCGCTACGACCCTGCCGTTTTCCTGAACGTATTCAAATGGAGTGACTTCCCATTCATATTTCACAAACTCTTCAACGGACTCTTCCAATTCCTCTTCCGCGTTGAGTGATGGATAGCCGGGCCTGTCCTGCTCCCTCCTGCGATACATGATTATAACGTTCTTGGCGCCAAGGCGCATAGCCGTTCTTGATGAGTCATTTGCCGTGAATCCTCCCCCGATTACGACAACATCGTTGCCAACGTCAATGTTTTCCCCGAGGCTAACCCTTTGCAGGAAATTCATCGCGTGATAAACGTTTGGTGCATCTGATCCGGGAGTTCCGGTCATGTGTGGCTTGTGCGTGCCTATGGACATGAAGACGGCGTCATTGTTCTGCATTATCTCGGAAAATTTGATATCCTTTCCTACGACCGTGCTGAGGTGAACTTCAACGCCCTGTGAAAGGATGAAATTAATCTCCTTGTCAAGCACGTCCTGGGGTAGCCTGTACCTCGGAATTCCGGTTTTCATGAAACCACCCAGTGCAGGCAGGGCCTCGTATATGGCTACCCTGACGCCCTGGATTGAAAGATAGAATGCTGCAGTCAGACCAGCAGGTCCGCCGCCGATTATGGCAACTTTCTTGTCTACAAACTTTTTCTTGGGCACGCTGATTATTTTCCCGTAATCGCTGAACTTATCGGCGGCATACCTTTTGATGTGCCTTATTGCTATCGGGCCGCCTTCGTCGTAAAGGACACAGATATCCTCACAGAGATGGGTGCACACCCTGCCGATTATTGCAGGGAAAGGCAGTGTCTCAAAAACTATCCTGACAGTCTGGGCCGGGTCTCCTATCGCAGTGCTTCTGATGTAGCCGCCTATGTCAAGGCTGGCTGGACATGCCTGTGTGCAGATGTTGCATCCTATGCACCTGCTGGCTTCGGCGTACGCTTCGTTGTCAGTGTATTCCTTTACTGGCTCAATTTCGAATGATTTGATCCTCTTTGCCGGATCTTCATGACTCTGCTTGACACGTTCGAAATTGAGCATTTACTTGATCCCACAGGAAATCTGCTTGACAGTTATAAACCTTATCTAGCTTGGAAATACACCATTTCAGGATAGAAAGTGCGGTACCACAAGCATTGCAAAGAAGAGCACAAAGAGTACGCACGATGAAAGAGCGATGTACAGCCTGTTCCTGGTTTCTATAAATGAAATAAGGGCAATGACAACAACTGTGATAGGTGTGAATATGAGAACCCACAGACCGAATGCGACGTAAAAGGCTCCATCCAGCTGATACATGCCGGTAAACAGGTTGTTGAGTGGTATAAGGGATGAATAGAGTGTCTGGGTCTTGGAATAGCTTGCGATCTGGGCCAGGGTGTAGCCATCTGCGCCTCCCCTGATCATGATTATAACTACGCCGCTGATAATGGAGGCCATGCTCAATATCACACCAGTTCTCAAAGAAGCACTGATAATCCTGTAAACGTCAAAGTGCTTCAACGGACCTCACCCTCCTCAAATTGTGCAAATAAAGCACTCCTATGAAGACCACGGCGATCACGATGGAAATTGAGAACTGGATCAGCGGGACCAAGAAAAAGATATTATCGGTGACAAAACCACGGATAATCATCTCCACCCCAAGAAATGAGAGAATCGCCAGAAATATCCATCGTATATCCTTGTTGGTAATCTTGACCAGCGCCTTGGCTCCAAAATAGGCCCCGATCACGACGCCAATTGCCGTGGCGGCAGCGATGAATATCTGGATATAGCCAGAATACCAGTAGATAGAACTTCCGGTGGCGGCTGTTATGCCGATCATAAAATTGCTGGTGGTGGTAGTGACTTTCATTGGCAGGTTCATTGCCCAGTCCATCCCCAGAACCTTGAGAGCACCGCTACCAATACCCAGAAGCCCGGATACCGTACCCGCAAAGAACATTATTATCTCCCCAAGCCACCATCTTATTCCGTTATAGTTCACGTCCTTCTTCAGCCTTGCATCATGATATTTGCCGGACAGCTCGAAAATACGTGTTGTCCAATCTGGTCTTGTGTGAGGTGGCAATTCGCTCTGCCCACGCTTTACCGCAGGAACCAGGGATCCCAGCAGCACAATCCCGAATATTACATAAATGAGCCATGTCAAGGCGTGGTGATCCAGGTACACTGTCAGCAGTGATCCAACAACCGCTCCAATTGTTGTAGCTACTTCCAACCCTACGCCGATCTTTATGTTTGCGATCTTCTCCTTGGTATAGGCGCTTGCGGATCCAGCCGATGTCGCAATGGTTGATATCAGGCTTGCCCCAGTTGCGAATACTATGGGAACGCCGTAAAATATGCTGAGGAGGGGGACAAGAACAGTGCCGCCGCCAAGCCCGGTAAGGGAGCCAATAAACCCGGCGAGTATTCCGCCGAATACAATTGTAATGAACTTTAGAATTATCGCAAGAAGCTCATACATTATGAACACTGTATGCCATGACATTATAAATTATAATCGGAGTGCAGGGGACATTTAACATCGAAGTCAGGGTCGATAATCTGATCTTATATGCCTGAAGGCAATGGATGCTATGACAGATTCATGGTATTTTGCTCAATGCCTACGAGTTCGACGCGCAGGTTTTACTTTGTTAGTAAGTAGAAT
>DAICSO010000049.1:0-9730 GCA_027368075.1 bacterium
GGCCTGAATTCCCAGATTCTGAATCACGGCAATTCCAAGGAAGCAATAATGATTAAGGAGGAAAAAAGCGCGGAACCGTAAATATGATTCCAAGCAACGTGAATATACACTCGTATATTTCCGAAAATTCCATTTCGGATGCTCTCGTCATCCCTGCCGACTTCACTGTTTCTGCGGAAAATGGAAATGCTACCCTTGTTTATTATGACAACCCGGCAGTGTCGACAAGTGGAGTAGCCCAGCAGGCTATCAGTTTTGCTGTTCAGGCAATGAATAACAAGCTCTCAAACACAAGCACAATCGTTTCATTGTCCGTGAATACGTCGCTTACAACACATACCACTGGATACGTGGATTACCTCATGCCCGGCCTCATAGGTTTCGTCGTACTTATTTCTCCCATGTTTTCAATGACCTACGTCGTAAATTCATATAAGCGCGACAAAATATTCCGGCAGCTTTCCCTCACTCCGCTAACAAAATCCGAGTGGTTCGTCTCTAAGTTTCTCTGGTACCTGATTATTTCCGCCCTTTCCGCTGCAGAGATAGTTGCCATCGGAACGTTCGTTTTCAATGCCAGCATGGCGATCAACCTTTTCATGGCTGCCTTCATAGTGATAGGAGTATTCATGTTCACCTCCCTGGGGATACTGGCCGGAGCCATAGCAAGGTCAGAAGAGGGGTCTTCAGTCATAGGGAATGTAATAACATTCCCCATGATGTTTCTTGCGGGAACATTCTTTCCCATATCCATAATGCCAGCATGGTTACAGTCCCTTGCTCACTTCCTTCCACTCTACTATATAATCGATGGGCTTAACTCTGTGACATTATACACAAACTATCCTGCGGCGTGGTTCGATCTTGCTGTAAGCTTTGTTGTGGCTGTGGTGATCTTCGTTATGTCTATCTGGAAATTCAACTGGAGAGAAGAATGATTTGGACTTTTGCATGGCAACGGCAATAGGACCAACCACAAAAGGACCGGCAGCTTTCAAGCCGGGCATGCCCTTCATCCGCGGCACCCATGGCAGGATAATCAGTAAAAGTGGCTGATAAAAATCTATCTGCTGCAAGTTCAACGGTGCATAAGCCTCATGTGCTCCTTCTTCATGCATCTGTCCATGACAACTTTCACATTGTTCTTCTTTGCAAGCTCAGCTGCTTCGAAGTTTATGACGCCTTCCTGCATCCAGATCACTTCGGGATGAAGTTTCAGGGCTTCTTCAACTACCGGCAGGACCAGTTCAGACTTTCTGAATATATCCACAATCTCAATCCTCGTTCCAGGAGGGACCGAGGAGAGATCTGGATAAGCCCTGATTCCTTTCCATGATTCTATGGAAGGGTTGATTGGAATCACATTGTAGCCATTCCTGACCAGGTAACTCGAGACGTCATAGCTCGGTCTTTCCGGCTTATCCGATATTCCTACGACTGCGACATTCCTGTATTTTGTGAGAAACTCTTCCGTTCTATCCTCGTCATACATAACCATGTTAATAAAGACGAAATAATAAGAGTGATGGTAATGCAACAATGAAAATAAATCACTTTAAATAGAGTTACGCAATAATGAGAGTTATGTTCTGTAGCAAATGTGGTTCATTGATGACGCCTACCAGAGATAAGTACATCTGCAACAATTGTGGCTACGAAGTCAAGAAAACAAAGAAAGACGGCCTGAATTCCCAGATTCTGAATCACGGCAATTCCAAGGAAGCAATAATGATTAAGGAGGAAAAAAGCGCGGAACCCCTTGATTCGGATGCAGTTTGTCCGAAATGCAAACATCAGGGAGCATACTATCTTCTCAAGCAGACACGGTCAGCCGACGAACCCGAGACAAAATTCTACACATGCCAGTCCTGTGGGTACAGGTGGAGAGAATACTGACTTCCACGATATGATTATATAACCATATTTTATCTTAAGGAATCATGGTTCTGGACAATTTAGCTAGTTCGCTGCGCGACACCATTAGAAAGATCTCAAGATCAGGTTATGTTGACAGGGAGCTGCTTGATGAGGTATCAAGGGACATACAGAGAGCACTCCTTAAGGCGGACGTGAATGTAAAGCTGGCACTGAACCTGACAAACACAGTAAGACAGAGGGCGCTTGAAGAAAAGCCTCCTGCAGGAATGCCGCAGCAGGACTTTGTTGTCAAAATCATATATGACGAACTCCTGAAGATTCTGGGAACTGAATCAGGCATCAGCTTGAAACCGCAGGTCATAATGCTTGTCGGTCTCTATGGGCAGGGAAAAACAACCTCGGCAGGAAAACTGGCCAAATTTTTCACAAAGAAGGGTCTCAATACGGGGCTTATTGCGGCTGACATACACAGGCCTGCCGCATATGAGCAGCTTCAGCACATAGCACAGCAACTGAACGTGAAATTCTATGGTGAAAAAGGGTCAAAAGATGCACTTTTAACCACTAGGAATGGCTTGAAATCTCTTTCTGATACTGCAGTCAGGATCATAGATACCAGCGGTAGGGATTCTCTGGATGCTGGGCTTATACAGGAGGTAAGTGACCTTAAGAAGCACATACAGCCGGATGAAGTGCTTCTTGTTATGGATGCTACTATTGGACAGCAGGCTGGACCACAGGCAAAGACCCTTAACGAAGCCGTCGGAATAAGCGGGGTTATAATAACCAAGATGGACGGAACAGGAAAGGGTGGAGGAGTTCTGAGCGCCGTAGCCGAGATAAACACTCCCGTTTATTTTATCGGAACTGGGGAACATATGGATGACTTTGAAGTCTTCAATCCGAAGAAGTTTCTCTCGAGACTGCTGGGTCTGGGTGACCTGGAAAGCCTGATGGAGGCGTTCAAGGAGACTAACATTACTGAGGAGGAAGCAGAAGAATCGGTTAATAAGCTAATGTCGGGGAAGTTCAACCTCAAGGACATGTACGATGTCTGGGAGAAATTCTCACAGCCAGGAATATTGCAGAAACTTGTTGATTCACTTCCACTATCAAAGCTTCCCGGAGGTCCAAAAATAAACCAGGCGGATGTGGAGAACGCCGGAAACAAGCTTTACAATTACAGGGTCATAATGGATTCAATGACATTCAGTGAACTGGAGGACCCCGAGATAATAAACTCCAAACGGATAGCACGTGTTGCCAGGGGATCTGGAAAAACAGAGGCAGATGTAAGGAATCTTCTCAAGGAATACAAGGGGATGAAGAACAACCTGAAGCTGATGAAGGGAAACAGGGGTTTCAAGAAAATGCTTCGATCACAGATGAAGGCCGGCAACTTCGGTCTGGAAGAAGAACTTATGAAGTCAAACTAGAGTATGCTTCCTAAGATGTCAGGCAAACTCCCATGGCCACGAAAATGAAAGTTGGATCCTGATTCCAGCCTGATTTTCAAAGTTTCTCTGTCCATTCCAGCGATCTTATCCATAAACCCATGGTTGTGTGTGTTCTTGGGCACTTCTCTGATTTTTCTTTCATATTCCGTGATAAGGTCGAATGTCCCTGAAACAAGCATCTGGTTTAAGGTCTCTGCAGCAAGCATTCCCGAAACATACGCGTTCTCTATGCCCATCGCACAGCAGTCAGCATTTATCCCAGTGGAGTCACCGGCAACCAGCAGGCCAGGCATCCCAAGTTTCTCTGGATAACTTATGCGGTTTATTTCCGCGGACACTTCCTGCAGGCTGCCCCATCTACCGATCTTCAGGGTATTGTTGATGAAGGCAGAAATAGATTGTACGGGATCGAAGTCATTGTCCAGTCCAAGTGCTATGATGTTGGCTATACTATCCTCCTTGGGTATCACGGCATACAGTGAACGCAAATCTCCACCCGGGTAAATGTCAATGCTTTTGCGGTTTTCAAAATTCCCGACAACCCTGTACTGAAAACTCTTTGCAACACGTTCTCCTCTTGAAATCCCCAGTTCAGGCAGATTTCTCATGAATGAGGAGTCCAGCCCTCCAGCAAATATAACAGCCCGGCATTTCTCATCCCTGACTGTTTGGCCGGTCCTTAACTTGACACCTGTTATTGAATCCGAATCAAGCACAGGAGAGATGGCTTCTGTTTTAATTTGTATGTCGGCACCCGCTTCAGATGATAGGGCAGCAAGATGTTTCTCAAACTTATCCATCTCGACGCTGTAAAATTCCATATCGTCAAGAATGATTGATGCATTGGCTTCGTCAACAAATATACGAATTTCGCGGAGCGGTCGATTAATCCAGTGTTTCTGAACCCCTACGCCCATCCTCTCCAGACCATTCCCGGAAAGAATCTCATAATCCCTCAGGGGTGATCCTATCTCGATTTTGCCATCGACCATCAAGGTGCTGAGCCCAAGTTCAGCACTTCTCCTTGATGCAGCGCATCCAGATGGTCCTCCACCAACCACTATGACGTCATACAACAATCACACCTTCCAAACGTAATCCTCATGGCTTCCGAGACTATGATCCGGAATCGTAATCCAGCTTGCGATGGAGTTCTGTCAGTTCAGGAAAGTGGAAAGCGTTTCTTTGCTTCCTCTATCTCCTCGGTAACAAGTGGTCTCCATTTCATGAAATCCGCCGGGTTCTTTGGGTAGTTGTCATAAATCTGGTTCATCTTCTGCATTTTCTTAACGGCAAAAACCAGGTTCCTGAATGCCCCTATGTTTCTCGCTCCCTTCATGACCATCATGAATTTTGAAGCCATGCTGAGTTCAGGTATAAGCCCCAATGTTATGTCAGAAGCCTCCTTTCTTGTAAGGAAAGTCTTCATTCCGTAGTTCAGGATGTCATTGTCAAGAGATTGCAGGTATATCCTGAATATTTCCATTCCTGCTGTTCTCTTGCCATAGGCCTCGTTGTAATCCACGTTATACTGCCACAGTCCATTCAGGCTCACGTCTTTGTTTTCGATCGCCCTTACCGCATTTTCACCAGCGAGCACTCCTGATATGAGGGCAGGACCGATTCCTCCGGCGCTTATGGGGTTTGGCATCGCCATGCTGTCCCCCGTTCCCATGTAACCGTTGAACACAAGGGATTCCATCTGCCTCCTGACGGCAACCGACCAGTTTCCCTTTCCGTTATTATTCTTGTTGAAGACCTTGAGATCCTTGAACACTGTGCACCACTTGACGTATTTATCTATAAGGGACTGCAGGTTGTCGTTCCTGCCTGTCTTCTTGTTCTTCAGATCGAGGCTGCGTTTCTGCACCCCGAGGCCGATATTGATACGCTTTCCGCTCTTGGGGAAGACCCATCCGTATCCTCCTGGCGCAAGATCATTGTTAAGGTGGATAAGGGCATTCTCCGGATCATAATATCTCAGGTCTTCGTGATCAAGCTCAAATTCGTAGATATACCTCCCGGTTGATTCGATATCGTCTATGTCCACGGTTCTGTCGACATAAGGGTTCTCCGGCAGTTTACGCCTGATGACAGTAGAAATGCCCAGTGAATCGATGACAACCTTGCCGGTAAATGTCTTGATCTCCTTTGCTTTGTTCTTTCCCCTGATGCCCTTCACATAATTGTTCTCTATGATCGGTGCCTCAACCTCGAATTCCGGGATATAGTGAACACCACTCTTCAACGAAATGTCAAGCAGTTTTGATTCGAATTCAGGCCGGTCCAGAGTATAGCCTACACCATCAAACATGAATTTAGTCTCAAGATCTGGGGACAATGCATAAACACCATCCACTCTTCTGTCAAGTTCCGGTCTGGAAAATGAAACACCCGTCTTCTTTGTAATAAAATCAATGTGGCTTCCTGCTACGGCATCCCCGCAAGTCCACCCCCAGACTGTCTTCTTGCCCACCTCATTCTGTGAATTCCTGTCAACCATCAGCACATTGAGGCCAGCCCTGGCGGCCATAGTTGCCGCAAGATTACCAGATAAACCAGCTCCCGCCACCACAACATCAAAGTTTTCATCACTGCTCATAAAAATCCGCGTCGATGTGTGCAGATATACAACTATATTAAAAATCTTGCGGGTTTATATCTCCAGAAAGTAATTCAAATCGGACTCAGAAGGATAGGGAAAGGGTAATTTGACTCATGATTTTTTCCGCTTTGAGTAATAATCGCAGAATTCACTGATTTTGCAAATGTCACACCTGGGTCCTTTGGGGCGGCACACATGTTTCCCGAATTCAACAAGGGTCGGATTGAAGCCCAGCCATAGTTCCCTTGGCACAATTTTCTCGAGGATATGCTCAGTGTCCTCGGGATCGTTGGATCGGGTAATATCCAGCCTTGTTGAAATTCTCTGTACGTGCGTATCAACGGCTATTGCCGGAATCCCGAAAGAATCTGCAAGGACAACATTGGCGGTTTTCCTGCCGACTCCGGGCAGTTCAGTAAGTTTTTCAATATCGCCTGGAACGTTGCCGCCATATTTCTCTTCAATAATCCGCGCAACCTCAACCACCCTCCCTGCCTTTACGGTGCTGAACCCAACCCTGGAAATCAGGTCTTTCACTTCTTCATACCTGGCCGTGGAAAGTCCTCTGGAATCTCCATATCTATTGTAAAGCGATCTTGCAGCTGCATCAGTTACCTCATCCTTGGTCCGGTGCGAGAGCATCGTGGTGATGAGCACCCAGAATGGGTCACTGAATTCAAAGTGGTGAGGGGGGCTTTGTTCTCTTATCCTCCTGTATATCTCACGAATATTCTTTTCAACGGTTTTCCTGCTCATGAAATTACCGCATAACAGTGCTGTCTTCAATCCATTTCAGGTACTTTGAGCTTCCGTCGGAAGTTTCAAGAGCGATGGCCTCTGGAACTTCATATGGATGGATCTCCGTGAGGCGATACATGGCACTCTTAGACCTCTCCCTTGATGTCTTTATCACCAGCATTATCTCCTGATTTCGCTCAATTTTGTCTCTCCATCGGTATACAGAATTAACTGATCCGATTATGTTCACACAGGCAGCCAATCTTTCTGTAACCAATATTTCGGCAATTCTCTGTGCATCCTCCATCTTTGACACAGTTGACAGGATTAACGAAGCCATATACTCCCAACACCCTCTATTTTATAAAAGTTCCATGGTCAGGACAGAGCCCAATTTCTCCACGGTACACAACAGAGTTGCCGGCAAGCGAGAATTCCAGTATTTTCAACTCCACTCCAGCTGCCATTGCAAGGGAGAAAGACCTTGCGAAATCCGGATCCGTATCAGCGTTGGGCATGAAACACGATGCATCATCTCTCATAACAAGCACAATCACAGTGGCTTTGTACCTACCATTCACCAACTGTATAAGCAGGTCCAGGTGTTCCTTTCCGCGTTTGGTTGGGGCATCGGGGAATCGTGCTATGCCATCCTCCACAAGTGTGCACCCCTTCACTTCTATGTAGCGGTTCCCGTGCATAAAGTCTATCCTCTTCTTTCCCACAGCCACCTCACGTTTTGCATTCTGGTCGATGAAAAGAGAGGCAATGTCTGAGTGAATCCGTGTGTCTGTAACTATCCATCTTGAGTTTTCTCTTGCAGCTGTTATGGAAAATTTTGTTTTCTCACCCTCAGTTGGACGCACGAGAACCCTGGCTCCTTCATATATCAGCTCCTTCAGTCTTCCCGGATCGTGCAGGTGGCATTTCAGCGTCTCTCCATCTCTCGATACATTCACCACGAACCTGTTCGGCCTGTCTATGACGGTACATGCGAACAGGCTATCGCGGAATGTGTAAACCGGAAATCCTATTTTCCTCTGCACGAACGAACTGGAAGTAGCTTCTGGCGAGCAATCACCCAATGAGGCCAAGGGGTTTCCCAATTTTCCTGAAGGCCTCAATTGCGACATTAAGGTCATCTTCGCTATGCACTGCGGAAGGCATAAGCCTGATTCTAGCTGTTCCTTTCGGCACAGTTGGAAAAACTATGGGGGATGCAAAGACATTCTCATTCTCAAACAACTGCTTGCTGAGCTCCAGCGTTTTCTTTTCATCACCAACTATTACTGGTGTTATGGGCGTTTTGCTTGTTCCCGTGTTAAATCCAAGATTTCCGAGTCCTTTCTTGAGATACGTTGCATTTTCCCATAGCTTCTTCAGGAGCGAATCGTCGCGTTCAAGAATTTCAATGGATCTAAGAACTGCGGCGGCATCCGCGGGATTCATTGCGCTGCTGAAGAGGAAAGGCCTGGATCTCTGCTTGATCAGGTCTGCCAGATTATACGAACCTGCTGAAAAGCCCCCAACGGCTCCGAGCGCCTTGGAAAATGTCCCCATCTCCACATCTATTCTTTTGGATAGATTGAAGTGATCCACTATTCCCCTACCATGATCTCCGAGAACTCCTTCACCATGTGCATCGTCTACATATGACATCGCGTCGAATTCGTCAGAAAGATCCACAATCTCAGGCAGGGGTGCTATATCCCCATCCATGCTGAACACCCCGTCGGTTATAATCAGCGCACGCCTGCCCTCCGAGCGATGCTCCTTGAGCTGTTTCCTGAGGTCCTGCATGTCCATGTGCCTGTACATTACCCGCTTGGCTGAGCTCAATCGCACTCCGTCTATTATGCTGGCATGGTTAAGTTCCTCGCTGAAGACGATGTCATCCTTTCCAACAAGGACAGGAATAGTCCCGGTGTTTGCAAGCAAACCTCCCTGGAATACCACTGAGGCCTCCATGTGCTTGAAAGCTGCTATCTTCTTCTCCAGGGCAATGTGCACCTCCTCTGTCCCGGCGATGGATCTTACAGCACCTGCGCCTACTCCATAATTTCTAAGGGAATCCATTGCACTTTTCACTGTTTCCGGATGATTGGCCAGGCCGAGATAATTGTTGGAGCACATGTTCAGTTTCCTGACGCCATCTATCATTACCCATGATCCCTGGGCGCTCTGTAATACTCTTATGGGAACGTATCGACCGCTTGCCTTGAGTTCCGATATCTCATCAGCTACCCAACCTGTCTTGTTCATGATATAGTAGCCTTATTTTTCATATAATTTTTGCCTAAAATTGCCGCATAGATTTTTAATTTTCCTTACGATGGATGTTAATGGTATTCAAGCATATCCTTGTAACCGGTGCATGCGGCCAGGTTGGCAGTGAACTGATCTCTGAACTTTCATCTCGGTACGGATCCGACAGGATAATTGCCAGCGACATCAAGCAATGTTCCCTTCCGGAAGGTGTTAGATTCGTCCCCATGAACGTTCTCGACAGAACAGCCATGGACGCAGTCATTAGGGAGAATGGGATAGACACGATATTCCATCTGGCAGCAATACTATCTGCCGATGGAGAAAAGAATCCAACGCTTGCCTTCTCCGTTAACATGCAGGGAACTTTCAACGTTCTTGAGAGTTCAAGGATCAATTCGGTTGAAAGGGTAATGATCCCGAGCACAATCGGAGTATTCGGGCCGGAAACGCCAAAGGAGAATGTTCCTGTTCTCACAATTATAAAACCGAGGACCATGTATGGGATTACAAAATACGGGGCGGAACTACTTGGAAATTATTATTTTGAAAAATATTCCCTTGATGTCAGGGGACTGAGGTACCCGGGACTCATCAGCTATAAGACACCACCTACCGCAGGCACCACGGATTACGCAGTAGATGTCTTTTACCACGCCGTTACAGGAAAGCCTTACACATGTTTCCTGAAAAAGGACACAAGGCTTCCAATGATGTATATGCCGGACGCAATCGGAGCTTTCCTTAAGCTTTCAAGCACATGGAGGCCTCAGTGGTATTCCAGGGA
>DAICSO010000004.1:0-33064 GCA_027368075.1 bacterium
TTAGAAGAGCGGACTGGGCAGGGAAGGCATAAGTTACAGCATAGATGAATTCACCAACCTGAAGACAATGGTATACAACATAGGATAGGTTATCTACCTCCCTGGCACGTCACATTTCCTGAATATACCATGCTGAGGTCAGGATCCCAGTCTTCGATGAAATTAACAGCCGTACAGCAGAATTGAAATCAACATCCCCGGGAAAGATACAAAATAATTCGAGGTATCCAGACCGGTATGAATGGGAGCTAGCCAGCGTTTTGGCCTTTGTTAATGGTGGTACATCCAGAAGGTTTAATATTTAATAAACATCAACAACAAAAATGTCCATTATCCTCTTCTTCACCACTGTTACGATAGCACTCTTTGCCATACTCAATCCTATCGGAGCTGTGCCAACTCTTGTCTCGCTTACACAGAACTACAGCACAAAGGAAAAGGATGGAGTCATAAGGAAAAGTGTCTTAGTAGCTTCGGGAATGATCATTGGTTTCATGCTCATTGGCGTCTATATATTCAGCGTGCTTGGAATAGATATCTCTGATTTCAAGATCGCAGGAGGTATCCTGCTTTTCAAGGTTGCATTCGACATGCTGCAGGGCAAAACCTCAAATACAAAATTGACACAGGCCGAAACAGAGGAATCACAGGAAAAGGAAGCAATAGGTATAGTTCCCATTGGGACCCCGCTTCTCGCCGGACCTGGAACAATAACCACCGCAATCATTTATTTTAACTCCCTGAGTGTCAGCATACCCGAAAAGGGAAGTGTTTTTCTTTCTGTGGTGATAGTTATGGTCGCTACATACTATATATTAAAATTCTCAACGAAGATTTTTGACAGGGTTGGAAAGACCGGGTCCCTCATTATATCCCGGATAATGGGTCTTCTGCTTGCCGCAATTGCGGTGAGTTTCGTGATCTCAGGAATCGCATTCATTGTAACATCATCCGGGCTCTTCTAAAATTTTCCGAAGAATTCTTCATAGTCTTTCCTTGACAACTGCCCCGGAGCTGTTCCAGCCTCCGCACTGGCATACACGATGTCGGAGATCATGTATCCTGAGAATAGTCTCAGCGCAGAGTTGCCGTCGCCCATGGGAACAAGAGATACTGGTACCCTGCTATCTCTTTTGAAGGTATAGAGGTCAGATAGATCAAGCAGGAAACCATGCGGGTCGGAGTACGACGAGGCGAATTTGTATATATTCCCGCCGAGCCGCATCATTCCGTTCAGCATGTGCGACACCCTTCCTCCCTTGAAGTCATGCGTAGAGATGATAACAGTTCCTCCATATGGTGCAAGATCTATCCGTGTAATGCCTCCGACCTCTATATCAAGGGCGGGTACATCAAGCGAAATGGCCGTTTCATACATTAGCCTGCCTTCCTGTTCGGAGGAAAACCTGTACGTGAAGATGAAATCAACCGACATGTCCTTAAGGCCGGAAACAAGTTTCCTGAGATCGCCTAAATCTCTATCTCTGAAAAGATCGTACCTGACTTCGTAGACCAGTCGCGGGTTATAAGTACCGTCACGGAACTTCGAAAGTAGGGAAACCGAGTCGACTGAAAATATGGAAGTGACTATTGTTGTTTTCCTTCCGCCGATGGCTGTGGCCCCGATACTGACCGGGTTAGCTTCAATTATGGGCATATGTGAATATTATATCGGTCTATTAAAGATTTTTACGAATATCGTTACTTCACGCTCTAAACGGTTTTATACGTCTTGAGTATCTAACTGGAGGAAGTCAAATGTTCAGGATGACAATCGTATCAGCACCATCCAGAGCAGTGGAGAATGATCTGGATAAAACAATAGCATTTTTTCTGTCGGACATTGGTTACATACCACGGCTCAAGCCATCAACGGATTTTCAGGTAATTTCAAAATCTGCTTATTTCAGGCTTTTCAAGGAATGCTTCCTCGCGAGGTCAGACAGATACTGGACCGGAGATGAACTCCTGGCATATCTAAACACAAGCAGGACTACGCTTTACAGGCACCTGAATAAGCTCAAGGCCATGGATATACTTGAAGAGATTCAGGAAGGCAAGGTCAAGAAATACAGGCTGCGTTCCGGAGACATACTCAGGGCGTGGAGCTGGGTGGAAGTCAATATCAAGATGGCGCTTGACAATTACAAAAAGACTGTAGAGCAAATTGAAGCAGGGATCAACGCGCTGAAATAGTTGTATTTCTCATTCTTGTTCCGTTGCTGTCTCAAAAACATTTTTATGATAATAATGCCTAAGCCGTCCGGGGGAAGCGGACGAATAATATTCTTAAAGTTTTGTCGCGCTCGCTGATAAATATGGAAATGATCGAAATCAAGAAAGGAGGAAAATACCTGGTAATATCGAACAGTGGCGATGATGCTCCAATGAGGACAGAGGGGGAATTCGTTGGATATACGATCCTTGGGGAGGAGGGGGCCATCTGTTTTAAGATAAACGACGCCGAGAATAAGACATTGTTCAGGCTTATACCGGTTTCCGGAATTATTGCAATAGAGTTTAGCGATGAGGCATTGCTCAGCCCAAAGGCAAAGACCGAGGACAAGGATAAGACCACTTACATAAGCTGAACGGAACTGATAACTGTATACACCGGGCCTGATGGCCTAAGTTCACTCTTATAATAGCAAAGTTCATTGATGTCTGCAACCCCGAAATAAAATTTGCCGTATTTTGCAATCAGGGCTGAAACATCTGTGCGTGCGTGAAACCTGGCAAAGGTTATATGCGGCATAAACGCCTTGCCATCAACATCGCTTCCCAGGCTTTCGGCTAGCTTTGGGTGAATGTCATGGGGGAATCCCGCAACACTAATGTAAGCGACTCTTGGACTGACGGCCGATGGGAAGAATCCTATTCCCGTCAAGCTGATGCTGAATTTCCTATAGTTAAAGTGTTTCAGGGCAGCTGACACACGCTCAGCGGTTTTAGCTGCAGTGTCTCCATTAAAATAAAGCGTAATGTGAAGTTCAGGAGTCCTGACCGGTGTCACGCCCCTCATTGATTCCACTTCGCTTAGAAGTTCATCGATTTCCACGGTCTTCCTGATATGGCAGGCAATAAAAGTTCTCAACTCACATGGATTTGAAAAATATTATTTATATATTCTCTTATGCTCTTGGAGATATGTTTAAGGTTCCAGAGGACTTGAAATACACAAAGACACATGAGTGGTTCAGGAGTGACGGGAAAACTGTAACTGTAGGTATCACTGATTACGCGCAGCATCAATTAACCGATATAGTTTACGTAGATTTTCCAAAGCCGGGCTCTGAGCTGATTGCAGGCAAGCCTATGCTCACCATCGAATCTGTTAAGTCCGCGGAGGACGTTTTCTCTCCCGCAACAGGCGCGATTGTAGAGGTAAACCAGGCAGTTGCATCCAAGCCTGAGATCCTTAATCAGGATCCTTATACAAACTGGCTGGTTAAGATCAGGGTATCGGGTAACTCAATGGCTCAATCACTATCTCCAGCCGAGTACAGGGAGCTAACTGCAGAAAATTAAAATGACTGATCGCAGGGATAGCTATTATATCAAGGCAAAGAGAGAGAACTTCCGGAGCCGTGCAGTATACAAGCTTAAGGAGATAGAGGATAAGTTTCACATCGTCAGAGAGGGGGATTTTGTGCTCGAGATTGGGGCCTCCCCTGGTGGATGGACCCAGTACCTGACCTCCATTGAAGGAGTCAGGGTTGTAAGCGTGGATATTGCCCCCCACGATCCGGTTGAAAACTCCGTGAGCATACGCAGGGACATATTCTACAGAGATATTTTTGATCTTATTTCGGAAGCGGCAGGCTTAATTGGCGGAGTGAAATTTAACGCAGTTCTGTCTGATGCTATGTCAAATACAAGCGGAAACCATAGCAGGGATCATGCGTCCTCCTACCTCATCTGCGACAGGGTGATGACTATTTCCATGGAATTCCTGTCTCCAGGAGGGAATGTCCTTGTTAAGCATTTTCAGGGAGATATGACAAAGGAGCTCATTGACAAATGGTCGCCTAAATTCAGGGGGCATAAGGTAACGACACCGAAGGCGTCAAGATCCGGCAGTCGTGAAATTTACATAATTTTCTTCAATCTAATGAGTAAATCCTTGTGAACTTGATCTCGCTGTTTTTCAGAAATTGCTCTATCCTGTCGGTAAATTCAAAATCAACGATTATAAATATGGACTTTCCAGCATACTGAGTCAGTGCCTGCTTCATCCTATCCTCTATGTATGAGAGCCTTTCCTCGTCAATGACCCTGAACCCCCTTATCCGGTTTATGGCTTTTTCCCAGTTTCGCACGAACTCTTCAACGTTACTGTCCTTGAAGTCCTTCTTCAACAGTCTCTTCTTCCTTATTGAATGCCTGACAAGATCGAGAGTTCTCATCGATTTCGTGTAAAGGTCTCCATACGCTTCCTCGTTCATGTCCATGGGCACTATTGGAATGCCTGTGGAATCAGAGTATTTCAATGCTTCTATGTAAACCGGCGGAGGAGTCATTACCTCACCATACATTGAAAGCCTGACACCGTAGATTATCTCATAATCAGACAGTTCAATTTCATATGGCCGTTCAAGAAAGTCTCGCAGCCCCAGAATATGTTCGTCCGAGAGTGTGATGAATACCACTTCAGGCTTTAGTTTTGTGAGATCAGCAGAAAGAATTTCCCCGTCCCTTACAAGTCCCTTAATCCCGCCAAATAACCAAATCCGCCCTGTATCGGGTTTAGTGGTCTCTTCACTCATTGAAGGTTCTTCTTTCTCTCAATAATCATTTCCAGGCTATCCTTTGATGACGCTTCCTTCAATTCATGCAGGCTCACAACCGGGCACTTGGCTATATTGTCCTTAGTTGTTTCCATTCTGGTGATTATCAGGGGTTCTGTCTGGAAAATTTCGCTGACGTTCTTTATTGCCAGGGCTCTACCCATCTTCTCGCTCAGGCTCTCGAACAGCCCCATGAGGAACATTGTGTCCATCGCCCTGTTTGCTATGGCGTCAAAGGGTGCCTTCTTCATGCTGTAAAATTCGTAGCCGGTTTTCACTATATTGTCTATCACTTCCCTTATGAATTCGTTAATTTCTCCAAGGTCTTCGGCCGGCAGCTTGATTTCATTTACCATTTTCAGGATATCAATGCTGGAACTGATGTCATGCTTCAGTAGTTCCTCGAGCTTAGTGTACACGTCAATTGTAGAGGCACTTCCCCCCTCGTAAAGAGAGATGGATCGCCTGGATGTTCCCACCTTGTTGGATACGAAACCTATGGAATATCCAAGCTTCTCCCTGATGGTGTGCATTGCGATGCCATTTATGGGAATATAGAATCCACCCGGGCCAGAGAATATGTTAGGCTTGTTTCCGTCCACATAATCCATGAAGGTTGGGGGTGACATTATAGGAACATGGTGCCTGTAGTAAACGACACCATCCTCAAGCAATCCGTTTCCGGCTCTCTCGCCTATAACCACTGCGGCAGCTCCGGTAGCCCTGAATAGCCTTACCATCTCTATTGCGTTTGAAATCCTGAAGGTGTCAACGTTGTGAAGAATCTTTATAATATATTTTTCCCGTTCCCTGCGTGCTATCAGCTCAAAACTGACCAGTCCGCCGAGATCAGGGTCAGAGGTGACAAAGCCTCTTTTTTCCAGAGCTTCGCAAAGCTTCCTGATAAAAATACGCCTGTTCTCCTCCATATTTAACAAATATTGCATCCAGTATTTAAGTTATTCTATTACCTGGCTCTCACATGCCTGTGTATGGAATTCAATCCATCTCAACCTTTTCCCAAGCGCTTGAGGAAAGTTTGTTCGGACAGACAATAACTTCACATTTCGCGCACGCCAGATATTCAGGATTCAGTTCCGGAGTAGCTATTATTACCTTGCTGACGCCAAAGATGCTGCCGACCTGGTCAAAAATCTTCGTCGGCACTGACCTGTAAAATACTGCTCTTATGAAGGTGTCTTCCTTTCCACAATTCCTCCCGGTTATGTCTCTCACATTGCATCCGTAACGCTTTATTATCTCCGTAAATTCATTCAGCACCCTCGAGAAATAGCCGGGAGAGGTCACGACGGTTATGACCTGGCTACCTATCACCGGTGCTACCCTGGAAATGTCCTCCATTGGGAGCAATTTGCTCATGACCATCTTCAGCACTTCAACTGATTCCACAACCTTGATGGTCTCGTACACGGTTCTTCTGTTCACGTCCAGGGAGTTGGCTATTTCTGAAATAGAAATTTCTATGTTTCGGAGAAAAAGTTTTCCGTCAACTATTGAAATACCGTTGTTGTAGAGCCCCTCTATGACCCTTTTCCTGGTAGGATATGATTTGAAGTATTCTTCAAGCAGCAATAGCATTAAATGTAATTTGGTGAAAATATAAATACTGTGTGATTACCGTTCTCAAAACCTTATGCAAATCGTTCCCTTTAACTATTGAAGCCCTGAAATACCCTGCTGCGAATTGCTGAAGTCTTCTCTTCACGATCAAGTATTGGTTCATAATATTCTGGCGGAGCCATGGCAAGCTTCACTTCCAAAGTGTAGAGCATGCCTCTCCTGAAAAGGTCGACCTTCACCCTATCTCCAGGCTTGAATATATAGGGGTTATCAGTCTTGATCGATCTTAAGTCCTCCCTTATATTCTTTAGAAACAGGTCGGAAAACCTGATCCGGTTGATCGCTACCAGCTCATCGCCGGCATTTATTCCTGCCTGGAATGCGGGTGATCCTTCAAGGACGGATGAGACGAATATTTTGCCATTCTCGGACTTTGTGAATATGCCCATGTACGATTTCTCGGCAGGCTCGTTATTATCTATCTTCCTGTACCCTTTCTTGATTTTTACTCCTATTCTGGCAGTCTCGGCATCGAAGTCTATTTTCTCAGTACCCCTGACATATCGTGAGTAAAATTCAGAGAAATCCTTCCCTGACACATCCCTTAGTGCGGATAGCAGGTCCTTCTCCACAAAGCCCTTGCCATCCTTCTTGTATTTTTCATAGAGATGCCTCATTACGTCATCAAGGCTCTTTGATCCCCCTGTGGCTTCAGAAATTCTGCTGCTAAGGAGGAAGCCGAGGATCTCTCCCTTGAGATAGTATGATAAGTAACTATTGGTGTTGTTTGGAGACGGACGGTAAAGCTTTATCCACGAATCGAAAGATGAGTCGGAAGCAGATTCGATAGCAGACCCTGGCAGGAGTTCGTAGTACCTTACATACTCAAGGATATGCTTCAGATATTCCTCTTCCGTAATCAGCCCTGCACGGAAGAGCGCAATCCATTCGTAGTAGCTGGTTATCCCCTCGCTTACCCACAGCATTGTTGTGTAGTTCTCTTCCTTGTAGTTGAACGGTCCCAGCTCGATCGGCCTGATCCTCTTGACATTCCACAGGTGGAAATATTCGTGTGATGTGACTGAAAGGAAATCCAGATATTTGTCCCTCGGGGAAAAACTGAACCTTTCAATATCAATGGTGGTGGAATTCAGGTGTTCCAGGCCACCCAACTGCCCACCCTCCTGAACAAGGTGATATATGAAAACGTATCTTTTGAAGGGATACTGGTTGAACATCTTTGAAAATGAGGAGACTATTTTCTGGACATCATTCAGAATCATCGTCTCGTTTTCGTTTCCGTGCCCGTAGATGGCTATTTCATGCTGTTTTCCATCGACCTCGAAAAAGAAGCTGCGGTGAGTGCCGATTTCCAGCGGAGAATCGACAAGAATGTCATAATTAACCGCCCTGAACCTGTTTTCACCTATCTTTTCAAGTCCGGTCGATATTTTCCATTCTGGAGGCGGAGAAACAGAGAGTTCCACCGCCTGATCCTTGTACCCTTCTATGTAAAGGAAAACGCTGGTTCCAAGAACAAATGCATGTGTCGAGTCAAGATGACTTGTATGCACTGAAAATTCATCCGCATATACCTCATAGCTTACTTCCATATTCCTGATGCCAGACGAGGCTACGATCCATGTAGACTTATCTTTCTTTGTCACCACCAGTGGCGCTCCTGATTCGGAGACGGCCTGAAGCTTCCTCACATTTCTGGCAA
Source organism: bacterium (assembly GCA_027368075.1). GTDB lineage: Archaea > Thermoplasmatota > Thermoplasmata > Thermoplasmatales > Thermoplasmataceae > B-DKE. The sequence goes on from DAICSO010000004.1 coordinate 8,092, forward strand.
AATCAAGTATCGCGTAGGACCCTGGAGTCCATGCCGGCATCGTGAGCAATGTCCGTTCCTCACTGACATCGTCAAGCTTCATCTTTACTCTGAAGAAGTGTGTGTGTGGATTATTCATCTCAAGCGTGTATGTTATATTCATAACTTTTAGTGTGATGTAGAAAATGATTTAAATTTAGTGTATGCGTTCACTGGTAGGAACGGTCGTCCCTGTAGTTGTGGTAATTGGAAAAGTATTCGCTCTGCTTCTGTGAGTCAGTGGATTCTGAAGATACTGCTGCGCCGAAATTTCCGTAGTATTTTTTGATCTTCTCTTCAACAGGCAGATACATGTTCAAAGCTTCCTTCACGTGTCTTTTTTCGATAAGCTTTCCTTCTTCAGAGACACATATATCCCCTGCCGCCCTGATTAATCCGCCAAGTTCCCGGAGCTTAAGCGTGAGAGCCCTTTCCTTGTGATCTATATCCTTTGCCCTTCTTGCTCCCTCGTCTATTATCATTGTGGCTGCGTCCATTGCCATGTGCGGTATCTTGCCGTCAACAATAATTTCCTGTGCGATGAACTGAATGTATTTTGTCCTGTTTTCCAGAGTATCCGGTATTGTTGTCTCCATGAGGATCTCATAGCCGCTACCTACAATCCTGGATCTCAACGGGCTCAATATGTACTGGAGGTCCTGTATGTTGCAGGCCGCCACGAGAATAAAATTTGCAGGGACCTTGTCAACCCTTACGCTTGCTCCTGCACTCTGGGGGTTGCGACCGGTTATGGGGAAGTTTCTCTCCTGCATGGCGGTAAGAATGAACCTTTGCAGGTTTCCAAGATGGGTTATCTCGTCAATAAACAGTACACCTTCGTGTGCCTCATGCACGGAACCTGCTATGACTCTTTCATAGGGTAAGGTGCCGAGCTGCGGATGCCCGCCGTAAGGGTCGTGCCTTACATCCCCAAGCAATTCAGTCTCGCTTGCTCCGGTTGCCAGTACAAACGGGTTCCTGTCGAGAGGAACTATGACCTTGCTTGGGCTTTTCTTTTCCATTTTTCTCTTGCGTTCAAGTGTTTTCTCATCAAGTATCCTGATGTTCTCCCCGGCCCTTTCATAAACAATAACCTCTTCGCGGTCCCCGAACTTCCTTGTCGAGGTTACTCGCTCGCTGTTGTTCTGTACGCCAAAGGCAGCTCCAATCACATTAAAAACATCACCGAACGGCCCCTGGGTATTAACCTGTACCTTGGGAGAATTACAATTCGGGCATACCTGTTCTGTATACACGGAATAAAAACCACACTTAGGGCAACGATATCCAAGTCTCTCTGCAACACTGACGGGGACATTCTGCGGATCCATTATCATTCCCTCGACGGATCCAAGTTCCAGAGCTTCGGCATTAACCTCTTCCCCGCTCTTAACTTCTACAAAGGGACGTTCGGGGTACTGTGGATTATGCACGACTCTGATCTCCTCCCTGGGTCTCTGGATGTAAAAAGACATCGCCTGAGCAATCATGGACTTTCCCACTCCGGGCGGTCCCACCAGGAGCAGGTGTCTCCTTTGCCTGGCAGCAATCATTGCCATCTTCACTGCTTCGTCCTGGCCTATCACTCTATCCAGTGGATTGCTGGGAATCTTCACATATGAAGTGTCAGGAAATTTTTCAAAATTAGCGTTCAGGAATGGCGTTCCCATGATACTACCCTAATTTCAGAGGGCTTCTTTGTCACGTGCCCCATCTTCACTCCGTAAATGTTCTTGATACCTTTAGTAAAAGCTACGTCAACAAGCCTCTGTGATATAACCCCACCTGTTATGAGAGTGTCCGCAGAAGCCACTTCCGCCATCTTATCCACAGCTTCAGCGACCGGGAACGAGGCAATTTTCGTGCCATCGTTTCCATAGAACTCCGTGAGCTTGTCTTGGAGCAATGAATTTGCCCTTTTCTCAATTGCTCGAGGGTTCGAAAGATCCACCTTATCCGGGTTATCCTCAATTAGCTCCTCTGCAGGTACTTCCTCCGGGGGTAGAACTTCCTCTCGTGGTTTTTTCTGCTCCACCGGTTCTGCCTGTTTCTGAACGGGTTTTTTGTGTATCTTCTGGGATTCAGTTGCATTTCTTTCTGAAAGTTCCTTCAGCTCTTCTGTCATCCCTCTCATGGATAGGTATTGATCCACAGGAGTCTTGTATCTCAGTGCTTTAACTATCTGCTTGTATGTCAACTCTTCAACTTCGGTTCCAGGCGGTGCCCTGGCAACGAAATCTACCTCGGCTACCTGGAGCATTTCTTTCAGTATTAGGTCTCCACCCCTGTCGCCATCCAGGAACACCGTAACTGTTCTCTCTCTGGATAGCATCTGTACTGTTTTCGGGATGTTAGTTCCCTGCACTGCTATTGTGTTCTTTATCCCATATCTCAGAAGGTTCAGGATATCACTCCTGCCTTCTACAACGATTATTGAATCGGAATCCTTCACTGCGGGGCCCGCTGGGAGGTGCTCCTCGCCATAGCTCATTATTTCTCCCTTCTCTACCTCTTCCCTCACAGTCTGAACTATGGACTCGCTAACGGTTTTGCCGTTCTCGCCCATTCTCTTGTAAAGCTCTTCGGCCCTTTCAACTACCTTTTTCCTTTTCTGTATCCTTACGTCCTCTATGTTCTCTATCTCTACTTTCGCCTTGCATGGGCCAATCCTGTCTATAGTTTCCAGAGATGCGGCAAGTATGGAGCTTTCAACCTGATCAAGTCCGGATGGAATAAGTGCAAAACCCTCGGTCCTTCCTTTCTTGCTGTCTATTTCGACTTCTATTCTTCCTATTTTTCCGCTTTTCTGCAGGTCTCTTAAGTCAAGCTCGTTTCCCAATAATCCTTCGGTCTGACCAAATATGGCGCCGACTACGTCTGGTTTTTCAACCACCCCATCGGTTGCAATTTTGGCTTTGATCATGTATTTCGTTAAATTTGGATCTACATTCATCACTATCACCCTTGATATCTTCATTTAAGATAACGATAGAACAAGGAGTTTTTCCCTCTATCACCATCGAGTTTGTATAACTTATGAATATATAATCTGTTCGTTAGCCTATTCCCCGATTGAGCATTGGGTTTTTAAAAACGGGCAACTCTGGTGCCCCGATCCATTCGCAGTAAATTCATCGTAAAATTATATAATGCATTAACTATTAACTAAAAAGTTTATTATGATCAGATTTGGCATTGCCGGGATTCCCTTGACCAGTAAGGGGAGGACTTTCATTGAATCAGTTGAGGATGTTCACAACCTGGGACTAAATGCGCTTGAGGTGCAACTGCTCAGGGTGAACATTGAGGAGAGGCCGGCGCTGGAATACACGGGCATGAAGCCAAAAGATGTGGACGGTTCAATTATCGTAGAGGTACTTAGGAGCGACGAGAACGGTAACTACCGACCTGTAGGGATCGAATCAACAATAGAGGAAGATGACATAGTCCAGGAGATTTTCTGGAACATGGCTAGAAATTACGACGAGTTGAGGGAAGGTGGAGAGTTGGCTAAAGAGCTTGATGTCAACCTGTCCATGCATGCGCCTTATTACATGGACCTGCTGGACGATGGAGACATAGGGGAAAAGTCGTACGATCACCTAAGATGGACTCTCATAGCCGGAAAAGCGATGCAGGCAAAGAGGGTTGTAACTCATACAGGTTTTTACAAGGTCAACAAGAAGGAAAGCCTCAAGAAGGCAATTGAGGTTTATACACGTGTATCGAAGGCGTGCCCGCCCAGTGATAATTTTCCATTCGTTTCTGTGGAATGTTCAGGAAAGGCAGAGATATTTGGCACAACGTCAGATCTGACAGCGCTTGCAAAGAAAGTCCCCGACATAGAGCCTATAATAAATTTCCCCCACATTCATTCACTGACCGGAGGTTCCCTTATTGAAATAAAGGATTTTGAGGACGTCCTCGACGAATTTTCAAAATTTTCAAAGGGTGATCTGTACACAGAATTCTCGGGCGTTGAATATCAGGATCATAACGAAACGAAACTCACTGCAATAAAGCATGGGGACCTAAAGTTCGAGACGCTGGCTGAAGCAATTGCTAACAGGGAGGAAGACATCACTCTGATATCTTCATCTCCACTCCTTGAACACGATGCCCAATACATGTATCTGATATACCTGAGAACGTTTTCAAAGAGGCTCCAAAAGAAATCCCCGGTTAAGAAAGTAATTCACTAGAGGTGGAAAACATGGCGAGAGAATATCCAGTCAAGAAAGGAATACAGTTGAGTCTGGAAGCGATCAGAGAAAAGGTGGAGAGCATAGCCGGTGAGGCGAGAATTGACGGGTCTCACGTATTTTCCAGATGCTCGGGCCTATCGGAGATTGATCTTACCACTGACGGAAAGAAACTCCTGGTCCAGACAAAATCGGATGGTATAAAGGAAAACGCAGCAGAAGCTTTACGCATCTACAACCGGTTGATAGAGGAGATTACCGGCTACTCCTCAAAGGAAAGGAAAAAACTGATATCAAAGGTTTAGTAGAAAATATCCGGGGATAGTTCATTTGGGGTACAGACTGCAGGCAGGGTCGATCCATTTTTCAAGGGCGGTTTATGCCCTGAACTGGTTCGTCATGGCCCCAAGCCTGATCTATATAAGCAGCGACCTCAGCCTCCAATTAATTCAGCTGGGCGTGATAACAACAGGATTCTATGCAGGTCTTGCTGCCTTCCAGCTCGTAGGCGGAGTACTCGCTTCAAGGATAGGCAATGCACACATCGCAATCTCCGGCCTTGCTATTTTGGGTATTTCAACGGTGTTCAGCGGCCTGTCATACAACCTGGTCATACTCCTTGTATCAAGGGTTTTTGCCGGCATTGGGGCAGCGCTGTTCTTCTCTCCAGGCATCGGTGCTCTGAGCAACATCGTTCCTATAGAAAGGTTCGGGATGCATGTGGGGATATATAACGGTGCGTTCAACATTGGGGCAGGAGTAGGCATTTTTGTGTGGTCTATACTCGATAAAGCCTTTGGATGGCGCCCTTCGCTGATTTTTTCCGGAATGCTGGCAATTGTACTTGCAATAGAAAACGTGGTCGCCCTTCGTGGCATCAGGGAGGTACGATCGGTTACGAGGGACATCCCAGCGAAAATAATCTCCATTATGAAAAAACCTCATATATGGATACTTTCCCTGGCAGGTCTTTCAAGCATAATCGGCGAAACCCTTATCGGGCAATTTTTTGTTTACTATGCTGAGAACGTGGCACACATACCATCATTCACCGCAGGCCTGATGGCTGGGATTTCAATGGTGATAGGTATAGCCGGTGGAATAATTGGCGGAAAGCAAATACAGAAAACTGCTCACAAGGGACGTGCGTTTTTCCTGACGATGCTCATAGGAGGCGTATTCATTGCCTTGATCCCAGTAACATACAATGTGATACTTCTGATGCTTATTCTCATTGTTGAGGGGCTGTTTGTTGTCGCAGGCTTTTCTGTTCTCTATACAATGGTCTCAATGGAGATCGCAGACAGGTCAATGGTTTCCTTCTCACTTTCCCTGACAAATTCCATCCAGATGGGGTTTAGCATAGCTCTCCCTGTAATATTCACGTCCCTGGCTTATTTTCTGAACTACTCAGACGCGTGGCTGATTGCGGGTGCCCTTGCCATAGTTACCTCTGGAATTATCTATGTCGGCAGGTACTCCAGCGCGCTTGCGAGATTTTTTCCAAGATCTTAGTGATCTAAATCTGGAGACAATGAAAAATAGGGTGGCAAGAACAAGGTATTTAATTGCAGGATAATCATTCTTGGAAGTTTGCTCATCATTGTCCGGAGGTGCAATTGAGCATTCGAGAACAGGCATGGTATTCCAGTCTATCCCCGTATATAAAGGCTCACACAGGAACCTCCCGTTCACCTCGTTCAGGGATATAATTGCAGGCAGGGTCGCTGGCAAAAAGATCTCCCGTTGAGGTGAAGGAACGCGCACGTGATCCACCGCACACACTGTTGTATGAGCAGTAACCGCATTTTCCTCCAAAAGTTCCTGGTTCTTCAAGGCGAGTGAGCACGTCGTTATCTGTGCATATGTCAAGCAGCGGAGTGTTTTTCACATTGCCGAGTGGCTGCTCTATAAATCCGTTGATGAGGACGTTTCCATCATGGCCAACAAACAGTGTCCGCATCCGACCACCAGGATGTCCTTTCTGCACCCTGATCTCATTCCTGATAAATTTCGGATCAGTAATTCCCATAAGGTCCCTGTAAAGTTTACCGCCACTATATATCTGACCGGAACTGCGGCTTAATTCTATGCGTTTGAATATGGGAGACTCCACAGTTCTAATTGTGATTTTGGGTCCGTTCACGTCTAACAGCCAGTTGTTTACTTCCTCCATCTTTTCAGCTGAGAGGTCCATCAGGGTCTCTCCCCTGCCAATTCGTATGAGGAAAAAGATTTCCCAGATCTTCACTCCAAGACCGGAGATCATGCTGAGGATCTTAGGTAACTCCAGCACATTGTCCTCAAACACCGTGGTGTTTATCTGCAGAGGAATACCTGCACGGCTGAACATTTTGATTGCACCTATGCTTTCATCGAAGACTCCTTGTTTTCCACGGAATTCATCCTGCTTTTCAGCATCAGCCCAGTCAAGGCTCAGCGATACCGAATGTACACCGTATCTCTTGGACATGGCAACCAGACTTTCATTAATCCTACCGGACACAGCCGGGCTCAATGCAGTCTTGATCCCAAGTTCAGCTGATCTCTTCAGCAGGGGCTCCAGATCGCTCCTCATGAGTACATCTCCCCCGGTAAGGATCAGAACCGGGTATGGCTTGGGAAACCGAGCTATTTCGTCAAGAAGTTTGAAGGATTCCTCCGAGGTTAATTCACCAGGGAACGGTTCAAAAATAGCCTCAGCCCGACAGTGCTTGCATGCAAGCGGACATGCCTTGGTTGTTTCCCAGAAAATAAGCTGGGGCTTATAAATAGTATGCGCTATCACTTCAGATGGATATTAATTTAGGATAAAAGACAGGAGCCTTAATAATCAGGTCAAAAAGAGAATTTAAAAAAAATTAATAGATTGTTCTAAAATTACTTTTTGTATTTTATCTTGCTGGATGCCCTGAAGACGAATTTCTTCTTTGAGGGCACGTCAATAATCTTCTTTGTCTGTGGGTTCCTAGCCTTCCTGGCCATCTGGGTTCTTCTTTCGAAGATACCAAATCCGGCAAGGTTGATCTTAGATCCCCTGTCCGACTCCATGATCACTGTGTCCAGAAAAGTCTTTATGACATTTCTAGCCACTTTCTGGGTTGTGTTGGTCTTCTTTGCTACAGACTTAGAGATTTCACTAATTCCTACCACTTAATCCCTCCACTATGATAATATAATTAGAAGTATTAAAATATTTGCATTGGATTTTATATAAACAGCATATAACAAACATTTTGGGGATATGTCATTATTATAATAAAAATTTCTGGATATAACTATCCCTCACAGAAGCACTATTATGGCTCTTTTCTGTTTGCTCTTCTTCTTATTTAACAGTATCGTAAAACTTTGGTTGTTGAACAAATATCCCAAGATCCTCCCCAAGGAGGATGAGGTGGAAAAGCTCGAGCTACATTCCGCTTAAATATTTGTTCAACAAGGCAGCCAAATTTCAGAGGCAGAGTTATTGCATTAAGCAATGGGCGCAATTTCACAAAAACGGATAGCACTTGGTGGAAATCACGAACCAATTGCGGAAAAATATAATTATATACGGAGAAATGATGAAGACTGATGAGACTTATAGAGAACTGGTTCTCCGAGAGATACTCTGAAAATCTCCAGCTTTCGTTCAGGGTCATGGATCAACTTCTTTCAGTCAAGACCGATTTCCAGAGAATAGATGTATTTGAGACGTACGATTTTGGTAAGCTGCTTTCCATCGATGGGACTGTCCAGCTGACAGAAAAGGATGAATTTGTTTACCACGAGATGATCACGCGAGTTCCATATTTCATGGCAGCTCGCAAACCACGGAGTGCACTTATCATTGGGGGTGGTGATGGTGGCGCGGCAAAGGAATTCCTCAAGCTTGGACTCGAGAAGATCACAAATGTGGAAATCGATTCCCAGGTCGTTGAAGTCTCCAGGAAATTCTTTCCCTCTCTTGCGTCTTCATTTTCTGACAGCCGAGTGACACTTATCATAGGTGACGGTGCTGATTTCCTTAATGAAAACAGAGACAAGTTCGACATAATAATAGTTGATTCAACGGACCCTGTAGGCCCAGCAGAGGTGCTTTTCCATAAGGAATTCTACAATTCTGTCAAGAAGGCGCTTTCAAAGGATGGCATCATAGTTACTCAATCCGGATCCCCGTTCTATCAGCCGAACGGACTCAAGCTCGCATATAATGGCATGAAGGAAGTTTTCAGCAACGTTTCAGTATATACTGCCTTCATTCCAACATACCCCAGCGGTTTCTGGTCATTTACAATGGGCAGTGACTCCACTCTCTCGGTTAGAGGTGACGAAGTGAACCCAGGAAAGTACTTCAATGCCCGGGTGTTAGAGGGTGCTTTCAGGCTTCCGCAGTTTGTTTATGAACTGATATCAGGTTAACCATACCGAATGAAATCAGGGTCTCAACATCCAGTTACAATCTTGTGTCATGTCGTTGGGCCACGATGTAAAGACCTTTGAGTCCACAGGTTCTATTTCACCTTGAATTTTTCCATTGCTGCGGCCAGTTGTCTCTCGTACTTTGGCCCCAGGCGTCTTGCTATCTTCTGCAGGTCTTTCATGGATTTCACAAAATTATACTTGCTCTGCTTTGAAACAAGTTCCTCGAATTTTCTCATATCTATGGTTATTTTGTAAAGAAAATAGAAAAAAATGAGGGTAAAAATGACACCTGCGACAAAAATCCAGTAGTCCCAGTTTCCAAGGGAGGAAAAGGAGAGGGCGGAGTTAGAAAGAAAATCGCTGTGGAATATGACATCGTTTGCTGATATCACGAGTACAAAGAAAGAAATCACGAAAGCAACGAGATATATATAAAACTGGTAATCCTTGATTCTAGCTGACATGTATAAGAAGAGTATAATCACGCATTATTTAATTCATTTCCAGTGTTGATAAATTCGATCAGCTTTTCAGCAGCTTTCCTTCTGTGTGATATTGTGTTCTTGCGTTCAGGATCCATTTCGGCAAGTGTGAGTTCTTCACCCTCCGGAATGAAGACAGGATCAAACCCGAACCCGTTTTTACCGCGCTCTTCCGTTGATATTGACCCTCGCAGCGTCGACGAGAACTGGTAGACTTTCCCTCTATGACTCAATGAAATTACAGTCTGGAAATATGCCCTGCGGTCTATTCCAAGCAGTGATAATATGCCCCTGTTGCCAATCGTCGAGTTCACATAGGAAGAATACGGTCCGGGAAACCCCTTCAGGGGGGAGATGTAAAGCCCGGTGTCTTCCATGAAGAATGTTCCTTCAATCACCGACTGAAGTTTTCTGCAGCTGTCAAGGGAAATCTCCTCTGTGGTATCCGCCTGGATTTCCTCATACCTCATCTTTACCCATTCTATTTCAATATCGTGGGCCGAAAAAATGCTGCTGAGTTCCTTGTATTTATGCTCGTTGCTGGTTACAAATTTTATCAAACGTACCTTCTCCTTTTCTCCATAAGACTCAGTGTTTCTATAACTGTTGGTGAATCTGGAAAATTTCTGTCGTAACTCTCCATAAAGCTATCGATAAGATCCTCCCTGTTGCTGTTCAGGCTCCTGAATGATTCCAGGAGGAGAAAGACATCGGAAGCAATATCCTCCATAGTAGAATCCAATTTGCCCATGCTGGGATCAATCAAGCAAACTTTTCCGTCCATGACCATAATATTATTTGTAGTCAGGTCCCCATGGGTTATTCTCTCTGAATGTATGGTGCCAATCACTCTTCCGATATCTTGAACAACAGTTTCTGTCTCTTCGTTTGCTGAAAGGAATTGTGATAGCATTACCCCCTCAATCCTCTCAAGAGTGATAGAATTTCCATACGGGTCGTAGTCATAGACAATAGGAACCCTGATTCCCATTTCATCCATCCTTTTGAGAATTATGAACTCGTTTCTCTGCCTCGATGACCTGATTCGGGAATCAAGGACTGCGTTCCGGTACTTTTTTGATGCCCTTCTCTTTATCACCACATCCCTCCCATAGAAACTTCCCCTTACTGTTACAGATTCTGCCCCGGTTCCCATTTCAGGAAAAAGTTTTTTTGATCTGACCCATGGGGCCCCGACTGTGTCTATCCTCTCTCTCTGGTTGATACGAGTGTCTGCTATCCTTTCACCACCGCGATCCTTGTATATCAAAATTCCAGCCTGTGCAATCATGGCCCCATTGTCCATGCAGAATTGCTTGTCTGTCAACATTGCATTATAACCGGATTCTGCTGCCATATCAGTTATCATCTGCCTTAGACGGTCATTCCTGGCAACGCCTCCAGCGATCATGATCTCTTTCTTGCCGGTGAGGTAAAGGGCTCTTTCGAGTATCTCCACGAGCATGGCAAAAGCCGTTTCCTGAACGCTGTAAAAAATGTCCTCGGTCCTCTTTCCGTTTTTCGTCAGAGACAGGGCCGCGGTTAGTATGCCTGAAAACGAGCAGTTCATACCCTTTACGGAATAGGGCAGTTCATGCAGTTCCGATCCGCTGGCTGCCAATCTCTCTATTATCGGACCGCCAGGAAACGGTATGCCAGATTCTCTGGCAAGCTTGTCGAGCATGTTTCCCACGCCAATATCTATGGTCTCCCCTATGACTCTGTATCTTCCATCAAGGTGAGCGAGCACCTGTGTGTTCCCTCCGGACACGTAAAGCATCACGGGGTCTAGCGCGCCAGTTAATTTCCTGCCTATTTCGATATGACCAAGCGGATGATTAACCCTCACTATGGGCTTCGCAAATTTGATTGATAGCGTCCTTGCAGCTGTGGCAGCAACTCTCAGGCACGGACCAAGGCCAGGTCCAGAAGAGAAAGCGACAACGTCTATGTCTTTCATCCCTACAGAGGCCTCTTCAAGCGATCTCCGGATAACCGAAACGACTTCTGCTGAATGATGAATTGCAGCTTCTCTGGGATGGATACCTCCAGTGGGTGGTATATACGTCGAATTTACGTTGGACAGGACGCGGGCCTCATCTATGATTCCGGAACTAATTGTATGGGCAGTCCCCTCAATTCCCAGAACAAGCATCGAACTCCGATGTACCATTGCTAAAAAACATTTATGATCACTTGGACATCAATTTTATTGATCAGCAGTTTTTTCGAACCATAGATCATTCAACAGGCCACCAAATGCCCATCTTTTTAGTCTAATTGCCAGGGAGTTCGGATCATTGAACCAAAATTAAGCGAATTTTTACGGCATAATCGCGTGATAGAAAATAATCGTGCTTTATTGGCAGTTTAAAAGAATGAAATAAGTAACTATCTACAATTGAAAGCGCATCGATGAATTCGGGAAATCATCCAACACTAACAGGGACCAACTCTCCACAAGTTGAAATCTTTAAACCAGGCGGCTATAGCGAGCATATCAGGATCAAGCAGCGCAATCCTGCTGTAATCTATAATTTTATTAGGAAGCTATTAATTAAGAATAGCAATTTCAAGGCAAATTTGCTCTATAATACTGATTTAGCAGAGGGTTGTATAAATGGAAAATTCGGTTGCAATAATAGCAGATCCAAAGGTCGGAAAGACATACAAAGTCGAGGTAACGCAGGATTCACTTAACGCGCTTGTGGGCAGGAAGATCGGGGATGAACTGGATGGCATATTCTTTAACCTTCCCGGTTACAAGATGAAACTCACGGGCGGCAGTTCCAACGACGGGTTTCCCATGAAAAGGGATCTGCAGATTGGCGGAAAGAAAAGAATACTTGTCACTTACAGGGAAGGAAGAAGAGGAAAAAATGGCAAGAGAAAGAGGGTTACATTCAGGGGATCAATCATCGGACCTGACATTTCTCAGCTTAACCTTGTCGTAACTCAGTATGGCCCGGATCCACTTGGCCCCAAGGAAGAAAAGAAGGATACCCAGTAATGCTTCCACAGCCGTCTGTTAACATTGGAATGGTAGGCCATGTTGACCATGGCAAAAGTACGCTTACGTTGGCACTTACGGGCACAAGAACCGATGTGCATTCTGAGGAAATCAAGAGGGGAATCTCAATAAAGCTTGGGTACGCTGATGTGCCTGTCTACAAGTGTATCGATGAATCCGGGGAGGAAGTATATTCCGGCAAGAAACTTAATGACAGCTGCGAATTGAGCAGGGTAATCTCAATCGTGGATGCGCCGGGGCATGAGACGCTGATGGCGACGATGCTCTCCGGTTCGTCCATAATGAATGGAGCTCTACTTGTGATAGCGGCAAACGAAAAATGCCCTCAACCACAGACCAGGGAACATCTCATCGCCCTGGACATTATGGGCATAAAGAACATAGTGGTGGTTCAGAACAAGATTGACCTTGTAACAAGAGATCGAGCCATGGAAAGTTACAGGGAGATAAAGGCGTTCCTGAAGGGGAGCGTTGCTCAGGATTCTCCCATTATACCTGTGAGTGCATATCACAGCACCAATATTGATGCGCTGATGAAGGCGATCAATGATGTTATTCCAACTCCAAAGTATGACATAAGTTCCAATCCATTGATGTATGTCGCCAGATCCTTTGATGTCAACAAACCCGGAGCCAATCCTCAAAACATAAAGGGAGGGGTGCTGGGTGGGTCGCTCATCAGGGGGTCGCTTGGCCTTGGCGACGAGATTGAAATTGCGCCAGGCATTCAGGTCACCAAGGGGAACAAGACAACCTGGGAAAATGTTGTCACAGAGGTTGTCAGCCTCATGGCCGGGAAGAGCTCATACGACAGGATAATCCCGGGTGGCCTTGCTGCTGTAGGCACTAAACTTGATCCATTCATCACGAAGGGAGATTCATTCACCGGGCGAGTAGTAGGAAAGGTGGGAAGAGTTCCAAGCGTTGTTTTCAACATGTCTATTGAAGCCAGTCTCCTAAAGAGGGTGGTAGGATTCGAGGAAGAACAGAACGTAGAGCCATTAAAGTCAAAGGAGAGCCTGATGCTCACTGTGGGAACAGCGAACACGGTTGGGGTGGCCACTGCCGTGAGAGATCAGAACATAGAGATAACGCTGAAATATCCTGTAGCATCCGACATTGGGGAGAGAATATCCATTGGCAGGAGAATCTCAAACAGGTGGAGACTCATAGGCTACGGGAAGATAGTCAGCATCGGATAGAATCCTATTTTTCTTTTTCCAGTGCAAACGAGCATTTTGTTTCTAGGGGGCAGCCCCCGCAAACAGGCTTCTTGCGGCAGTGTTCCTTGGCCGTAAGCACCAGCATGGCGTGAACGTTTTTCAATTCATCAACATTCAGGGCTATGTCACCGGGGGGAACTTTGCCTATGAGCAGGTCGTGTTGATATTTTTCCTTTCCGGTAAACCGGGTGAAAATCCTGGTTGTGTAGCTGTCAATAATGAAAGCAGGAAATCCAAGAGCATACAGCAATATATCATCCCTGGTTTCTGGCCCGATTCCGTGAATGCTTCCAAGAAAATTCGTCACATCTATTGCGGTTTGCTTTTTCATGGCTCCCACGCTGCCGAATCTCTCTATTATGCCGGCGGAGAGCTGCTTAAGCGTCATGGTCTTCCTGTTATAGAAACCGGAGGGCATTATTGCTTTCTTAATGGTTGCCTCGTTGCTCTTATATATCTCTGTTATTCCCAGGATCTGATAGTCTTTCATCCTCCTGAGTGCAATCTCGACATTCTTCCAGGATGTGTTCTGTGTGAGGACGGCTCCGATTATGATCTCCTCATCGTTATCTGCGGGCCACCATCCAAGATCACCGTAGTGCCTGTAAAGAAGTTCATAGATCTCCAGTAGGTTCAAGATTTTTCCAGATTCATGTCAAGGTAAATTATGTTATTGATCTGGATATAGGATCAGGTTAACTTTCTTTTCTATCTTCAAGTAATTGTTAAAGCGTGGAAAACCGAAGAAAACATTATAATTGAATCAGGAATCTCCAAAAGAAATGAGTGAGTTTGACGCCATTGTGATTGGTGCTGGCCCAGCTGGGGCATCAGCCGCTATTAGACTCGCATCCTCTAAAAAAAATGTGCTTCTCGTTGAAAAATCCGATCCCCCCGGCAGTAAGAACGTCTCTGGAGGTGTTCTATGGGGCAACGGTCTCTCATCCATAATTCCGGATTGGGAAAAGAGTGCCCCGGTAGAGAGATTCGTGGACACCAAATCAGTGGCATTTCTGACACAGGATTCCAAGATAGGCATAGATTTCAGTTCAAAGAAGTTGCAGCAGAAGAAAACTGGTTATACAGTACTCAGGGCCAAGCTGGATCAATGGTTGGCAAGGAAGGCAAAGGAAGCTGGAGCCATGGTCATTAATGGCGTTACCGTTGAGAAGCTCCACATGGAAAATGGGAAAGTGACCGGAGTTGAACAGGGCGGGGACGTTATAACATCCGATGCAGTAATCCTCTGTGAAGGCGCCAACCCAAGGGTGGCAATTGATTCGGGTTTGCACAAGCGCCTTTCGGATCGTGATGTTGCAATTGGAGTCAAGGAGGTCATCAGCCTTCCAGAGGCAACCATAAACGAGCGCTTTCACCTGAAAAGCGGGGCCGGTTTCGCCTGCGAATATGTACTCGGGTACCTGCAGAACGGGGTCGAGGCAGGAGGATTCCTCTATACAAATAAGGACAGCATATCCGTGGGAATCGTGATATCAATGTCTCACCTCCGGGAAAATGATGCTACCCATTCGTTTGACATCATTGAGTCCTTTACCGGCCATCCATATATTGCGCCCTTACTTGAGGGGGGAAATATGCAGGAATACAGTGCTCACCTTGTGCAGGAGGGCGGCATAGGATCCATGCCAAAGCTGTACGGAAATGGATACATGATCGCTGGCGACTCAGCCGGCTTCTCATTCAGCAATGGCCTTGTGCTGCAGGGCATGAACTATGCCATAGATTCCGGCATAATAGCAGCTGACACATTTATTGAGGCATCAAAGGGAATGGATTACTCAGAAAACGCCTTGAAACTATACCAGGATCGCCTGGAGTCGTCATACGTGATGAAGGATATGCGGACATTCAAGGGTATAGAGAATGTAACCTGGAGCCCATTTGTTCACAAGAAAGTTCCTGCGATGCTTGAATCGCTTATGCTGAATCTCTTCATGGAGGAGGGGAAGCCGAAAAAGCACATGACGGGCATGCTTCTCGACGCCATGTCTGAAAACGACATGCTCAAGGCTTCCAGCATAATAGACGCTTATAGAATGATGAGGAGGATGTGAGAATGAAGATAGAGGACAGATTATCAGTACTGAATTACAAAACAGACAAATCCTATGCACATATCACGGTGAAGCCGGACATATGCGAGACATGTCCAGATCACTTCTGCACATTCGCCTGCCCCGCAAACTGCTATACGCTGATTGATGGAAAGCTGAACTTCAAATATGAGGACTGCGTTGAATGCGGTACGTGCGATGTTGCCTGTGCGCACGGAAGCGTTACCTGGACAAACACAAAGGGAGCGCACGGGATAAAGTACAAATTCGGGTGAATTCATATGGTTTTGGAAATTATAGTCTTAGTCAAGCAGGTTCCAGATAGTCAGGAGGTCGTAATTGATCCCGTAACAATGAACCTTAACAGGAGCCTAACAAGAAATGTAACAAACAGTGCTGATGAAAATGCGCTCGAGGCGGCGCTGAGGATAAAAGACAAGGTGGGAGCAAATGTTACTGTTGTTTCAATGGGGCCCCCACAGACAGAAACAACGATGATGGAATGCCTTGCAAGAGGTGCGGACAGGGCAATACTTGCATCGGATAGATTCTTCGGTGGAGCAGATACATACCCAACCGGTCTGACAATCGCAGCGACAATTTCCAAGATTGGAAAATTTGACATAATATTCGCTGGGGAGGAATCGTCAGATTCCAGCACCGGACACGTTGGACCAGGGGTTGCGGAGTTCCTTAACATAGACCAGATCACCTATGCCAGCAGTGTGGAATATGAGGATGGATACGTGACCGCCGATCGTGAGCTGGAGGGTGGCACAGAAACAGTTAGGGTTCCAACGCCTGTCCTGGTTACTGTACTGTTGAATTCGAATTCTCCAAGAATGCAGACTCTCAGGAGGAAAATAGATGCCATAAAGAAAGGCATGGAAGTCTGGGATCACGATAAGATTGGCCTGCAGCCTGAATGGGTGGGTGTAAGAGGCTCTCCAACCATAGTGAGGAAGATGAGGCCAATAAAGGAGAGGGAAAGGGCTGCAAAGAAGATAGACTTCGCTGGACTGGGGGATCTCGCAAGGGAACTCTACGAGAAGAAGATTCTTAAGCTGGAGGAGGAGTAAAATGGCAGGAATAAAGATGGCAACCCCTGCAGACAAGCCTGAAGAATACAAGAATGTATTCGTGTTTCTTGAAACGAGGGAAGACAAGCTGGTCAGGCCCGCACTGGAAATGATAGGCGTGGGAAAGAGGATAGCAGATAAGGTCGGGGAGAAACTCTACTGCCTGCTGCTCGGTGGGAATATCAAGAATGAAGCCAAGGAAGCGGTATCATATGGATGTGATATAGTTCTCGGAGCCGAATCTCCAGATTTAAGCATATACAGGACGCTACCATATTCAAAGATAATCTCGGATTTCGTGAAGGAAGAGAAACCTAACATTTTCCTGATACCGGCAACAAGAAACGGGAGGGACCTTGCTTCAAGGATTGCCGTCAGCTGCGAGGCCGGGGTTACGGCAGACTGCACAGAGCTCGACATCGAACAGGACACCAGAATTCTTTCCGCAAACAGGCCAACCTACGGGGAAAGCATGCTGGCTGAAATTCTGTGCAAAAAACACCGCCCGCAGATGGCTACCGCAAGGGCT
The DNA here is from genome assembly GCA_027368075.1 of bacterium. Taxonomy (GTDB): domain Archaea; phylum Thermoplasmatota; class Thermoplasmata; order Thermoplasmatales; family Thermoplasmataceae; genus B-DKE. The sequence goes on from DAICSO010000004.1 coordinate 25,138, forward strand.
GGAATATTTCAGGTTCCTGACAGGGTAAAATCACCAAAGGGGGAAATCAGGATCAATAACGTGAAGGTTGACAAGTCACTACTTAAAAAGGAAGTGCTGGAATTCAAGAAGAAGAACGCTGTGGACCTGACTGCAGCCAAGGTAGTTGTGTCCGGAGGCATGGGGCTCGGAAAAGCAGACGGCTTCAAGCTCATTGAGGAACTTGCCAGCGAAATTGGTGGAGTCGTGGGGTCATCGAGACCTGCTGCAGATATGGGGTGGATAAGCAGGGATCACCAGGTTGGCCAGACCGGGCAGACCGTTCGCCCCAGATTATACATTGCGGCTGGAATATCCGGAAAGATCCAGCACATAATGGGCATGAAGAACAGCGAAACAATAATAGCGATAAACACAGACCCTAATGCTGAAATTATAAAGTATTCGGACTATGTTATAAATGCCGATCTCTATGAAGCCATACCTGCTCTTGTAAATTCAATCAGGGAAGAGAAGAAAAAATTGGCACCGGCAGCCGGAAAATGATCGTCCGGTGATCCGGTCCTAGATCATCTGGTCAATTCTTCTTTCCCTGATCTCTTTCTTTATTTCGTCAATAAACTCATCAATCTGGTAGGTCTTCTGTTTGTTGTCCCTGCCCCTGATTGTTATGGTCCCATCCTTGAGCTCATTTTCCCCGACAATTCCTACATACGAGGGTCTTTTCTCCCGGACCATCTTGATTTTCTTGCTGATGGTCTCCGCTGAAACATCGAGAGTGGTTCGGAGGCCGCTGTCCCTCAGTTTTTTATAAACCTGTTCGGCGTATGCCTGCGAACTTATGCTTACTGGAGAAAGGTATACTTGCATGGGCGACAGCCACGTCGGGAGCTTCCCGGCATAGTGTTCTAGCAGAATTGCCATAAATCTCTCAAGGCTGCCGAATATTGCCCTGTGAATCATCACGACCCTGTCCTTCTTGCTTTCGCTGTTTATGTAGTAAAGACCAAAGTTCGTCGGAAGGAAAAAGTCAAGCTGAATCGTGGACAATTGCCAACTCCTTCCTATTGCGTCCTTTGTGTGCACATCTATTTTTGGGCCGTAGAATGCGGATTCCCCCGGATATTCCTTGAAGTTCAGTCCAGATTGCACCAGGGCTTCCCTCAGCTGGTCACTTGCCTGATCCCACAGAGAAAGATCAGGATCGAGACGTTCCGATCCACAATTCGGACACAGGAATTTTTCTTCCGAGGCGCCTCTCCTTGTCTCTACCTTTGTCTGGCAGTCCCTGCATACAAATGTGACAAGGTAAAGTTCTGGATGTTCCCTGTCCATAAGGCTCAGGTCGAAAGTTGCCTCCGTATTTCCAAGTACTGTTTCGTAAGTCTCGCGCACCAGGGAAATCAGGCTCTTGACCTCTTCAAGAATTTGTTCCATGGAGAGAAATGCATGACCATCATCCTGCGTGAAAGCCCTCGGTCTTGTCAATCCACCGACTTCGCCGGATTTTTCATACCTGTAGACAGTCCCGAACTCGCTGTACCTGACTGGCAGGTCCCTGTAGCTGTGAGGTTCGCGTTCGAATATGGTGATATGACCAGGACAGTTCATGGGCTTCAGGCCGTACCCCTCATGGTTCTCAAGCTCGAATGTGAACATGTCTGGCTTGTATTTCGCGTAATGGCCTGACTGTTTCCACATGGTATCCCTGAATACGTGTGGGGTCCAAACCTCCATCCACCCTCTCCCGGAGTTTTTCTCCCGCATGTAGTTCATCAGTTCGTTCCTGATTATTGTGCCATTGGGGGCGTAGAGAGGGAATCCGGGGGCCCTTTCAGAGTTGAACAGGAACAGGTCCATCTCGACACCTATCTTCCGGTGATCCCTCTTCGACGCCTCCTCCTTCATCTTAAGGAATGCATTCAATTGCTTTTCGTCGGAGAACGCAGTTCCGTAAATGCGTATCATTGGTGCCCCGTCGACTTCTCCCTTATAATGTGTGGCTGCAATTGAGAGCAGTTTCACCGCATGAAGGAATGCCGTATCCGGCACATGAGGTCCCTTGCAGAAATCGACAAAATTGCCCTGCCTGTACACGGTTGATTTTTTTCCCTCCTCAACATTATCCCTTATCTTGTCGACCTTATACTGGTTGGACCTGAACATATCAAGAAGTTCTGTCTTGCTGTGTTCCTCCCTTACTACTGGTATTCCACTCCTTGCTATATCCTTCATCCTGGATTCGATAACAACAAGGTCATCCGACGAGATCGGTTTCATGTCAAAATCATAGTAAAACCCATCTTCTGTCACTGGCCCAGCATTGGGAAGAGCTCCCGGGTACATTTCAGTGACTGCCTGGGCCAGCAGATGTGCAGCAGAATGCCTCAGGATTTCGAGAGATTGCGCGGAATATCTGGTCAACAGGTTGCATTCCATTTCACCTTCAGGCACGATCGACAGGTCAAATAATTTTCCTGCGCATTCAACTGCAATTGCATCCTTCCTGAGCTTATCAGGAATGGAATACAGAAACGCTTTGCCAGGTTTGAACCGCAACTTTATCTTATCATCGTGGGCGCTCATGATGAGAGGTGATTTTGTTTCCGCATAAAATCCTTTATTTTAAATTGACGATCTTCAGGGTCTCCGTGTCAAACCCATCTCCCGTTATTTTTTCGTAGATTCTCTCGATGTCAATGTATGGCGGTCTGTCATTGCCCAGAGCAGGCACAATCTTTCTTATCTCTTCATATATGCCGGAAACAAACCTTGACGGCTTGTCACTGGCGAATTCAAGTGATTGTGCGCCGGTAAGATATTCTATAGAAATAATGTGATACACGTTTGATACTATCTCGGAAAGCTTGATTGCCGCATTCATTCCCATGCTGACGTGATCCTCCTGGTTCGCCGAAGTTGGGATTGAGTCCGCAGTAGACGGGAAACTGAGGGTCTTGTTCCTGTTGCAGAGTGCAGCAGCCACGTACTGTGGAATCATGTAACCAGAATTAAGGCCGCTGTTCCGGACCAGGAATGGCGGGAGTCCACTCAAATTGCCGTCAGTTATTCTGGCTATTCTTCTCTCCATGATGTTCCCGAGATCCGTCAGGGCGATGGCAAGGAAGTCACATACAAGTGCGACGGGTTCACCGTGAAAATTACCGGCCGATACTATCTCTTCCTCAGAGACCAGGGGATTGTCAGTTGCAGAATTTATTTCCGTTGTGGCTACCCTGCTCGCATAGTTAATCGTATCCAGCACTGCACCGTATACCTGTGGAATGCACCTCAGCGTATAGGGGTCCTGAACTTTCTCGGCAGTGGATTTTTTCAGAATCCTGCTGTCAGAAAGAAGATCCCTGAAAATGGTCGCAACAGAGACCTGTCCAGGGTGATTCCTTGTACCTACCGCCCATTCCCTGAAAGCTTTGAGAGTTCCCCCCAGTCCCTCGAAAGACAGGGCGGCAGAAGCCAGTGAATTTCTCATCAACCTCATGGCCCTGAAAATCTCCACGGAGAGTATGGCCGATATTGCAGCGGTCCCATTTATGAACGCCACTCCTTCCTTTTCGGTGAACTGATACGGCGAAATGTCGAGTTTCATGTACAGGTCATGGGCGTCGGTCACCTGATCCCGGTAATAAACCAATCCTTCACCCATTATGGCCAGGGCTATGTGGGCAAGTGGGGCAAGATCCCCGCTTGCTCCCACTGATCCATATCTTGGAACCACCGGGGTAATCCCCTCATTGAGCATCATCAGCGCGAACTTAAAGAGGTCTTCAGAGACGCCCGAAAAACCCCTGCAAAAACCGTTCAGCCTTATGGCCATCATGGCCCTCACATATTCCCTGGGCAATGGGCTGCCCACGCCGGATGAGTGAGAACGGATAAGGTTCCTCTGTAATTCCATTATATCCTCGCTGTCAATCTTTACGTTGAGCAGGCTGCCGAACCCTGTGTTAACGCCATAAATGGTGGCTCCTCTCCTTATCTGTCTTTCCAGGTTCTCCCTGGAATCGTTGATTCTCTTGACTGCGCCGGGAGAAAGTGAAACTTTCTCCTGAAGCACGGCAATTCTGTAAACTTCTTCTATGGTAAGGCTTTCGCCGTCAATTACTATCATGTGGCACTCATATCCCTGAAAACTAAATAGTTGTTTGGAAGCCGACCCGAGACGTTCTATGTTCCCAGGTTTTGTTTGCCCTCTACTTGTTTGATCATTCTCAGCCGGGTATGTGTCAGCCGCGAAGGAAAACTTTATACGTTCTATACGATATAGACTATGTCATATGCTCACAATAACTGTGGATCACAACTCAAAGGAACCGCCTTATAAACAAATTTACGCCCAGATAGTATCACAGATATCTGCGGGGTATCTGGTAACAGGCGACCTACTGCCACCCTCCAGGGTACTGGCGGGAGTGCTCGACGTCAATTTCCATACGGTCAACCGATCCTACCAGACGCTGAGGGATAATGGAGTGATTTCGCTTACCAGAAACAGGAAATATGTTGTGACGGCAGGCAGGTATGATGAGAAGTCTGTTAACGAATTCTTCAGCAGGGAACAGGAGTTGATAAGCGATGCCCTTGCAAGAGGATTCGGCGAAGACGAAATCATTGATGTCATAAAGAAGATACTGACAACCAGGCCAAAGAATAAGAAGGGAGACTGCTGAAATGTTTAGTCCATCCGCTCTTGAAGTTATGGAAATGCTGCTTGTTGCTGCAATGGGTATTATGCTGTCTATCACACCCTACGTTACAGAGAAATCCATAATATTTGGAGTAAGAACTCCAGCGGAATTCAGGTCAACAGCGCATGTAAGAAAGGCACAAAGAACCTATCTCATTGCAGTGCTGCTGATAACCGCCCTGTCTGAAGTATTGATTTTCACTATCATATACAATTACTACCTATTGCTTGCTGTCTACCCCCTGTTCATTGTACTGGGGGCGTTCTTTGCCTATCTTCCGGAACATTACGCAATTGCGAAGAGAAAGAGAGATGAAAGATGGGTCGAACAGGCAAACCAGGCCGTCACTGCACAATTTGTGACGGCTGAAACCGCACAGTTCCCCTGGGTTTATGCAGTTCCGGGTCTGCTGGTGCTGATTGCCCTTTTTGTGATTGGCGTCCTGTACTATCCAAGCATACCTTCAACATTCCCGACTCACTTTGGTTCCAATGGCGTGCCTGATCAGTACTCAACTAAATCCATAGGGAGCGTGTTTCTTGTCGGCTTCATAAGCATCGCCACTACTGCCCTTATGCTGATAATCGCATACGCAATTTCCAGGACCTCATTCAGGGTGGACAATTCATCCAGACAGTCCATGGAAAGGGGCGAGATATTCCGGTATCGGATGACAGCTATGCTCTTGCTCATCCCGGTTTTCATAAATACTACACTGCTGCTTTCAAGTCTCCAGATATGGGGAATATTCAAGCCGGGAAATTACCTGCTCCCGTTGGTCCTTGCACCTGTATTCGCGATGCTTGTCCTAATAGTTGTGGTCACCTACCTGACAGGACAGCTTGGCAGCAACATCCGAAAACCTGGCATCCCTGCTTCTTCAGGCAATATCACTGGCATGAAACAGGAATCGATGAAGGACGATGACCTTTACTGGCGTGGAGGAGTCGTATATATAAACAGGAGTGACTCCAGGTGGTTAGTTCCCAAGCGATTCGGAGTGGGATACACACTTAATTTCGGTCACCCTGGAACCATAACGCTAATTGTCCTGCCCTTCGTGATTGTCCTGATTGTCATCTTTCTTCACTGACGCCGTGCTGTCTTGGGCTTTTGCAGCTACTTTTGTATGCCAGGTCTGATCGCTGTGGATTCATGAAATCATTGAAATGCACTGGCCTGATTGATCACAGCAAGCGAGCGAAAGAACACAATTGTACTGGAAAATGAATTGAAAACAGCGGTTCGGGATCTGCAGTAAAATGCAGGTGCCGGGATTTGGACCCGGGTCGAAAGCTTGGAAGGCTCTCGTGCTGGACCAGTCTACACTACACCTGCTGTTAAAGCCACACGTGATTATATTAATGATTAAATAAGTTTGCCAGCGGTGGAAAATCAAGACGTCGCTTCTATTATAAAGTCTGTGCTATAGGACACATTATTTTCAGCTAAGGCTGTAATGGTAAGTGTGTATGTTGTGCCGCTGGATATTGCAGAGAGGTTAAAATAATCATAGTGTGTAAAGGAGTCATAATGCTGGTTCACAATTTGCAGAGGAGAACTTGTAGTGACTGTAACATTTGAAATAGGTGAATTATAGTTCACGTACGCCATCATGCTATACGGTCCCGGGCTACCCAGAATATTAATATTGGACGTGGTCGCGGGTGAAACCCATGATCCTGAAGAGTTCTCATACTGAAGTCCCGATATTTGTATAGGGGAAACAGTTGTAATCGGAGGGTTTATGAATATTGTCCAGAAAATAATAACCGTGAGAAGGAATTCACCGCCAACAAGGACCCAGTGCCATGTTCTTTTAGGCAGCGTTAACCCAAGTCCTTTCAGAATCTGCTTGATAAAAATAATGAAGACAAAGATCAGAAGGATATCCAGGTATCCGTACCCAAGGATGTATATATATCCGGCAAAAAGTCCAAGGAATGCACCTATGATAAATGTTACTATCATAGTCTTGGCTCTTTCCTTTTCCCCCTTCAGGTACTCTCTTTCATCGAATTCCGGTTCTTCAAAAATTGGTTCTGCTTTTGGTTTGACCATGAATGCCGCCTTATTGGATGCTCATTAATGAATTTAACGCGCCAAGCGGATCTTGTGCCTTGACCACCCCTGAGGCAACAAGCACTCCCCTGGCACCAAGTTCGAAAGACTTTTCAACGTCTCCGGAGTTCTTTATCCCGGCTCCTACCAGGAGATCAACATCAAATTTACTGCACAATCTCGCAGCATTCTCGATGACGTCGGGCCTGGCCGTCGAAACAGAAATATTCCCGCCGATAAGTTCCTTTGGTTCGTAGGCAATGTAACGGGGCCTGATTCCAGCATACTTCTCAATTTCCCCTATGTTTTCGAGGCATAGCGTGATATTGAATCCTAAACCATCTGCGTGTTTTACTGTTGATATTATCTGTTCCGGTGGAATCCTGTTTTCAGAGTGGTTCAGCAAGGACCCGTGGATCCCTCTTTCCATCAGGGAGTCCATTGATATCTTTCCGGTGTATGCACCATACCCGACAGGATCTACGTGCTGTGCAAGGAACGAAATGTTCCCGGCAGCACTGCTTAGATTCAGGTCAAGCGGACTGAGAGCGACCAGGAGACTTGATTTCTTTCTATTTTGAATTTTAGAAAAACCGTCCAGAAGAATTCTGGCTCTTTCTCCAGTGGCTTCGAAATAATGCTTGAAATTGACCATATAGCAAAAATCTGGCATGCTCCCAGATTTCAGATCCTTATTATTATATTGCTATGTTCTTCCGTATGTGTTATGACTGAGTCGTACAGGAAACGTATCATCACCAATAATTTCGTCCAATAAATTCTCCTGCCGGGATAATTGTCTTCAGTAACCAGACCAGGGTCCTTCCAACGCCTGCTTCAGCCGGAGTATCTCATCTTCATATTCCTTTGTGCCCTTCGGATATCTTTTCGGAGTTGACTTGTCATTCCTGGCAGCCTTGGGCTGTGATGTCCCAGATATCAATTCCCTGATCAATCTGGGATTTTCCCGTGTAGTCCTTGTTCCCTGTTTCTGTTTAAGGAGATGCGGGGTTGTTACGGGTGGTTCTGTAACTACGTCCGGAATCACGACAGACGGAGCAGGCTCCGGTAGATTTTCTTTGTGCCCCCCTCCCTTTACTGAATCATCCTCTGTCTGGTGAACCGGTACCAGTCTTTCCAGGAGTTCAATAATTCCCCCGCTTTGCCGCTGTTCGTGTTTC
>DAICSO010000050.1:0-9017 GCA_027368075.1 bacterium
AAGGCCGCCCTGTATAACCTCATGATCAAGCCTCTAGTGTCGGTATAATAATTGCATTGGGGGTTACACTTGTCTCTATGAAATTAGAAAGAACGAGGTCAATCAGTCTCAAACGGGCAGCCGGGAACGGTGAATAAGCTCTTTTTCACCTGAAATGATGGGAATAGTTTTGCAATGTTAGTGTGTTAATAAAAACGTAGACAACATATTTTACGAGCTCCATAAATGTTAATGATGCAGTTTTCACAAAGAGTATTTATGAATGCTGTATTATCCGACTTCCGGAATTTTATTTGATGTGGCAAATTGTCAGCGGGGGTAGTTTACTGGATGTAGGACTTGCTTATAGGTATAAGTGGGCCCGACCGGATTCGAACCGGTGACCACCGCCTTGTAAGGGCGGTATCATAACCACTAGACTACGAGCCCTTTAAGCTTGGTGTAATCATTTTGACAGTATAATATTTGCTCTTGCTTCCCCCGTCTTGAGAGATCAGCACTGCCAGTTGGGGAAAAATATTAAATGCTAGACGTTATTTCCAAATATGGGCGAAGAATCCATAGATTCTGGTAAAAGGAACTTTCTTAAGGCGATGGTTGTTATCTCTGCAGGTGCTGCCGTTGCCGGAGTCCTGAAGGGCGTTGTTCAAAATATCATTCCCCCCTCTTCGGGACTCGGTTCATTTCCCGAGTTGACTCTTTATTTTAATGGAAATCCTTTGAAATACAGCGATATTCCACCATCGTTCACTGGTGGAAACATTGTGCTGTTTGATTACCCTTTGCAAAGCGATCCGAATTTCTTGCTAAACATAGGTGATAGTAACAACAAACCCACTCCGGTTGAACCGATGTCTGTCTTCATACCGGCTACAGGCGGAACATACGAGTCACCTGGGGGGGTTGGACCTGCAAACTCGGTTGTTGCATTCAGTGCAATCTGTCAACATCTTGGTTGCGTACCCCCAATAATACATTATTATCCTCCAGGTAGCCCAGCTTTTCCAACGTATATTCATTGTAATTGCCACGGCAGCACTTACGATCCCAGCAAGGGGGCAAAAGTTATAACAGGCCCGACCACACATCCGCTCCCGGCAACAATATTGAAATATGATGTCACGACCGGGAACTTCATGGTGGTCAGCATGACCGGCCCGACAATATACGGGAAGATTAGTGATTTGACAGGCGGTACTCCACTTCCAGAGGGCCAGACATACACGGATGTAACGGTTGAATCAATCCAGGGATGAAGAGAGGTCAGATAATGGATATAGAGAAGTATAAATTCTGGAAGAAAAGTCAGGATGTGGTGGATGAAGTTGTTGATACCCTGAAGCTTAACGAACTGCCACTTAAGACAGTGCCGGACTATATGAGGAGAAAGAGAGGTATCTGGTACTGGACAGGCGCGCTGATAACCATGGCTTTTGTCTATCAGGTAATCAGCGGTCTTCTTCTTCTTATATATTACACCCCGTCTGATCCCTACTATAACACAGTTAATGTCATCATAGATACCGTGCCATTTGGCGCGCTTTTCCTGGCTTCCCATTTATATGGAGCCTATGCGATGATTGTCTTGATTTACATTCATCTCTTCAGGAATTATTTCATGGGAGCCTACAAGAAGCCCAGACGCCTGCAGTGGATAACGGGAGTATTGCTTCTCGCAATTACCATAGGCGTTGGATTCTTCGGCTATTCAATGACCGGAGATGTGCTGTCATCAGATGCGACTGATGTTGGTCGAGGTATAGCATTATCCACACCGATTCTTGGTGCAACACTTGAATCCCTTGTATTCGGAAATGGCACGTCACTATCCCTCTTCACCCACATGCTGTCCCTGCACATCGTATTCACTGCAATTATAGGTCTGCTGTTTGGCCTGCATTTCTTCCTTGCAGAGGCAAACGGCATGATGCCATCAAACAGGAAATCCAAATACACGGCTCCAGCCGTTGACAAGGAAGACCCGTCCTATAAGCCCTGGTTTCCATACAATATGGCATTCATGGTTCAGCTTGCGTTATACACGTTCGGTATTCTGATAATAATTCCGTCGATACTGATGCTCATAAATGGAAGCGCTGTACCTGCAAGTGCCACAAACCCACCAATCCCACCATTGTTCTCGCCATTCCCTAGCTTTGCGCCTACCAGCCCTTTTGCAGGATATGTTCCAGCCTATCCTCCGTGGTTCTTGCTGTTCATTTACAAGGCAGTTGATTTCCAGATTTTCACCGGCCCAATGTCTCCTCTCATAGCGTCCACGGTTTTCGGCGTAGTTCCATTACTTTACTTCCTCCTTATACCGTTCATGGACGGCAGCAAGGATCTTCATCCTCTTGCGAGGCCGATGGTTACTGCCTTCGGCATACTTGCAGTCATTTACATGGTAATACTTTCGGCTTGGGGTGCTCTTTCCCCAGGCATACCAATTCCGCCATCAGAGGTATATGCAGTATTCATTCCACCTTGGGTAATAGTAGTTGGAGGAATGTACTTCCTTAACAGGATGTACAGGCAGAACAAGTTCAAAGTGACCTCGACGAAATCCATAGCATCTTTCCTGCTCTTCATGTTCCTGTTGATATTCATGGTGATCGAACTGGCAGAAAACTTCTCTGCATTCATGAACCACACATCAGCGCTTAATCTTGTTTCGACTGCTCTGGCAGGCGGGGCAACTTCCTTTGTTGCACTTGGAACAATGAAGTCTGCTCAGGTCGCCGAGAAATATCAGCCTGTGAAGGAGCCAAAGCAGCACGTTATAAGCGTCAACACTGCAGTGATTATATCTGCCATACTTGGAATATTCGCTGTTGCCGTGATCGCAATGATATCCACACTGAACCCTGTTGGAGTTATCCCTGAGGGAGAATTCGGGCTAGGTCTAGGAGGGATACTCGTCATAAGCGGCTTGATCATGAGGTTATACAGGGCGGCCTTCTATCATGAGTGATATCAGGGTAGATGGCTACAAATCAATAAGCTTCTGGCAGGAGGACAATATAGGGCTGGTTGTCCTGAGACCAGATAACAACTCCCACCTGGAAACATCCCACATTTCTGAACTTGTCACTGCCGTCGGAACTGCTGCAATGGATGATGGCGTAAAGGCTGTTGCAATAACAGGACTGAACATGCGCTATGGAACAGGTTTCAATTTTGGCGACAGGAAAGAAACGGAAAATCTAATGGAATACTGCGGCGCACTGCTTTCCCTTGTTTATTCAATAGAAAAGCCTATCTTCACGGTTGTTAACGGTAACGCCATTGATATAGGTTACGAGATTGCGCTTCTGGGGGATGTTGTGTTATCATCAAGCGCAATAGAGGTTGGATTCAACCCTTCATACACATTTATGCTTGGCGGCTCCATAACATCCTCCAGGTTCAAGAAACTGGAAAGAGGGAAGGTAGTCTCGGGTGTGAATGTGGATATTACCTGCAATCCAGAGAGCCTTCTTGATGATGCCAAGAAGTACATAATAGAACATTTCCCCTTCGATTACCCCCTTGTCAGAAGAAGGAGAATGATATCATTCAGGGAATCGCTTCTCGAGGAACGAGAGCACTTTTTTAAGCGTAACGGGACTCAGACCCCAGGGTAAAATATAATGATCAGCCCGGTTACAATAACCGCAGTGAGAGAAGCGAAGAGATTTACCTCGCCCTTGGTCAATTTTCCACGGTTTTCAAATGCAGCACCGAGGACACTGTCTATCTGGCATCCTATGAATCCCATTATTCCTATTGCAACAATGGGCAATGGATCAAGATTTCCGTGTCTGAGAAGGCTGTAGGTTATAGAGATTATGAACGATCCGAGCAGTGCTGCAAGTTCTCCGATCAATGAAATGCCGCCGTTTATTCCCCTCGTTGTCCTACGGAAGGTCGTGATCATAAACACTTTTTTGTCCATTATTCCCAGTTCTGAAGCAAATGTATCTGAAGCTATAACGGCAAATGAAACTGCAAATAACGTGAAATACGGAACGTGGATTGGGTCAATGAAGTGGACGACCGCAATTCCAAGGCCTATCAAAGCTGCGTAAACAACATTTGAAGTTTTCCTTTCGCCTTCCCTCCCTTCCTGCATGGATATTCTCTTTTTCTGTTTCAGGAACGAGATGGTGGCAACGTGAGAGACCGCAGCAAATACAATCATCAAGATGAGCCATTCTAGCGACCCGAGTATGGCAACGAACAATCCAACTACAAAGGCTGCAATGCTACCCTTGAGGTCGAAGATATTAAGCGCTCTTGAGAGAACGAATAATATCACGAGAAATAGAATAATCAGGAGAAAATAGTCTATGGAAATCAGTACCTACCATCCACGCTCCTGCAGTCGCATTTCCTTTGGCATGGATTCTATGTCCATACCGGCCATGCCGGACAGGTTTTCCGATACGTTTCCCACTAACTTGAAATCCTCGTAATTTTCAACAGCTTCAACCACTGCCCTTGCCATCTTCTCAGACTCAGGAGATTTGAATATGCCGCTTCCCACAAAGACTCCATCCGATCCAAGCTGCATCATCAGTGCTCCATCCGCAGGTGTGGCTACTCCTCCGGCGGCAAAGTTAACGAGGGGCAGCCTCCCCTTGCTTCTTATCTCCTTTAGAATCTTCAGGATTTCCGCTTTTATCCTGTCTTCTCCCATTCCTGCAAAGAGATTGTGCATTGAAAGCGATCCTTCGCTACCAAACAGATCTCCCGACACCGTCTTTCTCAAGGTCCGGTAAGAATCAGTCATGTTATCGGCAACTCTCTCAAGATCCTTAATGCCGAGTGATTTCAGCACTGCTATGCTTTCGTTAACTACCCTGATGTGCCTCACTGCCTCAATTATGTTTCCAGTGCCTGCTTCTCCCTTCGTCCTTATCATGGCGGCTCCCTCAAATATCCTCCTGACAGCTTCTGAAAGGGTCCTCGCGCCGCAGACAACTGGCACCTTGAACTCCTTCTTGTACAGATGAAAGAATGGATCTGCGGGAGTCAGCACTTCGCTCTCATCCAGCATGTCGACTCCCAAAGCCTCGAGGACACGCCCTTCCGATATATGGCCAATCCTGACCTTTGCCATTACCGGGATAGATACAGCCGACATTATTTCCTTGATCTTAGCTGGATCAGCCATTCTTGCAACTCCCCCTGCCGCACGGATATCCGCAGGGACCCTCTCCAGAGCCATGACAGCTACTGCTCCTGCAGATTCAGCGATCTTTGCCTGAGCAGCAGTAGTAACATCCATGATCACGCCGCCCTTTGTCATCTTGGCAAATCCTCTTTTGATGAGTTCATCACCAAACCTGAGGTCAGAGAGATTCAGTTCTTTGTTCATGATTGATAGGCATTCATAGAAAATATAAATATATGGTGATTTGTGGGCGTCCCGTTTCCGCTATATAAAGAAAAGAAAGCGGGCAGATCTGACATGTTTCTAATCTGGCTATTCAAACGCGAAGTCTCTTTTCACGTTTTAAGCAGAGCCACACGCAATCGCTGATACCATCATACCTCATGGGTGGATTTGGCAAACCATACAGACTCTTGTGGAAGACCTGGAAATAGCTATAAAAGTATATTGATCAAATTACCGCAGAGATCAGTAAATGGGGCATACACGAAAATACTGCTAGTAGCCCCGTACAGGCTTGATAAATTGATACTTTTGGGAGTTATATAAGATGAAGGTTGACCGAAATTGCTTCCCACTGCAAAACTCTTGACCAGCGTAAACCGATCTTGTTGGATATTACTGTGTAGCCTATATGGTATTAACAAGCAAACTTCAGGTTATTGACCCTGTCCCAGTGAAAATCCAGGTTCTCCATCGAAGGTAAACAGCCCCTCAGTCTTGATTGGAGGAATATCTGCGGCCACCATGCGACCTAAGAGATCAACCACATTCCTGTGCGTTGCTGGCTGTCCGGAAGAGGCACTCTGAAACCTGCAGCGCCAGTGATCAACACAAAAAGTTTCTGGAATTCCATCAGGGTACACCTTAGTTCCCCTGTTTGTGATCATTACAAGTTGGAATTCAGGTTTTGAAACTTCCTCAAGACGTCTTCCAAGTTCATCAGCCAAACCTCTCCAGTCAACAAATACGTCCACACCGACCAATTCTTTGGACGGAACAGGGCGTTCCGCCAGCTTAATTTTCAATGGGGTCCCATGTGCCGGATAATTGACACTTTTCAGCTTCTGTGGATATTTTCCCAGATTTTCTATAACTGCATCGGCAAATTCTTTCGTTCCAACTTTCTTGCTGGAAACGGCAGGATCAAAGATGTCGTAGGTATGTATGCCATCTTCAATCGTTTTCAGCCACGCATTATGTACTCTGGCTGCCACGTCACCCTGCCCAATGTAAACAAGCATCTGTACTGCAGCTAAAAGGAGCCCGGATGGATTGGCAAGGTTCTGTCCAGCGCGCCTGGGGGCAGAACCATGAATAGCCTCGAACATTGCAACTCCATCACCTATGTTTGAACTTCCTGCAAGTCCGACTGAACCAGCTATCTGGGCAGCTACGTCAGAAAGGATGTCACCGTAAAGATTTGGCATTACTATAACATCAAACTGTTCAGGAGAATCAGCCAGTTTTGCAGCTCCAATATCCACAATCCAGTGTTCGTTCTCAATATCGGGATATTCTCTTGCAACATCATCAAATATCCTGTGGAAAGTTCCGTCCGTAAGCTTCATTATATTGTCTTTTGTTAAGCAGGTGACTTTATGCCGGTTGTATCTTCTGGCATATTCAAAAGCATATCTTATCACTCTTTCAGATCCAGGAATGGAAATCAGCTTCAGGCACTGAAATACATCTGCTGTCTGCCTGTGTTCAATTCCTCCATACAAATCTTCCTCATTTTCTCTTACTATTACAACATCCATGTCTGGGTACTTCGTGGATATGAAAGGATCATAGGATAAGCAAGGTCTCACATTGGCAAACAGTCCAAGTGTTTTCCTCACTGTGACATTAAGGCTCTTGAATCCTCCGCCCTCCGGTGTTGTGATCGGCGCCTTAAGGAAAACCTTCGTTCTTCTGATGGAATTCCAGGCGGATGGTTCAATTCCTGCAGTTATTCCTTTTTTGAAAACGGTTTCCCCTATGGTGATAGTCTCCAGGTCAAGGCTGGCACCTCCGGCTTTGATGACTCTTAAGGTTGCTTCCATGATCTCCGGTCCTATTCCATCGCCGTAAGCCACAGTTATTGGAACAGCATTCCTTTTCTGATTGTTTTTCATCTCTTTCCCTATGAGATCGTTATTATGGAATACTCTAAAATCATTTCCACGAATACCTGTAACTTATCAAGTAATCTTACCACTTTCCTTTTGTGAACATTAGGATATATGGCGTTGCTGCCTGATCTACGAGTCTATTCTGCACTCATATTAGGCAGATCAGGTGAAAGGCGATCCATGGAAATGAATGATGATCCAATATCCGACTTTAAAACTGGCTTTACAATGGGATACTTTCTCACTTTTTCTATTGTTGTATGTGCTACCAGGGATAACGAATCCGAATCCATTTCCGTCAGCATTGCATGATGCACAATGCATCCTGAGTACTTGTCCATGAATATCGGCAGGCAGAAGAGCCTTCCCTGTATTACATGATACCGGATCGCCGGCGCTGATCTGTTGGGTTTGCATGTTCCTGTCGGGTGGATCTCCACACCGGAAGTTTCCATGGCGTCATGAGATTGTGCCTCTTCAGTATTCTGTAAACAGTCGAGGAGGGAGGGAAGCGAGATTCTAGTATATCAGGATGTAAGCCATTTCCCTGAAAGCCACCCCTGGATGTGACTGCTTTAAACCGATTGCAACCCATTAATCCTCTCTGATCGATCTAATCACGCATGAAATGCGAGTTTTATGAATTCGTTCCAGAATTTACAAACTCTCTTAACGCGACAACCTAGATGAATTCCCAAATATCCTGCGTATATGGCAGTATGTATTTCGCAAGGATTTTTCCCTTCATCTTCCTGGCTACGTTGTAAAGGACTGAATAATATTCGTAAAGTATGGCACTCGGGAGAAAAACGGTAACTTCCAGGTTTCCATCACGTGGTTTGACAAAGTATCTTAGTCTCATTATATGGTCGCTGTTTGAAGCATCCCTAATCATTGCTAAAATATTGTTGCCTGTCTCAAGTTCAAATATGCCGTCATCCTTTGAGATTGCGTTAACCCCTTCTATCAATCCCGCCGAAGCGGAATTGCTATATAGCACTGCTTTGAATTTACCATCGTTCATCTGGCTGTTCTTAATCTCTGCAATTGAGTCCACATTGTGCGCGAGTTCAGACATCGTTCTGTCTTCGCCGTTAAGCATGATAATGTACGTAACAATGGACACGGGATATTCAGAATTTATGAGATCCATTGTCTTTATTATGCCCGGGTTCGGCCCAAGCCATTCAACCCTCGAATTCTCCACATCTTCTGTATAGGCTGAAAGGTTCTCCGACACCATGGACAACTGGGAGCTGTGGAACCGTGCATATACATTCAGGAAACCGTTATTCATGTCTGACCTGTTAATTATGAAAGAGGGTATTTCCATTAGTTTGTTTATAATTTTAAGATCTTTTACATTGTTTATTCTTGAATCTATAACAAAAGAGTTATCTTTTTCAATTCCCCGGAACTTTTTCAATGCAATTTCAAGTTTATTGCTTCTTGTCTCCTTGGGAAAATATGTGCTCATCCATATTTCTCCGTCACGGCCGAATAAGAAAACGGGAAACTTGCCCTTAATTTCCCTGGTAAGATCGAAGAGTTCGGTATTTTGTCTTACGCGGAGTATAACTCGCATGTCGAGTTTTCGGTCTATGTCCCTTACCAGCATGTTCAAACAATCTTTCAATACTTAAATAGTTTTGCAAATTTGTCTCATTATCTCAAAAACTATCCTGACAGTCTGGGCCGGGTCTCCTATCGCAGTGCTTCTGATGTAGCCGCCTATGTCAAGGCTG
>DAICSO010000051.1:0-8572 GCA_027368075.1 bacterium
AGCGGTATGTTAACCAACTGAGTAAAGAAGTATATGCCTCCGAAAACATGCGTTTCATAGTTTGTCAGGTTAGCTACTGTGGAGATTGTACCAGCATCGTGTGTGATAACGCTGGCTGAGGAAGTCAGGTTAGCAAGGTAACCCTCGTAGAAGAGCGTCCCGACGTCCAGGTTGTCTATGGTCATGACAATATTCTTATTATGTGATGAAGATTGCTGCTCAGCCTGTATAGTAGTAACAATGCTTGAAGCTGTCACGTAACTTGGGGTGACCTGAATGTTAGGGTACTGTGTTTCAAAGGCAGATATTACAGAGCCAATGTAACTTTCGTCAGCAGTGCTCATACTGGTGTAGTATTTAACTGTAGCTGTGCCATTATTGGGAGAATATATTAGGGGAACCTGACTGCTGGGACTTGCGGTATATGATCCATTATCAACAGGTATGAAGCCAGTGTGAGCCTCAAATCCAGCCTGCACTGATGGCGTCAAAAGATAGGCTACAAGCTGCTCAGAAGCTGCTAGCTGTGAACCATTGGCTGCAACGGCAACGACGCATCCACCCAGCAGGTGGTTCGAGTTACTTGGCCCGCTAACTCCGGGGTACACGTACAGAACTTGCGACGTAGATGACGGGAACAGGTGATTGTAGTCCAGGCCAATAAATGACCCTATGAGTACTATTACGACTACAACTACTACTATCCCGATCCAAGTCTTCTTTTTCTCTGGTTTTGGCATCGGTTCGTTTTCCATATTAAATCGTATTTCCTATTAGAATAATATTATTTAAACTTTCACTTCATTTATGTCTAAACAACGTTTAATGCTAGGACAAGGGAAGATTGATATTGTACATTCGCACCGACAAAATCATACATGGAAACACATCAAGCGATTGCCTCTGAAAGCACCTTTTCAAAGTAAATTGTCCCCGCTCCTATGGAGGAGGAAAATGTAACAGATCCTCTGTCAACAGCATTCCTAACCTGGTTGGGGGTATACCCTTCCAATGCTCCAGGACTGAAAATAGAACCCTCGACAATATAAGTTCCGTTATTCCCGGATACCAGGATCGCTGTGGTCAGATGTCCTTCTCTGATTGCCGAAGGTTTAGCGCCAATATTGGTTCCCAATGGCACCTGCGTCTCGAACTGGTATAAAACAGTGCTGACAGAATGAGGGAATGATGCGTTCATAATCTGTGAACCGCTTCCGATCAGTCCGCTGCCATTAACGTATTCGCCATAAACATAAGAAGAATTAAAGGAATAGCGTAACCCCGAGTATGTCATCGTGTAATTGCCGAAAATTAATCCTGGTGTACCCGGATAAGCAACGGCAGGGTCGCTCGTATGATTGCCGTCCTTGATATATCCCGTACTTTGGAAATACTGCCTTGTGAAGTTATAAATTATCCAGCTTTCAGCCGCTCCAATCGGGCAGCCATACCAGCTAAGGAAATAGACAGACACAGTTCCTTGACTTCCAACGTTTGAATTGCTGATCTTTGCAAAATAACCCGGCTCAAGATATGGCGGCGGATTGACGGAAATCCCGGTGGGTGTAGATTTAACCGTGCTGAATAGGCCATAATCATACGAGACCAGTATGACAATGAAAATAACAAGAACAATGACCGGCATCAGTAATAATTTCCTGCTTATTCTGGGCTTGACCGGCTCCGTTTTCCGTTTATCGCTCCTGTTCTTCCCCTTACGGTTTGCCACCCGAATCAATCGAAGTATTTTATTTAAAAGTGTCTATTTCCTTCAATTAATAAGAGTGTGAATGGAATTAAATTAGCCATTTATGCTGTCCGCCGGACATAATTTGGTAGTGATGCCGTTATCATATTGCTTTACGTGTAAAAGATTTATATTGTGCAGTTTCATGAACAGTCAGTGATATCTTGCCTGAGAAAATGATAAAGTTCAAGAACGAAAATAATGAGGAGATGGACGCGTTTCTTGCTGTTCCTGATGGAAAAAGTGTCAGCAATTTTGTCGTTGTGATCCAGGAGATATGGGGACTCACCGATTTCCTGAAGAGTGTTGCCCAGAGGATCACAAAGCTTGGATTTGCAGCTGTCGCTCCGGACCTTTATTCCCGTAAGGGACAGAAGGGCAAATTCACGCAGGAAGTCATAATGGATGCGATGCGGCCCTTCTGGGCTCTTCCAGCAGACAAGAGGAGGGACAAGGCTGAGGTGGAGAAAATCATGGCCAAGCTCTCCTCCGAGGCGAGGGAGATAGTCACTCTGCTCATGTTCAACAGGGACAAGATGGAGGATCAGATGCTCTCGGACCTTCAGAGCCTGTACAGGCACATGGACGGCTCGGGCTTCAACGGGAAGAGAGGCGTGATCGGGTTTTGCATGGGAGGTGGTCTCGCATTTGAACTGTCGACCAGGATACCCATCGATGCTTCGGCCATCTACTACGGGGCAAATCCAAAGAACATTGAGGATGTGGGAAAAATTAAAGGATCTGTACTGGGCATCTATGCCGGCGAGGACAGTGGAATCAACGATGGCTTGCCAGACCTGATGAGGGCCATGCTGAAGCACAAGAAGGAGTGGGACATGAAACTATATCCAGGAACATACCACGCATTTTTCAATCACACCGGCATGAGCTATAATGAGGAAGCCTCCAGGGATGCATGGGAAAGAACTGTTTCATTCTTTACAAAAAAGATTGGGGTGGAGTAATGCCCGAGGATAGTAAGGAGGGAGTTGTTGACGGGTGCTTCCTGACCTGGGTTGCTATTACGGAAAAGTACCGTAAGAAGGAAAAAGATTCCCCTTAGTTCAACAGGTTGTCCTTGAACCAGAAGGCGCTCTCGACCGGAGCAACCAGAACCGGGTTCGAACCCAGTTTCATTCTCCCGATATTGCTGAGTATTTTTTCATGGACAGATTCCCATTTCTTGTCTCCTTCCACGCCTTCGATCTGTGATACAAGCAGCCTTCTCGCACGGAAAAGTGCATCTGTAACCTCCGAGTTAACTGTTTCTTTATCTTTCCAGTACCCCTCCAGATAGGCATATATGGTGCTGTAAATCATGTCAACAATATTCTTCCTCACAACGGCTTCTGCATTCGACTTTTCCTCGGACGCAGTGATTCCACCGTCGTTCCCGGCACCCGCAAACCTTATCTTCTCACGGAATTCAGGCCTCGCAAGGAGTATTGATACTTCGGGGCCGTACCTTCCATCCTCGAAATCTTCCCTGGACAGGTATGTAAAAACTATGTCGGTTGGCTTCAATCCGGTTATGGCATTTGCAAGATCCTGGCGGGAATATCCAATCACTTTCTCATGGCTTTTGCCAATGCAAGCAACAATTTCCATCTCTTCAACCTTCTGAATATTAATGGCATTGCGTTTTCGTATTTACCATTTGCAGAGTTCACAGTTTCATTAACTGGTTTGTTCGCTAGCCGTGAAACTCCCTATAACAGTTCCATCGTGTTCTGTGCCGGAAAGGATCTTGCTGTAAACGTTCAGGTCAAGGCCGTTCACGACATGTATCTCAATGGATGACCTCCTGGCGATATTCAGGGATGTTATGTCCATGAATACGTTCGGGCCAGCCCCTATCGAGGCGTTTATTGATAGCTTTATGGCATCGTCGTAGCTAAGTTTCCTGAATTTCTGTGCATTAGGTGATTTCCTTGGGTCTGCGGAGTACACGCCGTCTACGGACGTGGCGTTAATCACCATTTCTGCCCCGATTCTTTCTGCAAGCAGCACAGACACAGTATCAGTGGTATGCCCGGGTTCTGTGCCACCCATGACAATGTGCCGGTAGTTGTGTGCCATCTCGGCAGCCTCATTTACCGTTATGGGGATCTTTGTGTTTACGTCGGCAAAGAAGGTAGCTGTCGCAAGTGCATTCATCCTCGTGGCATTTATGCCTATCTCGTCCAGCACATTGTCGTTGACGCCAAACTTTTTCAGTTCACCTATGTACATACGGGCGAGCCTCCCTCCCCCTACAACTATGCCGACCCTGTCATATTTCTTCTGTTTAGCAATAAGCTCGGAGAATTTCTTAAGAAAATTAAGGTTAAGTGATTCGCCGTAAACGATCGATCCGCCCAGAGAGATAACTAGAGATTCCATGTGTTTCCTTAGATTAAGATTATATATGATTATAAATTTTCTCAGCAGATGGAAGATAGCGAATCGCAGATCAGGCGATATGAATTCAAGAAGGCGCTCAATGAACTCACCAAGCTGCATGGTAGAGGCACTGAGCTAATTTCTCTCTACGTTCCTCCCGACAAACAGATTTCCGATGTGGTACAGTATCTGCGTGAGGAATTCTCTACCTCATCAAATATAAAGTCAAAGTCAACGAGAAAGAATGTACTGGCTGCAATTGAATCAATAATGTCCAGGCTCAAGTATTACAAGGCTCCCCCTGAAACCGGTCTTGTGTTCTTCGTCGGTCACGTCGCGACCAGGGGAGACCAGACTGAGATGTACACCAAGATCATCGAGCCGCCTGAGCCTTTCCAGACATTCATGTATAAGTGTGATTCTGTCTTTCACCTCGAGCAGCTCCAGACACAGCTTGGCGAGAAGGAGATTTACGGCCTGATCGTTATGGACAGGAAGGAAGCCACCGTTGGTGTGCTCAGCGGTACCAACATTAACGTCATAACAAATGAACAGTCGCTGGTACCAAGCAAACACCACCAGGGAGGACAATCATCCCGGAGATATGAAAGACTAATAGAGATTGCAGCGCATGAATTTTTCAAAAAAGTTGGTAACATAGCCAATGAGGCTTTCATGCCCAATATACGGGAGATGAAAGCAATTTTCATAGGCGGACCCGGTTCAACGAAGAACTACTTTTTCGAGAAAGACTACCTGAGAAACGAGCTCAAGGCCAAGGTAAACGACCTCTTTGACATTGGTTACACGGACGAGTCAGGACTGCGGGAGCTTGTGGAAAAAGCATCTACCAATATCAAGGATATGAAGATATCCCGGGAAAAAGACCTCATGAACAGGTTCATGATGGAGATTAAGAAGAGCGATGGCGGTCTCGGTGTTTACGGAGAATCAAACGTTCTTTCTGCCCTCAGGGCCAAGACAATCGATCTCCTGCTGGTATCAGAGGATCTGGATAAGAGCCATGTGAAATTGAAGTGCCCAAATTGCGGAAACGAACGGGAGATGTTTCTATCAGGTGGGCAGGAGACGGCGAATTGCGAAAAGTGCGGTACGCCCATGAATGTGCTCCAGAAAGAGGATTTCCTCGAGTATCTCTTTCACCTGGCCGAGGCATCTGGAGCAAAAACAGAGATAATTTCGGATACCAGCGAAGAGGGAAAACTTCTTGAACGGGCTTTCGGAGGCATAGCAGGCATACTGAGGTACGTGCCTAAGGAGCAGCAGATTCAGTGATGATTCACTGAACAGTCCGTGTTTTGCCGGATTCCACCAGAAATACATCCTTTCCGGACTTGATGGAGACAAATGGGATTATGTACCTCCCCTTCTGATCCTTCTTGAAGGGCGCCTCAACCGTACCCACCGGCTGTACAAGGAAATTCCTGATCGATCCTGTATCAAGGTCTATGACCAGGTTGTCTACCTCACCGATAATTGTTCCGTCGGTTGCAACGACGTTTTTCCCAACAAGATCGGAAGCGAATTTCTTCATTGCTGGGATATAATGAGAGTGGTAAATTAATTTTTACCCTTGATTGAATTTGGATCCAAAGGAAAAGCGATCCTAATCTCCCAGTTCCTGCATCCTCTTCTTGCTGAACAGGATCTCCCTGAGTTCCTTCTCCAGCTCAGGATCGTTCCTCCTTAGAAATTCAAGAAGCAATGAAAAATGCTCCTTTTCGTCGTCCCTGTTATGCACCATAACGCTTTTCAGTTCCTCATTCTCTGTGGCATCCGCGCGCTCGTCATAGAACATTATGGCTTCCATTTCCTCTATAAGGGACTGCCTTGCCCTGCTCAGATCATTTATTTTCTTGCTCAGGTTTTCGGATACTTCAAATCTCGGCATTTTATCACATCGCTGAGGAAGGTGTGAACGCAAAGTCACATCTTTCCCTTTTTATGTTATCTGGTTTTTGCTCATATACATTACTAAAACAAAAGCACAACTCTAAAAATTAAAAATATTGTGAAATCCCAGAGCAGATCAAGATGAATTGGAGGAACAAAAGGGTTAGCCGATCTGTGCTTAAAAATTATGGCACTAGAATGAGAACTTTCCATCCATTGGAAGCCGTATATTGCGATCTTTTCTGGAAATGTTCGTGACAAGATCCAACGTTGATGGCGTAAGATGAACTGGGACAAGCTTCTCGGCATGGCTCTCATTGAAAGTCCTGATGGTATCAGAATAGGTGGAATGTTTCCAGAAATCAGCTTCGTTCCTCTTGTCATCCGTGTAGGTCATCTCATGGAAAAGATAGTCTACCTTTTCAGCACCTGCTACCACGTTTTGAGAATAAGCAGTGTCACCGCTATAGAAAAGGACACTGTTGGCGAACTCTATCCTGTAGCCATTATCATCAATCACATGATTAGCCCTGAAAGGTGTTATCTCACCCAATGAAGAGTCTTCGTGGAACTCTACCTTTATATCAAAGGATTCCGGAGTCCTGACGTTCCTCAGAAGTGCCTTGGTATTCTCCCCTATTCCACTTGGGCCAAGCACGGAGACAAGCAGGCCGGGGGCATATATCGCTCTGTACCAAAGGAACTCAGCGAGACCGACGTAGTGATCCAGATGCATGTGGGTTACTGCTACAGTATCAACATGCAGAGGGTCAATATTCCGGTTCAGCATCGCCTCCAGAGTATGTGGACCGCACTCAACGAGAATCTCCCTGTTAATGAGTATGGAGGATGTCCTCTCATTCCTTACGGTATTGGAACTCCACCTGCCGAGCACATCAATGGAATTCAATCGTGCCATGCGCTTCAGTTCTGCGGGGCTGAATCTTCGTTTATCTCTTCCAGGCTTTTTCCCATAGTTTCAATCCCCAGGAAAAACGTTGCCAGCAATCCCAAAACCGAGAAGGCAAAGAAGAAAAGAAGACCAAGGCCGAGTCCAGACACGCTTACCAATATCGGAAACACGGTTAGTCCGAGGATCGCCCCTATCCTGCTGAAGGATGTGCCGAACCCCTGTCCAGTCGCCCTTATGGATGTAGGGAAGATCTCCTGCGGGTATACAAAGTCCGTTCCGCCGGGGCCCAATGTCTGTGTGACCTCAAAGATCACAAACATGACGAGAACCAGCACAGCGGCGTACCCAACTGAAAAAGCCGACTTTGGAAGTACAAAGGCTACAATGGAGAGTATAAGCAAGCTGAAGGACATCCCTGCAAAGCCTATCATGGTTATCATCTTCCTGCCAAGCCGGTCTATTAAAGCTATGCACAGAAAACTGCCAAGTACTGCAAACAGGGAGAAAATGGCAGACCCGAGAATGGCGTTAGATGTGTTGAGTCCGAAGATTACAAGAATTGTGGGGCTAAATAATCCAATACCGTAGAATGCTACATCGTATGAGAACCAGAATATTGCAACAAACAGTGTGGCCCTGATATAGCGCGGGGAGAACAGGTCCTTTATGGATGACTTCCTGCCTTTCACACTTATAATGTCAGATGATCCCGATACCTGTTTTTCAACATCCTGCGCTTCCTTTATCTTTCCAGCATTTGCAAGCCATCTTGCGGATTCCGGGACTGACCACCTGAATATCAAGACCAGGACTGCAGGAATTATGCCTATAGCGAACATCCATCTCCATGATTCATTACCAAGTGGGAGGAGAAGGAAGCCAACTAAATATGCCACTGCAGAACCTATCCACCATGCAGAAACATTGACAGCCAGCAGTTTCCCCCTGGTTTTCTTTGGGGAGAATTCAGATATTATGGTTGTACTTATGGCATAATCCGCCCCGATGGCAAGTCCCAGGATCACCCTGAATATAAATAGTGAATCAAAGTTATACGAGGCAAAAGCGACCAGTGCGGTGAATACCGCAAATATTACCATGTCCCAGAGATACATCAGCTTCCTACCCCTCAAATCCGTAATGTACCCAAATACAATTGCACCAACAAGCATTCCAATAGTTGTTGAGGCAGCCATCAAACCCTTTCCCAGTGGGGTAGAAACGTATGAGAATCCGCTAAGTCCGGCTATTATTGTCAACGCCACCGCAATGATTGAAATGTCATATCCATC
The DNA here is from genome assembly GCA_027368075.1 of bacterium. Taxonomy (GTDB): domain Archaea; phylum Thermoplasmatota; class Thermoplasmata; order Thermoplasmatales; family Thermoplasmataceae; genus B-DKE. The sequence continues at coordinate 8,249 of DAICSO010000051.1, forward strand.
CAGAAAAACTCCGGCTGCAGACAGCGCTGTTATTCTGTAATGAATTCCCTTTGTCTTGCTATCGTCCAGTGAAGCAAATGAAGAGCTGTTTGGTTTCTCCATGGGCAGATGACTTCATTTGAGCTTATAAAACTAGCTATATATTTTTTGACAGACTATTTTTGTATATATTTGGGACGCTGCTTCGAATGCAAAAAAAAAAGGAACAAACATTATTTACGGTGATAGGGACTTAAGAACACAGAATCGTGTGAAAAACCGTTGATATCCAGATATGTCCTGCTTTTCTCCTTTATCGGCATATATTACTGGTGTTAATATAAA
>DAICSO010000052.1:0-8491 GCA_027368075.1 bacterium
AGCACAATAAAATTCCAGCAAATTGGGCACTTGATTCAGATGGTAGACCAACGACAGATCCGGATGCTGCGTTGAAAGGATCTCTGAATCCATTTGGTGGTGTGAAGGGTTATGGTATTTCTGTAATTGTGTCTTTAATGGCTGGGCCCTTAATAGGTGCACCAGCTGGAAAAGGTGTCAAGAGCACTCTAGAGGTGAAAGAATTCTGCACAAAAGGTGATCTGATAATCGCTATTGACCCAGAGGCCTTTGTTGGTGCGGATTTTTTTAAAAATGGGGTATCTAATTTTATTGAGGAAATCAAGAATTCGAGGAAAGCCCCTGATTTCAGAAACATAACAGTTCCAGGAGATAACACTAGACAAAGACGAGGAAGGAATCTAGCAGATGGATACGATATAAACGATAAGACAATCAGTGACCTGAGAAACTTATTGGAAGCTGGTGGAAAATATTCTCCTTTTTAGATAATCCATGTTTTCACTAATATAGTGAACAATCTAAAATTGCCTTGACTATTTGGATTTTACCAGTTGTTCTAGTTTTATTGCGATTAAATGAAGACGTTTTGAACCGACACAGGACTTGCATTTCTCTCTTTATCTTGTATTAACCGGTTCTCTGCGATACTCTAAAAATATGTTAAAAAAATGGGAAAAATTGGGTTAAATTACGCTTATATCGCCTTTCTCAGAGATCTCTTCCAGAGTCTTCCTTTTCGTTTCCGGAGCCAATAATATAGACAGTACAAGTCCACCTATGCAGGTTAGAATTATTATCAACAACTGGTCTCCAGTTACAAGGCTTGGGAAGAAAATGCCCGTAAGGACCCCTCCAATTCTCCCTATACCTTGTTTCCAACCCTCTGCAGTAGCTCTAATTCTAGTTGGGAAAAGCTCCGGAGAATATACCATGTGAAGACTGCCTGGCCCAATACCCTGAAACATCGCAAATAGTACAAACGCCCCGAGGGAGAGTATTTTCAGGTTTGAAGGAGCAAGAGCCAGAATCACTATGGTTATTAGCATACCAGCCCATCCTGTTAGCGCGGAGTTTCTTCTACCAAATGAATCAATGACTAGGATACAGATAATATCGCCAACAACAAAGAGTATCCAGTATAACGAAGAGCCGATGAGTCCAGATTCGCCGAATGAAGCAAGGATTGAAGGTCCGTATATTGAAGCATTTACAAATGCAATTGCAAAGAAGAAATAGAAAAGACCTATGAAAATAGCGCTCTTAGTAAACTTTGTAAGAAGTTCCCTATAGTAGCCTGATACAGGTGGTTTTACATTTGAGTCTATTATAAATTTCTGGGTATCTTCAGGCATGCTACCTCCTGTTACTCTTTCTATAGCTCCGATGGCTTCCTTCTTTTTTCCGTGTTGGAGTAGCCATCTTGGTGATTCAGGGGTCCTCATTCTTGCGGCTATTGTAATCACAGCCGGGATGGCTGCGGACATCAACATGTACCTCCAGGCAACAGTTGCACCTATAGGTAAAAGCAGATAGCCAACTACAACCGCGAATACTCCTGCGATGTTGAAGAATGTTATATTCATAACTAAGAATTTTCCTCTAGGATTAACTGGAGTGAACTCGCTCAGATATGATGTAGCTATGGGGTAATCTAAACCTATCCCAAGCCCTACCAGAAAACGTGCTAAGACAAGTTCATACGCGTTCGTAACTATGCCGGATACTATTGCAAAAACCACGAATAAGATAAGATCAATCAAGAAGATTAACCGTCTTCCGACCCGGTCTACAAAGTACCCTGCAAACAATGCTCCAACCAAGTTACCAACAATTACAGATACTCCTATGAGTCCAACCAAGAAAGCGTCGTTCTGTAAACCGAAAAGAGTCTTTATCCCCGCTAGGCCAATGGATATAATTACTATGTTATATCCGTCGACAAATATCCCTCCTCCAGTTAGCAGGAGCATTTTGTAATTGAACCACTTTGACTTTTGCTTATTCATCTGACTATAAGCTCTATCTTTTAGTTCTTCCCAAGATTCAGTCATCGGAAATACAACCACTGTATATATAAAAATATATCGCTTTCAATATTCTTACTTACATACTATCATAAATTTTGAATAACGAAAATTAAAATATATTGGATAGATCATGTTTTATGGTCAGTAAATTTTTGGTACACGCCAAGGATGACCATGTTGGCGTGGCAACATATGACATAAAAAAAGGAGAAGAAGTTGAAGGTGTTTATCTGGACAACAACCAGAAATCCGCACTGAAGGCTATAGAGGATATTTCTCTGGGCCACAAGATAGCCCTCCGGGACATGAAGACGGGTGAAAAGGTAATTGAGTATGGTGAGCCGGTCGGCCAGGTAACCAAGGACATTAAAAAGGGCGAGCACGTGCATGTGCACAATATAAAAACAATGAGGTGGCAGTGATGTCCACATTCAGGGGATACGAGAGAGAAAATGGCAGAGTAGGAACAAGAAACCATGTACTGATAATCCCGCTTGATGATCTTTCGAATTCAGCCTCTCTTGCAGTTGAGAATAACGTCTTTGGAACAAGGGCAATACCGCATCCCTATGGCAGACTACAATTTGGAAGAGATCTCGATCTCACGTTCAAGACCCTTGCCGGAATGGGGCGCAACCCCAATGTTGCAAGTGCCGTGGTTATAGGAATAGAGGATCAGTGGACCCAACAAATTGCAGACAGTATCGCAGAAACTGGCAAAAGGGTCGAAGCAGTGAGCATCGAGGGAAACGGAGATTACAAAACCATTGAAAAGGCTTCGAGACTTGCCAAGGACATGGTCAGGGATGCAAGTGACAAGAGGAGAAGGGATTTCGACGTCTCTAACCTGGTTGTAAGCACCAAATGCGGAGAATCAGACACCACTTCTGGACTGGCTTCCAATCCCACCGTGGGTGTAGTGTTTGACAGGCTTGTCGACGAAGGAGCTACCGTTATATTTGGAGAGACGTCTGAACTTACGGGAGCCGAAAGCTATGTTGCAAGAAAGTGTGCCACTCCGGAGCTTAAAAACAAATTCCAGAAGATATTCGATGATTACCAGAAAGACATTGTGAAGGAGGGCGCCGATCTGCTCGGATCGCAGCCAACCAAGGGGAATATTAAGGGGGGTTTGTCGACCATCGAGGAAAAGGCGTTTGGGAACATACAGAAAGCAGGAACTAAACCGATTCTCGGAGTCCTGGATTATGCAGAGGAGCCAAAGGTCAAGGGATTGAATTACATGAATACATCGTCTGCTGCTGCAGAAGCAGTAACTTTGTTTTCGGCTGCAGGAGCGGTGGTCCACCTTTTCACAACCGGTCAGGGCAACATTATAGGCAATCCCATAGAACCTGTAGTAAAGACCACGGCTAACCCTAACACTGCGAGGACCATGAGTGAGCACATAGATCTGGATATCTCCGGACTTCTGAGGTTTGAATTTGACCTGAAGGAAGCGGGAAACAGGCTCTACAATGTAATGCTGAAAACCGCTTCCGGGACCCTTACGGCAAATGAGATTCTGAAGCACCATGAATTCGCATTAACAAAGCTTTATATCTCAGCTTAATAATTTTGTCGATACAAATATTTCTAAACCATCATTTATTGACAGTTTGAGATGGAAGCGAAGGAGAAGCTCAACGGGGTCGCGTATAAACACATTTTTGATGGCATTTTACAGGGCAAATTCAGGCCAGGCACATTCCTGAACATAGACGATATCTCTGCGTCGCTTAACATCAGCAAGACTCCAATACGGGAAGCACTACTTGAACTTGAGGGAGAAGGCCTGATTATAAGGAACGGTCGCTATTATCATATTTTCAGCCCTTCCAGGAAGGAGATCATAGATCTCTATGAAGTCAGGAGAATCCTGGAGGGTGAGGCCGCCGGCCTGACGGCAGTGAGCCCATCTCCGACGTTGATTGATGATCTTGGCCAGACCATAACAAGGATAGAGGAACTATCAAAATTGGGTGACCCGGACCCGATCATTTTTGCAGATCTCAGCGGGAAGTTTCATTCCCTTATCTGTGCGGGATCTGGAAACCAGCTCCTCTCGAAAATAGTTGGAGACATAAGGTTAAGGCTTAAAATAGTCAGGGTAACTTCGTTTACAAGTTTCAACCGAAGGAAGGACGATCTCCTGGAGCATAAAGCGGTATTCAAGGCAATAAAGGACAGGAATCCCTCACTGGCGAAAGAGCTGATGATCGATCACCAGAATAAGGTAATAGAATATGTGAAAAGGGAACTGCTTATGCAGTTCTATGAGTAGGGTTCAGTGAAACTTCAGCATCTTGGTGCTGGTCGACAACGGTATCTCACCCTTCGGTTCTATTCCCAGCCCGGCTCCATCTGGTGCAATGGAATTCTTGTCTATCTTCCCGTGGAAAGAGAAAATTCCCGGTATCTCGTTCGGAGGAGTTTCAACCAAAGTTTTGCCATCATATGAACATGCGAGGCTAGCGCTCGCTATTATGCTGATCCAGCCGTTGTGTGGGCGGTTATGAAATGCCAGTGTAGAATTGTATGCCTTCAATAATCCCATTATCTCAATGAAAGGTGTGATACCTCCAATCTTTGCGACATCCGGCTGATAATAACTCAGGCAATCACCTTCCAGCAGCCGCTTGAAGTCGAAAATACTGAAAAAGTTCTCTCCGGCTGCCACCGGAGCGATGGAGTTAAGCTTCCTGAGTGAGTCGAAATCATCGGGGGGCCAAATCGGTTCCTCAACCCATTTCAATTCGTACCTGGAGGACTTTATCATGAAATCCCTTGCAGTTTCAAAATCCATTGAACAGTTCATGTCAACCATCAGGTCAAAGTCATATCCCGAATCTTCCCTGATGACTTTCACAGTTTCAAGTGTGTCGAACCACGACTGATGCAGTTTTATTGATCTGTAACCGGCTGAAAGCAGGTTCTTCACCGCAAGCGCCGCCTTTGTTGGATCGGAATAGCGTGAAAGTGAAGCATATCTGTCAACAGAAGACCTTCGCTTTCCCAATAGCCTGGAAATGGACAAACCAGACTCCTTTGAGAGCAGATCCCACAGGGCTATGTCTATTCCGGAAATAGAGCCAGTGGTGATGCCATATCCGCCGGAAAATGTCATTCTTCTCAACCTGTTCCATACTTCCCTTATGTTGTTTTCATCAGCTGAAATCACGTAATCAGTCAACAAGTCTAGCAAGGCAATGTATGGATCCCTTGAATTCCCGGCTGCCGCGAGCACTTCCCCCCAACCAACTTTACCATTGTTGTTTTCTATCCTCACAAAAAGCTGGTTTCCCCATTCTTCAAGCCACATTTGCTCCGGTTCAGTTTTTGTAAGAGGGATAGACGCCTTTATTTTTTCAAGACTTTTTATCATAATGACCACCTATGTATGCCACAAAAGTTAAAAATATTATACTAAATATTTTGAACAGTATTTTTTGAAACAACAATCATACTATGAAAGTTCACTCCATTAAGGTCGTTTCAATGATCATATAGCCGAGAAATTTCTTCAAACCTGAAGCAGCTTGTCACATGGTCATTGACCATCCCAACCGCCTGCATAAATGAATAGCATATTGTTGATCCCGTAAATTTGAAACCACGTTCATACAGGTCCCTGCTCATTTCATCAGAAATCCGGGTACTGGTCGGTACTTCATCACGGTTTTCCCATCTGTTCAAGATAGGCTTGTCTCCAACAAATTTCCAGATATACGAGTTGAAGGTTCCGAACTCCCTTTTCACTGCAAGAAACGACTTTGCATTCTGTATAATTGAATTGATCTTTAACCTGTTGCGAATTATGGTAGGATCGCTCATGAGAGATTCTATCCTGGATTCATCGTATCCTGCTATTCTTTCAGGATTGAAGCAGTCAAACGCCTTCCTGAAGTTCTGTCTCTTGTAAAGTATCGTCCTCCATGAGAGACCAGCTTGCTGCCCCTCGAGAATAAGCATCTCAAAAAGCTTCAAATCATCATGCAATGGAACGCCCCATTCCACGTCATGATATTGCAAATACTGGGTATCGTTTTCTGGAATCCATCCACACCTTTGTCTGTCCTTCACCATAGCATTCTCCCTTGACGCACCCGGACATTATAGCCTTCGCATGTTACTGAATAGACGGTTATTAATGATGTCCTGGTTCCAGCAGCTCAACACCTAACTGATGGAAAGCCGGTATCCAACAGATCATCTTCCAACTTCCTTTCTCAGGGTCTCTATCGCTTCCCTTATCTCATTCACGGAAGCTTCGTTTTCAAGAGTACTGATGTCCCCGGGAAGCTGATCAGTGTAGACAGCCTTCAGAACCCTTCTCATTATCTTTCCACTCCTTGTCTTTGGAACTGTGTGAACATAGTGGATTTCATCCGGGATCAGGATGGGTCCCATGGTTTCCCTTATGCCCTTCTTAAGTTTCTCCGTGAGTTCCCGACCGTGCGCAACACCATGTTTTGGAATTACAAATGCAACAATTGCTTCCCCCTTAACTTCATCGGGCTTGCTGAAAACAGCGGCTTCAGCTATCTCAGGAAAAGAAACCAGGGCATCCTCAATTTCAATTGTACCGATCCTGTGCCCGGATACTTTCATGACCTCGTCAGCCCTTCCCAGAAGCCAGTAATATCCGTCAGAATCCTTCATTGCATAATCGCCGTTGAAGTACTTTCCGGGATATTTTGAAAAGTAGACACTCTTGTACCTTTCCGGGTCGTTGTTGAGTGATATCATCATGCCGGGCCATGGCTTCCGGATCGCGATGAAACCCTTCTGGTTACTGGGAGTCTCGTTGCCCTGTTCATCCAGTATCACGGGATCTATGCCGGGAAGTGGAAAAGTTGCAGAACCAGGTTTAAGTGACCCAAGGCCAAGTTCAATGGCCGGGGAGATGATAAAGCCTCCAGTTTCTGTTTGCCAGTAAGTATCCACAATGGGGCATTTTGACTTTCCGATGGCCTTGAAATACCAGTGCCATGCTGCGGGGTTTATGGGTTCGCCGACCGTCCCGAGAACGCGAAGGCTGCTGAGATCATGCTTCGCGGGATACGCATCTCCGTATCGCATCAGGAGCCTTATTGCTGTGGGCGAGGTATAAAGCAGGTTGACGCCATATTTCTCTATTATGTCCCACATCCTGTCAGGCTCAGGATAGGTAATCGCTCCCTCATACATTATAGAGGTCAGCCCCAGAATCAACGGAGCAAACACTATGTAGCTGTGTCCCGTTACCCACCCGATGTCGGCTGCACACCACCACCTGTCATCCTCCTGAGGGTTGAAGGCCCATTTCAGAGTATTTGCAATCCAAACGCTGTATCCTCCATTGCCATGTACGACTCCCTTCGGCTTGCCGGTGGTGCCTGAAGTGTATAATATGTAAAGGGGATCGTTGGAATCCATCCGCTCAGGTTCCACATAGGCGTTCTGCTCCTTGGTAACTTCGTCATACCAGAAGTCTCTTCCTTCCACCATGTCAACAGGATTTCCAGTGTTTCTTACCACGATAATCTCTGTTACGGTGGAGGTCTGCTCAACTGCCTCGTCAACTATTTTCTTCAGGTCTATTACCTTCCCTGCCCTGTTTCCTCCGTCAGCTGTTACAATGACCTTTGCTCCGCAGTCCCTGATCCTTTCAGCAAGAGAACTAGCACCGAAACCCGAGAACACGAGGGTGAAAGGAACGCCTATACGGGCCGCGGCAAGCATTGCTACCGGAGCCTCTATTATCATGGGAAGGTAGATCGCAATCCGGTCTCCCTTTTTCAGGCCGGCATCAAGCAGCGCCTTTGCGAATGCATTAACCCTTTTCAGGAGGCCATGGTAAGTGACTATTTTTTCAGTTCCCGACTCGCCAACCCAGATATAAGCAGCCTTGTTTCTCCTGTGGCTCCTGACATGGCGATCAAGGGCATTGTATGAAACATTCATCTTTCCATTGAGAAACCACCTGTAAAACGGCGCATTGGAATCATCCAGCACCCTGTCCCACTTGCTGTACCAGTCCACTATGTTTCCATGTTCATTCCAGAACTCTTCCGGATTGTCAAGTGATTTGCGGTGCAGAGATTCATACATGCCTCTCTGATGTGAAATGTATTCATCAACAGGCAATGTGCTGTTTTCCCTTTCCGTACCTTCCATTGCCAAACATATGGTTTACATGGTATTTTAGGTTTTCAGGTTTGAATATGCAGATAGTGGAAATACCGCACTCAAATGAGGTGCAATTTTTTCAGCTCTGTTTGTATTGTCTTCCTATCCATTTCTGAAAGCGTGGAATATGGTGATCGTGCGTTACCAATAGGAACGCCAACCAGTAAGGAGAGGATTATGTATCATATGGTCAGGTTCAGCAGACGTTAAAAACTGTGCAAACAGAACTCTTGGATGACTCAAAAACTCTTTAAAGTTACCATTATTTCATTTTTTGAATGCAGCCCTGATGTATCCGTTTTCCTCTTTTA
>DAICSO010000053.1:0-8285 GCA_027368075.1 bacterium
CGCCTTGGATACGGGAATAGACACGAACGTCAACGCTACAAAGCTAAGTATATCAAAGGTGTATGCAAAAAATGAAACATACAGACCCTTTACGTGGTTGATATCAAGTTTTTCTCCAGAACCACCGGAGCTTGTGGAACCTAATTCCATAAAAGTCGTACAATGATGTAATATATAAATGTACGTCGACTAAAAAGCTCGTATGCTAAGGCAATTGACGTATTTACTCTCCCTTACTGCCTTGCCGAATGTCCAGGATAGGCGAGAGGTTTTTTTGCAGAAACTTTCATTTCAAGGTTTGCCAACACAAACAAAGTCTCATAGGTTTAATCGCACCAGATCAGAAGGGAAATTGATATTATCAAAGCAAATCTCGTCCTTTGCTTCGTAATCCATCACGATCCCATTTCCCTCAATAAATCCATGCATTGATTTCCCACCGTTTCCAGCATATTCTTTGAGAGCTTTCAGGTCTCGTTTCGCATATATGCAATGAAGGGTTTGCAGCACATTGTTGCTGGACCGCGGGCACAATGATTTTCCATCAAATTTAAGAAGCATTGCTGAGACTATGTGCATACAGATAAATGGCATATCCCCTGCGAAAGCAAATATATCGCCGAATTTCTGTACTGCCATGATGACAGAATCCAGTATGATGCCTCCAGAGTCATCAACAACTATCCTTCCATACGCCGATTCAAAATCCCGGTCCCTTGAAAAAATGATGGTTTCATCGAACAACCCTGATCCGGACAGCTTCCTTGCAATGCCCTCAGTGAGCCCCAATCCGTTTACCAGAACGCTGTGCTTGCCTGGAAATCTTACGCTCCGCTTTACAAATATAACGGCTTTCATGGTTTTCCGCATACCGTGCATTTTGGGTTTATCAACGTCCTGACCCGTTCCACGGTGTAATTCCATGTGTCGATATAGACTATGTCCCCATCCACTTTTTCTCCCATCAGGATCTTGAGGCCCAGGGAAAAAGCCATTGTGCCGATAGCCACTGGGGCGGACGGGAGGATGCCTGCCTGGGCACATCCTATCTCCTCATTTCCAGAATCGGGATATCCAAGACATGCCGTGCACGAGGTCTCGTGCGGCAGGATGGCCTTGATTGTCCCGAATGTCTCATTAGCCGCAGTCATGATCCACGGTATGCCGTTTCTAACAGCATATCTGTTAATTGCGTTCCTTGCGGAGAAATTATCAGTTCCGTCAAAAATCATAGACGGTTTTCCAATGACGGATGCATTTTCCCCTGTTAACCTTTCATTTACGACTTCTACCTTCACGGTGTGGTTTATGGCAGATATTCTTTTCTTCAGTGTTTCTGCCTTCTTCCTGCCGATATCTGCTTCAACATATTCCACCTGCCTCTGGATATTTGTCAGTGAGACTGTATCGTCGTCGATGAGTACAAGCTCAGCTACCCCTGCACGTGCAAACAACTCCGCAGCTATTCCACCAGTGCCCCCGAGTCCTACGACCGCAATGCTCCCTGAGGATATTTTTTTCTGGCCTGAGAGGGAGATCTGGGGAAGAGCCAGGGTACCGAGATAACGGTCAAATTCAAGGAATGGCAAGGCTGGTCATCGCCTCCTTTGTCGACTTCAGTGGTTGCTCCACAGCCCGCATACTCACGGTTTCATTGCAAAGAAGAATTGACTGATGCACCTTGCCAATAGGAATAAATTTAAGTCCATGATTTTCAAGTCTCCTGAATTTCCCAAGGAAGATGTCGTTCTCCCCGCTTGTCACTGAGGAAAGGCACGCCTCCCGTGTAGGCAGGTAGTTGATAATGTTACCAAACGGTCTTGAATCCCGCCCGGAAGCTGTAAGATAGTTCTGGAATCCAGATGCAACGGAGCCATTTCCAGAAATGGATACAGTCCGGGTTTTCCCTGCAGAGATGGATTCTATAATGGACTTTACCGTTCCGGCATCATCCCTGGAATAAAAACCAAATGGGACATCGTATGTTGCTGCACTTGAGTAGTCTCCAAAATTCGAAGGGTCGACCTCTTCTGATCCGGAAACAAGTGCGAAATCGGGCTTTATTTCACGAATAAAGTCTGGCACTGAATCCTCTTCCATCTTTATGACTGCTGGCGTGGACTCCATGCTAAGAATAAATTTTTCTGCTATTTCATCAGGCGATCCAAGGAAGATCGACTCTGGAATCCTCTCAGTGAAAAGGTGTACCTCTACCTTCTCTCCCGCGTCAGCAAATTTTCTATTCCCCTCAACTATTGCAAAACCCTCGGCGTCCAGCAGCCGTGAAATCGAACCTGAAGCTCCAGTTACAGGATAGGCCAATATGGAGTTTCCTCTCCTTGCGAGCCTCAGGATGATAAGGCTGGTGTAACCTATCCTGATAAGTGTCTTCATCCCCAGCGTGGCTTCGACCGTGCGATCCAGGAGTTTCTCTCCCGACATTCTCTCTATAGCCGGCAGGAATACTGTCCTGAAAATCATCATTGCCGATACGGGAAATCCCGGAAGGCCATAAATGGGCTTTTGGCCGGACATTGCAAAAACAGTCGGGGTTCCCGGCTTGACCGAGACGCCATGGAAGATAATTCCCGGCTCACAGGCCTCCATTACCCTGTATACAAAATCACCTTCACCGGCAGAAGTCCCACCGCTTACGATAACCGCATCGTTTTCGCCAACCATTCTTTCAATGGCACTCTTCGTCTCGCCCAGATCATCCCGGATCAATCCGTATTTTCTCGTGGACACATTCCGGAAAGCTGACAGTTCAGACTCTACATAAGTGCTGTTAGATTCATAGACCTTGCCGGCTGAAATTGCTTCCCCCGGCTGGATGAGTTCATTGCCAGATGAGGCTATTCCGATCCTTATTTTCCTGTACACCCTTACTTTCTCTATGCCCGTTGCACACATGACTCCAATCATTCGTGGATCTATAATTGTTCCGCGCCTGGCGATGATGGCACCTTTCCGAAGATCCTCTCCGGAATGTGCAACGTTTTCCCACCTCGATACACCCCGCCTAAACGTTACTGTCTGTCCGTTCGATGCTGCGTCCTCGACCATTACTACTGAATCACAAAATGCAGGAATGATTGCTCCGGTTGCGATGTACATGCACTTCCCGGATCCAGGGTGCGTTTTCTTGGGGTCCCCGATTTCTACCCTTCCGGTTAACGACAGATAGACAGGGTTCTCGGGAGATGCATTGGCAATGTCTGTCGAAATTACAGCATAACCGTCAACTTCCGATCTGGTAAATGGGGGAAGAGGGACTTCAGCAAAGATGTCATCGGCTGAAATCCTCCCCGTGCTTTCTGATGTGTGTACAACTTCAATATCACTTACCGGCTGGGCATGCTTCATGGCAAGTGACACTGCTTCGGAGAATGGAACCAGATTCCTGAAAATTTTCCCCATTCATTTCACTCCATTCAATTCAACCTTAACAGTCTCTCCGCTATTTATGCCTTCACTGCCCTCTTTTATCGTCAACGTACCAGATGATTCAAGGAGGGTGGAAAGTATTCCCGATCCTGATATTCTCAGCGGGGAACAAATGTATCCCTCATCGGAGCATTTCAGTTTAACCTTTACGTAGCTCCTTATGCCGGGATCTGCGTTTACTTTGTCGTCGATCCTGGCCCTGACAATTACCCTTCTCTTCCTATAGCCGAGCATAAGCTCAAGAAAAGGCCACAGTAAAGCCTCGACAGAAACCAGGGCTGCAACCGGCAGTCCAGAAACAGAAAGGACAAGCTTTCCTCCTGCATTGAACGCAGATACAGTTCTGCCCGGTTTAATCTTTACTCCACGGAACAGAGTGGTACTCATTGATCCCAGAATCTCCCTGACCAGGTCATGTGTTCCGGGTCCGCTGCCTCCAGTAACCACCAGGACATCGCACGATTCGAGGTTCCTGATCACCTGTTCCCTTATGTTCTCTCCAGTGTCATCAACTACGCCCGCATCTGCGGTCTGAAGGAAAGGCATAGAGAAGTAGGAAAGGATCAACGGCTGGGTAGAGTTTGGTACCCTGCCCGATACAATCTCGTCCCCTGTGGAAAGGACAGAGAGTATAAAGTTCCTGTAAACACGTATACTGTTGATTTTGCATGCATATGCCGCGGCAAGGTTTTCAGGTTCAATTCTGGATCCTGCCTTAATGATTACAGAATCGCATCTGAGATCTTCGCCACTCAATGAGACATTCTCCCAGGGCCTTATTGCCCTGAGGGCAAATAGGTCATTTCCCGCCTGAACTGTATCCTCAAACATTATGACACTATCAGCATCTCCAGGAATTTTCTCACCGGTACTCACAGGGACCAATGGGTTTTCCCCTTCGGCTCTGGGGGAAGAACTCCCGATTTTTACGGGTCTACTTTCTGATGCATTTACAGTGATTTCTGATCTCGTAGCGTAACCGTCAACGGCACTGCGATTGTATTCAGGGACATTTCTTCCGCAATATACGTCAGTTACGGATATCTTTCCGATGGAATCAGGGACATCAGCTTCCTCAGAGTCTATGGGGGTCCAGTTCTGGGAGAGAATGATCTCCATAGCCTCGCCATATGATACGTACGATGCCCTCTCCGAACTTCTTGCCATGTCACCTTATCCGCCGCTGACAGGGGGGAAAAAGTCAATTTCATCCCCAGCCTGTAGATTCTCATCATCTGTTGCGAAATTCTCGTTCCTTGCTACTATCATGCTGGATCCATAGCTGGACAGGAGCGGATGCTCATGCAGGATCATCTTCTTCAGGTCAAGTACTATGGCGCTTTCCTGTAACTCAACTGCTTCCTCGGATTTTCCTGCAAGCTCCCTAAATCTTGCGAAATATTTCACTTTCAATAACATCGGTTTCCCTCCAGTAAGGTTCGCGTCTCTTCACTGCAGTCCTGAGTATGTCGTCAAGGCTGCTTTCCCTGTTTTCCTTTCTTATCTCGTGAATGATATCTGTCAGGTTATCGCTTCGCATGAGGCAGGGTTTCAGCCGGCCGGTTGATGTTAGCCGGATCCGTGTGCAGTTGTTGCAGAAATCAGTATTGTGCATTGGCTTTACAAATTCTATGGAGACAGACTTACCCCGGTTTCTTATGGTATACCTTTCTCTGTTATGCAGTTCGTTCCTCTCTTCGCCCAAAGCCTGATCGGCTATTTTCCTCTCTATTGGTTCTAGGCTGTAGTGGTATCTCTGGTAATCTTCAGAATCCTCCGCTTCCTTGGTGGTTTCGTATTCAATCAGCTGAAGTATTGCATCATTTTCTGCGGCGAAGTCGATCATCCTGCCTATGAGATGGACATTAATGTTCTTGAGAACGACGAAATTTATCTTTATGGGACCGAGTCCAGCATCCCTGGCCGCTTTAATTCCTTCCTCGACTCGATCAAGTGCGTCAACGCCTGTTATGAACTGGAATCCATCCCTTTCAATGGAGTGCATGGATATGTTAATCCTGTTCAGGCCGGCTTTTTTGAGTTCTGCTGCTTTGTTTACCAGCAGGACCCCGTTGGTGGTCAGGGATATATCACCGGAAATGTGCCTTCTCACCCGGGCAACTATTTCCACTATGTCTCTCCGCATCAGTGGTTCTCCGCCCGTGAACTTAATCTTGTTTACGCCCCATTTTGCAGCGATCTCCACGACCCGTTCTATTTCAGTAGCCTTCATTTCAGAGGAATTTACCTCTGTGCCTTCCATGTGACAGAAAAAACAGTGGAAATTGCATGTGGTGTTCACCTGAATTCTCATGCTTTTCACGGGTCTGCCGAAATCGTCAACTAGCATCAGAATAGCCATGCAATCTTAATATCAAAACTTTCTGTCACTGAACCTCAGCAATTTCTCTTATGACAGACTTTAAGGTCGTTTCCGGCGCTATAGCTATAGTTAGCATAAGTACCGCAAAAGCCATTCCGAAGTACATAAGGAAAAGGTACGTCAGTCCATTGTTCAAGCTCAGTATAAAAGGCTGTATCAATACTCCCACCACCGCGCCTACCCTGCTCATGCTGTTTGCAAAACCAGCACCTGTACCCCTGAGTTCTGTGGGGAACATCTCTGGAGGGTAGATGAATTCCAGGATGCCTGGTGCAAAACCCACAAAAGCTCCGAGCGCGAAAAGAACCGCAATAAGCACGTATTCTTGCGTGACAAACGCGGCAATGAGCATGCTTATGGATATACCCAGGAAACCTATGATCTGGACATTGCGCCTCCCTTCCCTGTCAACAAGCGATATTCCTACCAGTGTACCAATAACCTCTACCACAGCAAGAACAAGCGATGCAATAATTCCGGTAGTATTTCCGTGGAGCCCTATTGATTTCATCACCGTTGGGGCGTATTCAGAGATACCGTACTGAATAGCATCGAAGAGGAACCAGAATGTTGCGGCATACATGGTGAAGGTCCTCAACTCCCTGGAGAAAATCCTGCGCACGTTTTCCTTTCTGGCCTGCACTCTTGTGCTCTTCCAGGCACTTGACTCTTCAAGGTGGCTCCTGAGCATCACGACAGTAATTGAGGGTATCACAGGGAGGAAGAGAAGTACTCTCCACGCGTCAGGTCCAAGGGGATAAAGCAGCAATCCGGATAGCAGGGCGAGGCCGAACCCGATGCTCCAGGAAGTCCCAAGAAATCCAACAGGCTTGCCGCGGCCGGAATTTCCTTGAGTTTCCGTAAGCAGGGAAGAGCTGTTGGGATAATCCCCACCAATTCCTATGCCCAGGAACACCCTGAATATTATTATTTCAATTATCGTAACAGAAAGCGAAGAGAACAGGCCCATAGCAGCATAAAGCAGGAGATCCACCATGAGAAGCGTCTTCCTGCCGAAGAGATCCGAGAGCCTACCAAGGAGGAATCCGCCAACAGCGTTACCTATGAGCGCGGATGAGGCCAGCAGGGCAGTGTCAACAATGGTAAGGTTCATGAACCTTGACAGCAGCACTATCAGCGGCGCGGAAACAGTGAGATTGTAGCCGTCAAGCAAGGTTGAAATGTACGCGAGCCTGAATGTTGATCTCCTGTTCGTCAGTTCATTCAAGATTTTCTGACCTCCACCTTTCGCCGTCTGTAAACATATCTTTCTTCCAGATGGGGCAATCAAGTTTTATCCTGTCGATAATAAATTCGCAGCCTCTGAAAGCGTCTTTCCTGTGAATAGAAGCAGCGGCAGTGAAAACTGAAATCTCTCCCACCTGAACCTCGCCTATCCTGTGAATCGCAATAGCATCAAGCAATCCGAATCTTTTGATCGCGTCCTCAAGGATCTCTTTAATTTTTTTCAGTGCCATCGATTCATGGGCTTCATAGAACAGTGACTTCAGTTCCCGACCACTCTCTGTCTTACGGACTATACCGGAAAATGTAACAAGACCGCCGGTTTCAGGAACTGAAATAGAGTTAATGTAATCATCTGGTTGGATAACAGATTGGATGATTCTGGCAAGTGGCATGTAAGACAGGTGTGTAGAATAAACGCGTATTTATCCTTTGCATCGTTGTTCGCGAAAAGAAATATATAAGAGCCAAAAATACAGACCATAGAGGGCTCGTAGTCTAGCGGTATGATGTCTCCCTGACACGGAGGAGGTCACCGGTTCGAATCCGGTCGGGCCCATTCTCAATTGGGCATAAGGTAGTGACAACATCACTGAAAAAAATGGCACCGATATTGACTATCCTCTTAACCACAGGAGTATCAAGTCTCCAGGGTTGAAAGGGATTCTTCAGAATGTTCAACACAATAACCTGTCACTGTATTCCCAGCTTTTCCTTTATTTCCTCTGCAGAGTGTGTTTTCATATACCCAGAAGTCTGAGAAACGCTAAAATACCTCAGTTTCACCTCTTCATGCAGTATCTCCGAGGTCGATTATTGCCTCACAGGAACATAACATGTCTTTCTCTATGTTCATTCACAAACGAGAAGACAAAAAATAGAAAGTAGCAACAAAACTAGAGAGGCAGATTCTTCCAGTTCAACATATCCTCGTTATTCAAAGATCTTATCTCAATTTTCTCGAGCAGGTCTGTGAAAAGGTCATCACGAATGAAATCTTTGTAGACATTCTTCTCACTGTGCCTAAAAAGCGCAGATCTTAAAGCACCCGCAGCCATTACACTCTCGATCTTATAATCCCTGTCCGCTTCTTCCCTAATCTGCTTGGCAAATGCATCGGGAAGATCTTGTTTTGACAGATCCTTGAGAAAATTGTCCGAAGTCTCCTGCAGTAGCTTATTGTGAGACTCAGCAAGGACAACCCTTACTC
>DAICSO010000054.1:0-8087 GCA_027368075.1 bacterium
GGCAATTTCATTGTAAGTTAAGGAACAGTCTTTTTCAAGCATTTCTACGATTGTGAGGTCCAGTGCATCGATTTTGAAAGGCTTCAACCTTTTGCCATGTTCTCAATTTATATAATTTATCGCGCCAATTTTCCCCAGTAACCGATGGGACAAGCGAGCCAGGCGAAAGCCGCTTATATGCCTCTCGGCTGAAGTATAAGAGCGAAATATTCTGCAAATGCCGAAACACATTACGGCAAAATTTATATTCCACCTGTTACTCTAAATTTATGGAGGTGCCTGATCTGGAGATGACGGAATACGTCTGCAGGAAATGCGGAACTGAACACGAGTCCGAAATAGAGGTTATACAGTGTGGATGTGGATACGACTAAATCCATTTTTTTAATATTTGCATATGCTTTCACATTCTAGCAATTTAAAAGCTTGATTTTGTACAGAAACTCATTGTTTCCAGTTAATGTTGTGTCTCATTGTTACGAAGCTTAATGAAGGATATTCCGCCCTTTAGTCTTGAAAGAACTATCCCTGTGAACATAACCGACACGCCGATAAGGGAGAAAAGGTCAGGTATGGCCATTGCCATTACTGCACCAAGTGCCATGGTAAAAATAGGCACTGAAAATGCCAGCACAGTTATCCTGTTGACCCTGCTTCTGCGTATCATGAAATTCCAGAGAAGGAACTGGGCTGCTCCTCCGAGGGTTGCCATCCAGAGCAGATCAATAGCGAAGGATGCAGTGAGGTCCGCCCTGAAACCCAACGGGGACAGAGCTAGCATTATTGCGGCCCCAATGAGGAACTGCGATGCATTCACGCTCACAGGATCCTCCTCTCTCAATTTTCTGTAGAACACCGTGAACATTGCCCAGAAGAATGCATTGATTACCGTCAGGGCCACGCCCAGAGCAGTGAACCCGTGAATCAGGGGGAAGCCGTATATCAGTATCCCCGAAAATCCTATAATTATGCCAGCCAGCTCCAGGGCCGACGGTTTTTCACTGACCATGAAGAACGCAATTGGAAGCGAGAAAAGGGGCATTGAGTAGCTGAGGACAGCCGATTCGGAAGGCGAGACGTAAAGCAGGCCAAAAGCCCAGAACATTGTACTGGTGGCAGTCATTATGGAAAGATAGATCAGGTTTCTTGTAACCACCAGTTTCCTGGCAACTGTCAGGAGTATCAGGCCTGCGATAAGATACCTGAGTCCCATGAAAAGAAATGGTGATGCATAGAAAAGTCCATCCTTTGCGAAATAATATGAAAGGGATGTGAAGACCACGTATGGGATCAATAGCCAGATCGCTTTCATTTCTCACCCGATGCACACCTTGGTAATTAATTTAGAGTCCGTCATTTTATCTAAACTGGGCAACATTGATCATTCTTTAACGAAAGATACTACAATTTGTTTTACTTGTAAATAGTTAGCTATTACAAATCTTTAAGTATGCCTAAATAATTAGCCTGAACCCATGTCTGCTACAAATTCAATGGATGACAGGAAGTCAATTTCAAGCGGTAAAAACGCATTGGCTTTCTTGGAAGGGTTGAAGGCACTTCATCAGGAGATAATGTTTCTCCAGATGGAGATTGTCAGGGGAGAAAACCTCGTGATGCCACAGTATTTCCTGTTGAAATACATCAGCATGCATGGTCCGCAGCATCTCTCAACAATGGCAAGTTTCCTGAAAGTCAGCAATCCTACAGTAACGGGTCTCACAGATACGCTTGAATCCCAGGGTTGGGTAAGGCGGCAGCCAGATCCAGATGACCGGAGGGGAACATTGATCATGCTTACGGAGAAGAGCCTGGAATTATTCTCCAGAATGGAGAAATACCAGGAGAAGTTGATGGACAGTATGCTGGAAGGCACCGACGAGTTGAGGCTCAATGAACTCGGGCAGATACTTTCCGGGCTTGCCCTGAAAGTCAGGAAAGTAGTCATGGAAAACACGCAAAGGAAAGGGAAGGATATATTATGACCGAATCGCAACCAGCTGATTACAAAAGCATGTCGGAATACGACAGCAAATACGCTACCAGAGTAATGCTCATTCTAGCAGGGCTTGTTCTTATTGTCATGTACATAGAGGGTATGCTGACGCCTTCTCTCCCCACAATAGCACATGACTTCAGGGTAACATCCGCGCAGGTCAGCCTGCTGCTCTCAGCATATCTTGTGGGAGGAGTAGCACTGACTCCCGTAGTCGGGAAACTCGGAGATATATACGGCAAAAAGAGGATGCTCACTATAGTCCTGATAATTTACGCGGTCGCGGTTTCAGTTACTGGATTTTCCCCCAATTTTACCTTCATGGTCGTATCAAGGACCATACAGGGGATAGGGCTTACGATCATGCCTCTTGGAATGAGCCTTGCAAGAGAGGAATTCCCCAAGGAAATTGTACCAAGGGCACAGGCCATCATAAGCGCAATGTTCGGTGCAGGATTCGCCATCAGCCTGCCACTTGGATCGTGGGTATCAAACGACTTTGGATGGAGAATGACCTATCACACCGCCATCCCATTTGTCGCAGCACTTGTTCTCGTCACAATAATTGTGATAAAGGAATCACGGTTCAGGCGCCCGAGTGCTAAGATTGACTATTATGGTGCCGCAATGCTAGGTTCGGCCCTGGCATTCTTTGTCTTTGCTCTCTCAGAGGCACCGACATGGGGCTGGTACTCATTTGACACAATTGCTCTCTTCATGGCAGGAGTCATACTGCTTTTCCCGTTGACAATGTATGAACTTGGCTATTCGAGGCGGGTAGGAGAGGCAATACTGAATTTCAAGCTACTGTCAGAGAGAAACGTGATGGTTGCAAACGTTGTCCTGTCAATATCCGGAATGGGGATGTTTCTTGCCATGCAGGCTCTCACGTACCGGTTCGATCTTCCAGAGCCTTCTGGCTTTGGAAAGAACATCCTTGAGACAGGAATTGCTCTTGTTCCCTTTGCACTGGGGATGCTCGTGTTGGCCCCTATCACAGGCGCCTATGTCTCAAGGGTTGGGGTAAAGCCATTCGCCATACTCGGATCAGTGCTCTCAGCTGTCGGGTTCCTGCTGGAAGCGATCTCGCAGAGCTTCACGCAGATGCTGGTATATGAGTTCATCACTGGGGGTGGCCTTGCCATGCTGAATGCATCGCTGATAAACCTGATTGTCCTTACCGTGAATCCAAAGGACATGGGACTGGCCACCGCTATGAATGGAACTTTCAGGAGTGTTGGAAGCAGTGTGGGCGCTCCGGTTGCAGGGTCAATCATGACAACAATCACGGCATCCTATGTTGTTGGAAGATCCATAACAATCATGCCAGCCCATTTGGCTTACTCATATATCTTTATTATCGCCGCAGTCTCATTCATCGTTGCTGCCATGATGACGCTACTGGCCAGAGAAGTACTTGGGAAGAATAAATATTCCGGAAAAGCTGCACAGAGCGTTGTTAATGAGGAGAAAGCCATGCCGGAATCCTGACCAGTTCCAGCATCGGTAAAATTTTATGTCTTTTTCAGCAAAATTTTTCAGAGTTTATTCAGTTTCTTCTTTTCCTCTGCCAGTTCAACCTGCAACTCCTTGTTAAGGGGGTTTTTATGTATCTTCGCCTCAATCTCCTGTATCTTCATCTCTATGCTCTTCCTCTTCCGTCCCAAATCTCTCTTTCCAAGTCCCATAATCAGCGCTTAAGAATTACATGAACAATATATGAGCATTTGCATCAGAGGAGGAGCAGGAAAAATGTCCGTCAATTAACTACCTATTAAGCAATGAGCGAACGGTGGAAATCCTATTCCATGCAGCAACTCATTTTAGATATGTCTCTCGTGAACGACTGTGCGGTGAGCTTTATACCTTCCGCCACGGTGGGAAAAACGTGGCTGTTCTCAATGAGTTTCTCGTATGTCAGCCCGAATTTAATTGCATAAACCCCCTCAATAATAAACTCTGCGGCATAGGGAGAAACTGCGTGCACTCCAACTATTTTGCCAGTATGTGCATCCGCGACAATCTTGAAGGCACCCCTGGTGTCCCGCAAAATCCTTGCCTTCGGTACGGACTCCAATCTCACGGTACTTGTTAACGGGTTTCCAGATTTCGCGGAATATTCAGCTTCCGTGAAGCCGACAGACGCGAATTGCGGTTCTGTGAAAACTGCCCAAGGCACCTGGTCCATTGGGATGGATGTATCCTCGTGGTTATAGATGTTGGACGCAACCGTAGCACCTTCACGTGCAGCCAGGGTTTCCAGCTTGTATTTCTGGTTAACCACATCTCCGGCCGCATAGATATTCGGGTTTGATGTCGCCAGCTGGTCATTCACGTAGATGCCGTTTCCGGAATACTTTACTCCTGCTTTTTCAAGGCTCAGGGAAGAAACGTTAGGATATCTGCCCGATGCAAGAAGAATCTCGTCGGCCTCTACCTCCTCTACACCTGAAGCAGATTCCGTGACCAAAACCTTCTTTCCGCTTCGGGACAAGACCCGTGTTACCTTTCGTTCCATCAGGAATTGAATTCCCTCTTCAGCAAGGGAGGCAAGCAGTGCTTCCCCAAGCTCCGGCTCAATTCCCGCTGTCACGGTCTTGTGCTCCTTGACAATCTTTACTGTCGACCCCAGACGGCTCATGGCCTGTCCCAGTTCAAGCCCTATAAATCCCCCTCCGATTATTGCAAGGGTCTGTGGCAGCACGTCTGTGTTCCAGACAGTTTCGCTCGTAAGAAAGCCGGTTTCAGCCAGCCCCTTGATCTTCTTGATTGTTGGACTGGATCCTGTTGCTACGATGAAGTTGAACCCTGATATTGTCTCCTCTCCATCATTACCCTTTACCAGAACAGTGGTTTTGTCCACGAATGAGGCCTTTCCGTCAATAACGGTTATGTTGCCATAGGACTGCACAACTTCGGAATACCTGGTTCTTCTTTCCTCGCTGACGGCTTCCCTCAACGATCCCATAAGGGTTCGAAAATTGAATTCTGATTTCGCTATGCCTATGCCAGGGTACCTCGGATTTGACTGGGTGTGCATAACCTTTGCTGCTTCTATCATGTACTTGGATGGCACACAGCCAACATTGACGCATGTACCGCCAATGGGGCCATAACCTATCATGGCAATGGACACCTGCCCCGAGGTGAGTTCGCTTGCCTTTATTGCCGCTGAAAAAGCGGCGGCTCCGCGGCCTAGGATAACGAGATCGAAGTCCTTTCCCAAATTCATTCCACCTTCCTGATCTGTGCTTTGTAATGCGATGCCTTCCCGAAGACTGGTGCCTTCACAAGGTCTCCTGGTTTTATCATGGAATCATCCATAACAACTGTGGCAGTGCCGTCCCCGAGCGATACCTGTACATCGGAGGCACCTGCATTCCTCAGGCCATCACTTACAGTTGCTACGCAGTCTTCGCATGTCATGCCATAAACTTTCATTGTCACTTTCTTCTGTGCCATGAACCTTTATCATGCCACTGAATAAAAGCAGGAAAGTAAAGAAATCTTTACCTTTGTGGCGGGAGGAGGAACGATATTGAGCACCGATTTGCATTACATGGAAATGAATAGCATGAAAAGAATTAATCCCAGTTTCAGTGTTACTGGCCCATGGTAGCTGGCGGGGCCGCAAGGCCTGATCTAGGACGCAGAGAGAGGAAGGAACTCTCCTGCATGGTTTCAGTTGGGGAACGGATGGTGTGCATCGACCCCTCAATTCCGATACTTCACCTGCTGGGCAAGAAACATACTGCTGCCATACTAGTCGTAATCGGCAACACTGCCGGGAAAAGGAATTTCAACGAGATACTGAATGACATACCTTTTTCCAGTTCTACCATCATAGCCGGAAGGCTCAAGGAGCTGGTGCGCAGTGGAATAGTATTGAGAAATGAGACGGCTGAAGGCATTTCATATTTCCTCACTCCGATGGGAAGTGAACTCAGAAAAATAATGATAGAGCTCTTCAGTTATCTTGATCGGAAATAAAATTGGTTACTGGATAACTTCCCTAAAACGGAAATCATTTTTATTCTGCGGCAAGTACTAATGAGGTTTTAAATAAACGGAAGCAATTTTCTTTCGATAAGGGGAGCTTCATTGGAGGCTGAGAGGATCAACGGTCGACCCTTGGAACCTGATCCGGGTAATGCCGGCGGAGGGACTATTTGTGAAATACGCGGACTTAAATAAAAAAGTGAGAAACGAAATAAAAACACCAGGAACAACTTCTGAGCGCGCACGCAATATTGCTTCTATTGGGACAGCAGCAGTGAGGGACCATGGCCGATCCCGCTGATCTTTACAGCTCTATTTCCATGGGCGGCGAGAAATACCTCACCCTGAGGAAAGAGATCGACAATTCAGGCTGGGGCAAGTATCATTCACTCTTGCTGGCAACAATGATGTCAAGCTTTTTTGTGTGGGGAATGCTGCTTGTCATTGGACCCCTGATCACAAACTGGCCTGTGATCCCCTCTTCATATTTCACCGTCTTGCTGGTATCATCGCCCGCAGGCTTGCTTTCAGGCAACCTGCTGATGGGGTACCTCTCCGATCGCTATGGCAGGCGGAGGATATTCATCCTGACACTACTCTTAGGCATAATAGGTATTTTCGGAATCTTGATCTCACTGAGCCCACTGGAAATTGTTGTTGCCATCTTTCTCGCCGAGATGGGATTCGGTGGTGATGAGACGGTGTCGCTTGCGTTCATGGCGGAACAGTTTCCCATAAGGTATCGCGGAAAGGCGATCATAGCGGCATCAAATTCAGCGAACATAGGAGTTGCAGCAATTTCTGCGGTCTTCCTTTTCATACCCACCTCCATTCTTGACCAGAAGGCATTATTTGCGATCATGATAGTCGTTGCGCTTGCAGTCGCGCTACTGACAAGATCCAGACTCCCAGAGAGCCTCAGGTGGGCTTTCGTTTCGAAGACAGCATCCGGTACAAAACGTAAAAGGCTCACAAGTTATGATTATTTCAAGTTTCTTGTGCTGCTGTCCTTTGCCATAACCATTGTGCTCACGTTTGCACTTGTGGGATACGTGATTGGCCCCTATGAGTTTCCGCAACTGACCAGCATGATAGCTTTTGCTTATGGAGCTGCGGAAGCCATTGCAGGCGTCGCTCTTCTGTTCTTCATAAACATGATTGGAAGAAGGAAACTGTCAGTTATAGCATATGCTGGTGGGTTTGTGTCAATGGCACTTTTCATACCATACGCAATATATTCCAGATCCATAGTAATACTGGCTTTTTTGCTTGCACTGAACGCAATATTTGGAGAGATGGGATGGGCAGTCAGGGAACTTCTCCAGCCGGAGCTGTTCATAACGACAAACAGGGGAAAAGGCATAGCCGGTGTCCGTGGGATCGCCTACGTTCTCTATATAATCACGCTCTTCGCCATCACCGGATTTTCCCTGACAGATTACATCATTTATGCCGTTATCATATGGGCTATTGGTATGGTTGCATCTGTTGCCTGGTACGCGAAAGGAAGAGAAACCATGGACGCCAGCCTAATCTAGGTGCGCAAGGCCCACGATCACTTTTTCCTCATTTTTCTGTACACGAGGAAAGCGGAGACGACGCCTCCAGCTATCACACCAAGTATGGCATAACCTACCAGTAATATCGGGCTGGCAGCCTGGATGAATGTTATACCTATGGAGCTGTCATTGAAGCCCATGGTGAACCTTCCTCCGGAACTGGAAACGTAGCCAGCTACCTGGCCTATTGTGTAACTGTAGGTTCCAGGAGACAGTCCCGGCACAATGATGGTGCTGTTTGTAGAGTTATACTGCGTCCCATTTATTGTGATGGACCACTGCGTACCGATCCCGAGTCCATTCTCGCTCACTGAAAGTGAATACTCATCCGGGGTGAAGTTAAGGTGAATGTGTACATTCCGTCCCGACACTACGACTGTCTCATTGGAGGATACCAGAGTATATCCATAGGCTGATACAGAGTAATTGTATGTTCCGTTTGTGGCTCCGAATAATATGAGGGAAACGCCTGGAGCACTGTACGCCGTTGTGGGAACGATGCCGTTACCGGATATGGTGATATTCCAGAACGA
>DAICSO010000055.1:0-8005 GCA_027368075.1 bacterium
CCCGAATTTCTGGTCGAAGAAGGATAACCAGTATTTCATCGGCTTCATACTGTATTGATGCATAATACCGATCCGCGTCCCTTGTCACAACAATCTGCCTGATATCCTGTGGAATGGAAGACTTGTCCCTGTATTCTATCCCTTCCAGGAACTTCGGCATGACCAGCCTATTCTGTGTCGCTTTGAATCCAGATGGCACAACGAAGTACTGGTTATCCTTCCTTGACCTGAAATTAGGGTAATCCGTGTTGCGCCTGAAGAATGCCGTGAATGCATTGTCCAACTTTCTCAATGACTGCTGGAGTGATGGGTTGGAAATCTCATAAAGCCATCTGTTCTCATTCTTGATTTCTGTGAGCATCTTGCATGTCTTGAAATAATTCAGCCCCTGAGCCTTTCCTTTAGCCTTGCTCTCTGCGTAGTAATTTGTCCTCGCTTCAAGGAAGTGGTTCCATACCCATCTGCATGCCCCAAAGTGCTTTTCCAGCAGAACCTTCTGCTGTTCGTTGGGGTATAGACGCACTTTAAGGGTTTTAAGCATGTTAATAGAGATGTGCACACTCCTATTAAATATTTTCATCGCTAACCCACGGCTGAAGCACGTGGGCTTGCGCTCAGGTTTGATCGTCAAGGATTATGCCAGTGGGGTATCCACAGTAGATGCATTCTCCCTCTGCTGTAAGCATTATCTTTTTTGTCTTGAAAATGTCCCTTTCCACTATAACCCTCCCACAGCCCGGGCAATAGGTGTTTTCATACCTGTGTCCCGGAACATTGCCAACGTATGCATACTTGAATCCCATTTCCACTGCAATGTCATGGTGAAGTTCCAGGGTTTCTACCGGCGTGGGTGGGAGATCCTGCAGCTTGAAGTCGGGATGGAACCTCAGGAACTCCACCGGCACCTCGTTTCCAACACTATCGAGAATCCTGCCGAGCATGTTTCTCAGTTCCTCGATACTATCCCCGATCTCTGGAAGTACCAGATCCGTTATCTCCAGATGTATTCCGGCTTTCTTGAATCCCTCCAGGGTATGATAGATAGGTTCGGCGCTCGGCACCGAAATGTACTTCCTGTAGAACTGCGTGCCGGCATTGCCCTTGAAATCCACAGTGGCAGCGGTGAGGAAATCCCGTGCCATTGCTATGGATTCATCCGTTTCAAAACCGTTTGTAACAAATATGTTTATCAATCCCTTCTTCTTGGCCATAACCCCGATATCATGCGCAAATTCCATGAAGATAGTCGGTTCATTGTATGTATAGGCAATTCCCCTGCATTTCAGCCTTATTGCCTCGTCGACGACATCCTCTGGCGTGATCTCGATTCCCTCTGCTTTCCGCCTCTGGCTGATATCCCAGTTCTGGCAGTATGCGCATGCATAGTTGCAGCCTGTCGTGGATAGTGAAAAAATCCTGGAATTTGGGAGCATGTGCAGAACGGGCTTCTTCTCTATTGGGTCAACATGCATGGCCGATACAAGGCCATAGACCGATAGATATAATTTTCCCTCCAGGTTGGTCCGGACCCCACAGAATCCAGTCTGTCCCGGTTTCAGGATGCAGTATCTCCAGCACGCGGTGCACCTGACCCTGCCCGCTCCCGCTTCTTCATAGAGAACAGCTTCTTTCATAAGTATGCCACCATGGATGCATATCCGACCACGGGCTCGTCGTCTCCCGTAACTTCGCCGGACGTAGTGTGGTGCAGCAGCCTTATTTTCCCTCCAAGTTTCTTTGTGACCTGCATCAGTGTGGCTATGGCTCCATAGCCACAGGCGCTAACATCAACTTCCCTGAGAGTCCTGTAAAATGCCACAAGATCGAGATCCACAATTTTTTCAATCAGCGCTATATCCTTCCGTACAGTTACATCCTGTTTCTGGTAGTGGTTGAGGTCGGAACTTGCTATTATTGTGAAACCATCGGCGTGTCTTGCGAGGGCGTCTCCAAGAGGCACAGCCACATCCTTCTCCTGGTACCACATGCAAATCGGCGTGAATGTGAAATCGCTGCCGTAGATACGCTGCAGGAAAGGTATCTGGACCTCAATGGAATGCTCCGCATAGTGTGATCTCGGATCATTTTCCACAAAGGGCAGATCTGCCATTATCTCATTCATTATCCCGACATTCACTTCGGCCACTCCCAGCGGCGTCTCCCATTCATCCATGCCTGTGCTCACGCTCGACCCAATTCCCCTGTGGTTTGGGCCAAGAATGACGAAGTCGTGCAACCTGGAATACCTCTGCATCATGCGGTAGGAATATGCAGCAGTGCCTCCAGAATACATGTAACCCGCATGTGGCACAACAACGCCTATGATGCGTTTTATCTCAATGTCTGGCAGGACTGCCGAAGCCATAGCCTTATCTATTGAAGACTCAAGGTCTGATTTCACCGCTGGATAGAACATTCCGGAAACGGCCGGATGTCTCATGCATTAACAAGGCAAGACCGAATAATTAACCTTTGTTTTTTCAGGTTGTTCCCAGTTTGCCTGGGATTTATAAAAGAAGGACAACACCATTGTATGTGTTTGATCATCGATAATGGGCACTCTGGTAGGATCAATTATTATACTTCGGAGTTAATTGTTACATGATCTGCATGAAAATCGACGAAGTTTCCAGGATGGCGCCCGAGGATGGAAGGACCCTGCTGAAGATCGCACGGGAATCGGTTGAAGAGCATATCCTGAGGATGCGGGTACCGGCAGTCAGGAACATAGACCCATCCCTAAAGCGGAATGCCGGCGTCTTCGTCACCCTTAAGATTCATGGGGATCTCAGGGGGTGCATAGGCTTTGTCGAGTCGATCTATCCTCTTTACATTGGAGTGCAGAAGGCCGCAGTCTATGCGGCAACAGATGATCCCCGGTTTCAGCCAGTAAGTGAGGATGAGCTCCATCAGCTGGAATACGAGGTCACGATCCTCAGCGATACAGAGGAGATCCAGATTGGGAAGGATACAGACCTGAATGCCCTGATCATCAGGGGAGTGCACGGACTGGAGGTATCCAGGGGTATACGCAGCGGACTTCTGCTGCCGCAGGTGATGGAGGAACTTGACCTGAGCCCACTACAGTTCCTGGATGAAACCTGCATAAAGGCCGGCATGAAGAGCAGCTGCTGGAAGGACCCTGAAACCAGGGTCTACAGGTTCATGGGAAAGGTATTCTCCTAGGTCTCAAAGGAACAGCTTTGGAATTTCTGAATTCACGTTTACCACAAGTACCTTAACCTCTTTCCCCTCCTTCAGCCATGTCATTTCCTCGAGATCAGCTCCTGCAATCCTTGTCTCTATACCGAACCCCCGTGCAACCGATGCGATATCAAGGCCCAGGTTGAAGAAATCTGCGTTTTCTAGCCCCGGATAGTAGCTCTTGGAATAGCTTTTCAGTATGCTGTATCCACCGTTGTTGAGGACAAGTATCTTCAGGGGAATGTCATAGCGTTTTGCAGTCCACAGGCTCTGAACCGTATACATGAAAGACCCGTCTCCTATCACCAGCAAAACCCTGTCCGTTATCGTTGCTATTCCCATGGCCGCAGGGATGCCCCAGCCAAGCTGGCCGCTTCTTGCGGAGAAATATCTGAGATGTGAGTAACCCATCACGCTCCTCACTATGGGGGATGCTGATATGGACTCATCCACTATTGTGTAACCTTCAAAGTTCTTCCTGGCAGTGGACATCACAAAATTCAGTCCCATCCCGCGCTTTTCCCTTGCCACTGTGGTAGCAAAGCTGTAATCGTCCGCCCTTCGGAAATCTCCCTTCCTGGACACCATCGATTTTGCAGCTGAGAGGAACAGTTTAGGATTCATTGTGTAACTCCTGCCGATCCTGTTGGATAAATCCATCCCCACAAACAGGATATTCTTTCCGGGCAAAAGGGGCGAAGGAAGGTAAGGATAGAGGGTTATGTCGCCACCCACAAAAACTATGAGATCATGCTGCAACAGCTTCAGGTTAATCAGGGTGGTGGCGGGAAGAAGGTCGCCGGCGTAGCTTGTATCCGATGATCTGAACATCGCCCTGTTTCCAAGTGGCTCTCCGTATACCGGACAGCCCAGAGCGTGGGCAAAATCAACCGCTTCATCATGGGCATTGAACGCGTCTATCTCGTACCCGTATACCAGTGCAGGGTTGCTGGAATGGTTTATTATGTCGGCTATCTCCCGCACCGCCTCGTTATCCACAGTATTCACATTCGGGTTATGTTCCACCAGATCCACTTTTGCGGACTCCTGGTCCATGATGTTCATTGGAAAGGAAAGAAACACCGGGCCCATGGGTGGTGTCAATGCTATGGACCTGGCTCTGGAAATTGCAGGAGCTATGTCAGATGCCTGGGTCACCTCTATCTTATATTTCACAGCATCTCCAACGAGGGAAAGGAGGTTGTGATACAGCAGCGGGTCGTAGAAGGCATGTCGCATGTCCTGCGGTTATTATTACGGGTGACCTGTTTATTCTTGCCGTGTGTATGAACGCCATGGAATTCGCCACTCCCGGAAGATCATGCAGGTTGACCAGAGCTGCGTCACCGCTTGCCTGTGCCGCGCCATCGGCCATTCCCACGGATATCGAGTCGTGCAATGTCAGGATGTACCCCTTTATCTTCCTCAGCATGGGTATCTCCGTTGTCCCGGGGTTTCCGAACACTGGGTAGAGGTCGAGGGATTCCAAGGCATCCTCAAATAACTCATAGCCTTTCATCATAGCACCCTGTATAGTGGGTCGACTCCCTGGGCATAGCGCAGCACGTTGGAAACTGTTTCGGTTATGAATCTCTGCTGGCTTTCCACAGTTACTCCTGCTATATGCGGTGAAAATATGACGTTGTCCAGCCTGAAAAGCTCTGAACTGAAGTCTGGAGGCTCAGTGGGGAATACATCAAGGCCAGCTCTTATTCCCTTCTCCTTAACTGCCTCGATCAGAGCCTGCTCATCAACGACTTCACCTCTTGATGTGTTTATGAGGATGGAACCGTCCTTCATCTTCCTGAACGCGGATGATGAGAACATTTTCTCCGTGTCCTTGGTAAGCGGTACGTGTATGGAAATAACGTCACTCACCTCAAGCAACCGTTCTAAGGGAAGATAGGTCAGGCCGAGGTTCTGCTCCCTTTCCTCAGGGAGTCTCCGCACATCGTGATATACCATGCCCACCTCGAAGGGCAACAGCCTTTCGGCCAACCTTATGCCTATTGCGCCCATTCCAACTATACCAAAGGTCTTGCCCTTCAGCTCCCTGGAACCCGTGATCATTGGCCAGTTTCCGCTGCGAAGTTCGCTGTCCAGGAATCTCATGTCCTTCAGCAGGGACAGAGTCATTGCAATGACGTGCTCCGCCACGCTTTCCTTGTTTGCCACAGGAATATTGCTCAGCATCACTCCCCGGTTCCTGACTGCGTCCAGCTCCACGTTATCGTATCCGGTGCTCGCAACCTGCAGGAATTTCAGCGAGGGAAATTTTCCAAGCAACTCACCGTCAACCCTGGTGAATGTTGTCACCACCAGGACATCCGCTTCGCTCCTGTCAAAATCCGAATCTGTCCTGACCTCCAGGTCCGGAAGTATCTGCCCTATACTTGCCTTTATTTCATCTATGGGCAGGAACGCGGGCAATATTGCCATAGCTTTCATGGGTATGATAACGGGTTAGGAGGATAAAAAATATTCCAGTCATTCAGGCGTTAATGGTGTATCCTACTATGGTGCCTGTGAAAGTGGTATTATGGTGAAGGTAAGGACAAACATTACAAGTGCGAATATGCCTATTGCGATGTCCCTCCTGGAAAGTTTTGAATAATCGTCAAGTGCGGGAGGATGGTTTATGCCAACGAATATCACGAATATGGCAAGAATCCACCATCCAGTGTAGAACGTCCCTATAATTATGAGGAAGATCACAAATGCGTACCCTATAAAAGTGGATCTTCGGCCAAGAAGCCCCCTTACGACGTGACCACCATCAAGCTGTCCCACGGGAAGTAGGTTCATCGCGGTGGCAAACATTCCTACCCATACGGCGAAAACCATTGGAAATACGGGAGTTATAGATGATGAGGTAAGTCCGAAGAGGTTGTATATTATTGGCAGATGGATAAGATATGGGAATGTGTTCTCTACAGGTGTATAGATGTCCTTCAGGTAGTTAGCGACAAAAAGGAGGGGAAGGGCAGTAAGAAAACCAAAAATAGGTCCCGCAGCGCCGATTTCTGCCATTGCTTTCCTGCTTGGGATGGGGTCACGAAGCGAGATGAAGGCCCCGAATGTTCCGAGGCCGATGGGAAACGGTATGAAAAATGGCAGTGATGCCTTGACCGCGAATCTCCTGGCTACGATGTAATGACCAAGTTCGTGAATGCCAAGTATGAGCATCAATGGCAGGGAAAAGAACACAAAACCGTATAATATGCTTATGTACACTGCATCTGGACCGGGAGAAACAAAATCCGCCGAAAGTTGCGATCCCACGTATATGGTGGATGCCAGCGTAAGAACCAGCATTACCAAGTTGACCCAGTTTTCCCTGTATCTCACTGGAGGTCGGCGGGATACCTCGACAAAATTCTCCCCGTCCTGTTGTACGAAAGGTATGTAACCAATCGGTACCAGTTCCTTCCTCAATTCGTCAAACTGTGCCGCAAAATCAGGATTGTCACTGTAAAAGAACAGGAATCTGATCGCCATGGGGCTGACCTGTGTCTCGTATGTATTGATGTATCTCTTCACTGTATTGACAACATTTTCAAGGTCATCGCTCTGTACCTTCATGATTTTTATCTGGTTTTCCATAATGATCAGTTTGAACTTTACCCCAGCTTAACGGACGTTAATCACATTTCATAACTCACTGACCCGCTGGGGAATTTTCAACCATCCTCTGATCGGATGGTCACTGCAAGGTGGCGCACCATATGCTGCATCCGAAGCCCATGGGACTGGTGAATTATAGTTCCGCGTCGTCATAGGTGATCATGAATCACACTTACTAATTAACGGAACGGAAAGTTAATTGAAGTATTGCTTTTAACCTTTTACACTGAAATACCCTCGGTATGATCTAAAAAAGTGACCAAATTTGGAGTAGACACGGCGGGTCCTAATCACCAAAGATGTAAGGACGAAGCGATCGTCAACCATCCCCTTTAAAGAGTCATTCTGGTAAAGAGGAGGGGCTAACATCTCCACAACTGACAAATATGTTGATTCACCAATAATTTCAATTCACTCTGCCAATTCCATCAGGTATTATCCGGCATTGTTATGTGCAATTCCTTTAAAGTTTTTGACTGTAAGAATTATAACAGGCATTGCTCTTCACATGACAGGGGCTTGTGGTCTAGCGGTTATGACATCGCTCTCACACAGCGAAGGCCGCCGGTTCAAATCCGGCCAAGCCCATTTGTGTAATCATATTAACTTTATCAACGGCCTAATATGTAAACCGACTGGAATGCTGGGCACCAATTCAGGCCTTGCTATACCGAAGTGAGAAAACTTTTATTTAACCACTTTTTTCGCTCTTTAAAGCAATTGTTGGACGGCTCTATATCTCCCAGTTAGAATACAATCCTTCATTATTGGATACGAAAATTTTTGCATACGCTTTATATCTATTGTGTTATGCACGTAAAGTTCGAAGAAGAGGTTTCCTGGATAAAAGAGATCCTCTTAGATCTGGGAGCAACGAAAGATGAAGCAGACGTAACATCCAATGTGCTTGCGGAGGGAGACTTAAGAGGATTTCCATCACATGGAATTATGCGAATGTCATACATAATAAAGGGAATTAACAGAGGCTTCATAAAGCTAAATTCCAACCCAACTTTCAGAACGTCACGTTCAGCAACGGGAATATTAGACGGAGATCATGGCCTGGGGCATTACGTAACCATGATGGCAACTAAACAAGCAATCTTGGGAAGAACTAAAAGATAGAGCTTATAGTCAGATGAATAAGCAAAAGTCAAAGTGGTTCAATTACAAAATG
>DAICSO010000056.1:0-7903 GCA_027368075.1 bacterium
GGGACATTTGCAGAGGCATATTCTTCCCTATATCTATAAGCAATGCTCCAGATGTGAACTGGAATCCACGCAACAACGAGCGTAAAGAGAAATAATGGTACAAGGGAAAAAACATTTGTTACGGTGAACCACCCTATCAACACAGGGAAGCCTCCGGAAAATCCGCCAAGAACCACACTCCAGGGGGTTCTTCGTTTGAGCAGATAGCTGTAAATGATTACATTGTCAAACACCCCTAAAATCATGAAGATGCTGGCGTAAAATTTCCCGAATATCATGAGGATGGAAATTGACAGCAAAACAAGTATCAGTCCGAAGAATAGTCCTTTGTTCCTGGGAATAGCTCCAGTAACCAATGGCCTATCCCTTGTCCTTTGCATTATTGCGTCTATATCAGAGTCTATGTAATTCGTGATCCCTTCTGCTCCGGCTGATCCCAGGGTGACGGCCGTTATGGCTAGAATTACGAGATATATGCCACCGGAATGTGGTTGTCTGACTGCAAGGATTGCGCCGACTGCAGCAACGAAAACAAGGAGTATCCAGACTTTCGGTTTTGTGTAAACTAAGTAAGTAAGAAACTGCTGACCGCCCCGCATGACTGATAATGATAGGTAAGTAGATAAGCTAATCCTTCTCTAATTCTTCCCCAGCGAGGACAACATATTCTCCTGCGACGGCATGGTTCCCAGGATACACCAGTCCGGAAACATGGAGTGGAAGGGCCACATAGCAAAGGGCAATACGTTCCTGAAGTACCTGCCTGTTGAGTGCGTTCAGATACACATGATGATCAGGAAGGATTCACCCATCACGATTGCCTGTGAACGGATATCGGAAAGATCTGGATCAAAGAAGGCGAAAATAGCTGCCGCTAGACATCTTCTCAGGGCGATATACTGCATGCTCAAGAGAAAACAGGCTTACGATGAATATATCATACAGAGAAGGATGAGTTGAGTTGAACCTGCTGCATACAGCGCAGTCAAAACCAACTCCTTCGACTCTTGAAGAAGGTCAAAATATGGCTCTGCCATGAACAGCAGAACTTCAAGCGGCATTCCAGAGAGCGTATAAAGGAGGAAAAGACATAATCAGGGGGAAGAATCTAAAATAGTATGTTACCAACCATTTATACGATTTTGGAGGCTGTAGCTTTCCCAGTATTTATCGTATCTCTTTTCGCATGGGTTTACATCCTTGTGGGATTCCGGAAAAAAAGTGAAAAGTTCAGAATCGTGATAGCAGTAATGGTGATTGAGGTTGTATGCGGTATCCTGGCGATCTCGTTGTTCGGTGTTGTGATTTCCCTGGTTCTGGTCATTTATCCATATATGCAAGGCATCCACTGTACCCAGAAGGGGAAAAAGGCGGGCGGAAAGATAGCTTAACATTATTGTTTCTTTCCAGTATTTTGGAACAAACATCGTACAACGCATTATGATGTGATATACAACTGGTTGTGGGTTAATTGTAAAGCAGGATCAGCCAGCTCGAACACTGTTTCAAGAACGCGCACATTCAGAATAATTATGTTCCGCAACACCTAATTTTAAGTTTCCCTTGACCAGAGATAAATAAAGTGATATTTCGGCAATCAGAAAAATGTACACTCGTTTCACATTACTGTTAGAGTTTACAACTTGAAACTTATTTATGCCTTTCGACTTTTATATAAGGGATTCGGTTCTAATATAAACACCAAATCAGTATGATGAGATATATGGGTGGCATCTTAACTACTAATAAGCAGCTTTTGGATTTTTCGCTGAACATGAGGTA
Source organism: bacterium (assembly GCA_027368075.1). Lineage (GTDB taxonomy): Archaea > Thermoplasmatota > Thermoplasmata > Thermoplasmatales > Thermoplasmataceae > B-DKE. The sequence goes on from DAICSO010000056.1 coordinate 1,783, forward strand.
CAACACACTCGCTGTGCTTGCGTTTATTTCCATATTCCTCGTGATCGGGCCGTTTTTGCCGGGGGTCAGCTGGTTCAGTCTAGGGGATTTCACTCTGGATATGGTCAATTTCTACCACACAATAATGATACCGTTCGCTTTCCTGTTAATACTCTATGCATCAGAACTGCTACAGCTTGGGAGCTTCGAGAGAAAAATCGTAAATATCAGCACCTATCCCATACTGTTCCTCACACTGATAGGAATGATATTCTTCTATCCTGCAAACACTCAGACCGCTGATTATGTCATACAAGCCTTAAGAGATCTGTGGATAGTTATACTGGCAATGCTGTTTCTCGTGAACCTGCTGATGATTCCTTTCAGCAACAGGTCAAAATTCACAAGAATATGGGGAGCATACTTGCTGGTTCTTGTGGCAACGATATCCGCAGGAATAGCAGCCATCATAGGAATGGTATACGAATACGGGAATCTCTTTGGCTTTTCATCCCTCGGTTGGTTTAATTCCGACGTTACTGCATGGGGTGGACTACAAACATTTCTTGGTAACGCTATAACTTCGCACTCCCATGAAATGCTCCCAGCCGTTATGGGGGGAATAGTTGGGTTAGCTGCCATAAGTTTTGGCTATGAAAAACTCTCTCCAGTTAAAAGAAACATTGTTAATCTGGGCATGGTAATTGCGTTATTTGGAACTATCTCAATGACATACCTTTACCTTCTCTCTACTTTTGGAACTTATGTTATACCGTCGATAGGTTCTTTTGGCACGGGTGGAATGAACGGCCTCGCTCTTGACGACACTCAGACAGGTTTGATTGGACTCGGCGCTCTTGTATCCATATTAGGACTGTATTTTATTTTATCATCTGGAAAAGCAGACAGGCTTTTCCAGATCTCCGAGATGTTCACATGGGTAGTCACGATGGCTGTTATGATCGGAATTGGGTTTTCAATTGAGCTTAACGAAACGTTCTATGGCTTTGGTTCACCAGGATCACCTCCAAATGGAGGTGCAGGGTATCTGTATGATTTGGCGTATAGCGATGGACACCTGCTATTTGCGTTTTTCATGCTTCCGTTGCTTGCAGGAATAATATTGGTGTTCATGTACGCAGTTAGGGGGCAGGAGACATTAAAGCGAATGACGGCATATTTCATGGCCGCAGGTGCTATAATCGGCGCATTCGGAGTGGTTACATACGTGCTGACCCTGTTCTGGTACGTCGAGGCGGCAGGAATAGCACTGCTTATAATTGCAATAATACTTATGGCGATTTCCCTTGGCAGATCAATGCTTTCCGATCGCTACGAAGCTGGTACAATTAAGTCTTGATACAATATTCTATTTATTTTATAAATATAATTCTCTAATTGTTTTTTTGGTCTAATGCATTTAAAACATAACTTCAATTGAAAGCTTTTGATAGATAATCTGCTATTGTGAGGGGAAAACTCATGGTTTAGCAGGTAGGGGAAACCAATCTTTTTGTATAAAACGTGGATACCGCGAATATTCGCTGGCAGGAAGGAGGCGAAACGGGTGGATTGCATATCGATCCATGCTAGAATTCAGTTTGGCGATACCGGATTGCTCGGAGTGTTCTGTCCAGTTTAATGTCAGAATTTGCTTTTGCGTAGCTATGAAAGAGGCAGGGTGGAAAAGCTGGGTAGCATAAAGGTTAAGAAGGTTGCAGCAGAAAGGAAAGGTAAATCATTCGGGACGGATAGAACTCCAAGATACGTCCATTCATCGCCTTATCAGGAAGTCTTAATATATGCAATTGAAAACAATATTGCAATAGAGTCCCTGCCCTCCAGATGGATAAGGTACGGTGACGCGATATTGCTCACCCTTCAGGGTGACATTGCTACGCAGAGGAAACTAGCTGGTGCATATGCAAGATCAATCGGTGTTTCGTCTGTTTATCGTATAGATGGTGGTATCCGGGGAATACACCGGGAACCGACATTACGCCTGATTTATGGCCCAGGCGGTGAGGTCACCCATCTGGAAAATGGCATAAGGTTTGTATTCGATCCAGCAAGGATTATGTTTTCACCCGGCAATGTTAACGAGAGGGTGTCCATGAAAACATTTCCTGCGTCCGGAAAAAAGGTGCTGGACATGTTTTCCGGGATTGGATATTTTTCCCTCCCACTTGCTAAATACCAGAACCCGGAGTTTGTGCAGTGCTGTGAAATCAATCCACTTTCAGCAGATTTCCTTCAGAAAAGCGCAGAAGCGAACGGGGTGAACGAAACCATCAGGATTTTCAGGGGGGACTCAAGGACGTTTTCATCCCAATTTCTGTATGACATTGTCATAATGGGGAATTTCCAGTCTACCAGATTTTTCGTAAAGGCCCTCAGCCTGATCAGGCCAGGCGGCCTGATAATAATGCATCATCTCGTTTCAACCGACCGTCTCGACGATACTGCTACAGCGCTTATGAGGCGCATCGCCAGGTACTCTCTTTCCGCAGAGATTGTGGACACACACGTCGTCAAGTCGGTTGCACCGAACTATTATCACGTCAGCACAACACTGAAAATAAATCAGAGGTAAAAATTAACTTATATCGGTCATGTGTGTAATTTCGACGTAAGTATAAATATAATAAAGGGTTATTACGAAGGCAGATGTTTAGGAACAGAAATAGTTACAATAAAAAAAACAGTATAAAGAACAGGAATTATAGGGACGATACCTCTGGCAAGGCACGGCCGAAGAGAGTGAAAAAACTTGATATGCGAAAGACTGAGGAATTCAATTTTATGCTGGGAAAAATAGTTGAAGACCTTCCGGACAGTATCCGGGGAGCTATTAGGGGAAGTATCTATTCAATTGCATCCAAAACCGGTTCAAAGGAAGCCAAGGATTTCATAATTAAGAAGCACGAGGAAGGCATTATCGGGGACAAGATGGAGCAGAAGCTCATCGATCTTGTATTTGATTACAGCAAATTCAGATGACTACAAATTCGGAAGAACTCAAGGCGCGGGTTGAGAAGTACATTGGGATAGAGGAGGAAGCTATATCCAGGCTGCGTGCTGCCTCTCCCGGCAATTCGTTCGCAGGGCGCATTGCCGCAAATTTTATGGAGATGATAACCAGCTATTTCTCGGACGCAAAGCATTTCTATGACCGGGGAGATTATATCAACGCCTTTGCTGCCCTGAATTATTCCTACGGGTGGATAGACAGTGGAATAAGGCTAGGCATATTTGACGGGGGGGAAGACCATCGCCTCTTCACACTGCTGGAATGAAAAACTGCAAATCCCCTTAGAAATGTTTAATAATATTATTTAAATCAGCTGTACACACCGAATGCTGAACAGACAATTCTTCAGGCTTGACTTAAGCCTGGTTTGTATGCAAGGCAATTGAAATGGAATTTAGAAAGTGAAGGCTGATCAAATGAGTGATACTGAAAAAACAAACCAGGAAAGTTTCCTGTACATAGTAAGGATAGCGAACCGTGACCTTGACGGCGAGAGACCTGTATACCTGGCTCTCTCAGACCTGAAGGGAGTCGGCCACAGACTGGCCAGCATCATAGTTAATGCTCTGGATCTTCCAAAGGATAAGCGCATCGGCGACCTTTCCGAAGATCAGATAGAAAAGTTAAGGGAATATATTGAGGAGAAGGAGTATGACGACATTCCCGAGTGGGCACTCAACCACAGACGTGAGATTGTTTCCGGAAAGAATCTTAATCTGGTATCAAATGACCTTGAGATACAGATACAGGATGATATAAACGCAATGAAGAAAATGCGTTCTTACAAGGGTGTAAGGCACGAGAAGGGACACAAGGTAAGAGGGCAGAGAACAAGATCCAATGGAAGAAGGGGACTGGCCATTGGGGTCGTAAAGAGCAAGGAAGGTCCGCAACAGTAAGGTGAATATGAATGGGTGATCCTAAATTTCCGCATAAGAAATATTCCGCTCCAAGGCATCCTTGGGAAAAGACAAGGATAGATGAGGAAAAGGAAGTAGTAAAGAAGTATGGTCTCAAGAATAAGAGGGAACTGTGGAGGACCCAGTCAGTTCTGGAGTCATTCAGGGCTCAGGCAAGATATCTGCAGGCCAAGATAAGATATAGCGACGAGATGGCCATGAAGCAGTTCCAGCTGATGATTCGGAGACTTAACAGATACAGCATCCTCGGGAACAACGCATCTCTCGATGACGTGCTCTCACTAAATGTTGAAAGCATACTTGAGAGAAGGTTCCAGACGCTTGTGGTCAAGAAGAACCTGGCCAGAAGTCCGAAACAGGCCAGACAGCTCATCACCCACGGTCACATATTCCTTAACGGTAGGCGTGTAACCATCCCGGGAATACTCGTTGAGGGCACTGAGGAAGAATCAATTGGTTACTCTGTTGGATCACCACTTCTTGATGATCTTCACCCCATAAGGCAGAGCATACTTGGGACCGAGACTCATGAGGATCAACCTGAAAAGGAAGCTCCAGCCGAAGAAGCAGAGCCGGTTGAAGAGGAAAGTGAGAAACAATGAATAAAACAGGCGTAGCCCACATATTCGCATCCCAGAACAATACCATAATACTTGTGACCGATACAACGGGAGCTGAGACCCTTGCAAAGGCTACCGGCGGTATGGTCGTGAAGAATGACAGGGACGAATCAAGTCCATATGCTGCGATGAAAGCCGCTGATCTGGTAGCAGAAAAGCTGAGGGAGAAAGAGGTGACTGAACTCATCATTAAGGTGAGGGCACCCGGCGGCAACAAGTCCAAGATACCTGGACCAGGTGCGCAGTCCGCAATCAGGGCCCTGTCAAGAGCAGGTTTCAGAATTCTCAGAATCGAGGAAGTTACTCCAGTTCCCCATGACGGAACAAAGAAGAAGGGAGGAAAAAGGGGCAGGAGAGTCTGATTTTCATGCCGCTTAAGATTATTGAGTTAAAAGACAATTTTGCCAGGTTCTCTATTTCCGATATAACACCATCAATAGCCAATTCTCTCAGGCGTACCTTGATCAACGATATTCCTAAACTAGCCATTGAAAAGGTCACGTTCCATCACGGGCAGATCAGGGACGTAGATGGGAATGTTTACGATTCCTCGCTTCCTCTCTTTGACGAGATTGTTGCACACAGATTATCGCTGGTGCCTCTTATTTCAGATCTCACAATGAATTTCAGGAATGAATGCTCGTGTGGTGGAAGAGGTTGCTCCCTCTGCACAATGACCTATTCAATAAACAGGAACGGTCCGGCTACTGTTACCTCCGGAGATATTCAGCCAATAGGTAATCCTGACCTCAAGCCTGCAGACCCTGAAATACCCATAGTTAAGCTTGGCAAGAGCCAGGCCATGATAGTCAGCGCTGAGGCGATCCTGGGAAGGGGAAAGGATCACGCCAAATGGCAGGCAACCTCCGGCGTGTCTTACAAGTATCACCGGGAATTCACCGTGAAGAAGGCAGAGTTCGAAAGATGGGAGGAGTTCAAGGTAGCGTGCCCTGATTCTGTTTTCAGGGAAAGCGATAAGGAAATAGTCTTCACAGATGATTCTCCGTGCCGTAAGCTTTCCGAGCTTTTTGAACTGGAAAACGTGAAGATCGTCGAGGATGACACCAGGTTCATTTTCAAATTTGAGACTGACGGATCATTGAAGGCAATTGACGTCCTTAACTATGCACTCAAGAGGATACCGCAGAGGCTTAACGTCCTGCTTGACAGCATGGCGGCCGCCGATTAGTCTTAAGGGTGCGGTTTAATCCAATAACATTTTTTCATTTAGACATTATTATATATCATTTTACGCTGGTTGGTTCACATCAATGGACAGGATTTTTGAGATATTCAGAAGCGCAGGAATAGAAATTATGGAAAAGATAGAGGAGATAGAATCGACATCATCAAAGATGGAGATAACGGGGATGGGTGCGGACGGTACCCCGACCAGATACATTGACCAGGCTAGCGAGGACATTTTCCTGAAAACCGTCTACGAAAATGATCTTCCCTACAACATTGTCAGCGAGGAAGCAGGTTTTATAGACAGGAAATATAGCCAGAACCTTGTGGTGGATCCAATAGACGGCACCTTCAACGCACACGCGGGGATACCCATGTATTCC
>DAICSO010000057.1:0-7799 GCA_027368075.1 bacterium
ATTTATAGGGAGATAGATTGGGGCTCAGTGAATAAATCGGGCTTGATCCCAAGGAAGGCAATGTATGCGTTGTAAGGCTTGATGCACGCGTTCAGATTCTTTCAAGAACATCAAGGATAGGAATAAGGAATTTAGAAGATTCATAAACCCAATCAACCCCCGTACTAAAGATCCAATAGCTATTCTTGTCGTTCCGGGCCGATAGCTTTATTCGCTCAAAGTGATTTTTACGAAGGCCATGAGGTTCAACAGTTCGAAGAAGGTCGATCCAGAGAAGATGCCAAACAAGGAAATAATTCTCAGGAAATATATCGGTGAGGGGATAAAACTTCTCTACCTCAACAGAAAGCACCTGTTTTATGAGGATACCCGGGATTATAAAGAGCTATCTGGCGCTCTATCGCTACTTCAGGAAAAAATAATGGAACTTTCTACATCAAACTCAAGACTTATGGTTCCAGGAAATGGTCAATTTAAGTATGTTCTAATGGATCGAGATACGGCGACCCAAATTTGCGAATATTTTGGCTTCATAGTCTTGCTTCCGCCGCAAAACTTCAGGCTCCGATCCAGGGAAAAAAAATACAGGAATATAGCTGACATAAAAGTTCCCACATTAGATTTTGTCCTGTCAAGCTTACTGAACTTTAAAATACCCAACTACTGGCGAGAAAAAATTGATCTATATGAAAGCGCATCACTCGCCATATTCCAGCTAATGTCCGAATCCACCACAAATAATAAGATATCAGAAATTACGGGGAAAGTGATCATGCCAGATAAAAATAGTCAAGAATGGAGAAATATAGATAAAATGAAAGAAAGAATCGCCCAGTGGATGAAACTGGGCTTATTTTGCTGATCGTTCACTCCTTTTTTGTTCCCTGAGGTAGCACGAGTTGTGGTTTTCCATTGACCCTTTTGTAGGAAGCAATGGCTATCTCCTCCAGAGTCAGTCCCTTTGTTTCCGGTGTGTATAGCACTGTAAATATGAATGCAACAACCATCAGAACAAGAAGGATTGCAAAGAAGGACGACTTTCCTAGAGAACCGCTTACTACAGGGAAGAGGAATGCACTGAGGAAAGATACTATTCTGGTTATTCCCGTTGCATTTCCCATGGATGAGGACCTGAGTTTTGTAGGGAGTAGTTCTATTGCATACAGACCCATTGTATTCCCAGGGCCAAGATTTCCCATCCCGTAATCGAGAATGAATGCAACTATCCCGAGGCCCACAAGCAGGGAGCCAGTTGTAGTAGACGCTAGGAAGAACAACAGCATAGCTACAGCCATTGAACCGAAACCTATGGCCTGCAAAGGCCGCCTTCCAACGCTGTCATTCAGTCTGACGGCACCATACGCACCTAAAAATCCTATGGGCATATAGAATGCGAAGGAAAGAAGCAGAGATGATGCATGACTCACTCCGAAACTGCTAATTATTATTGGAGAATATAGGCCGATCCCATATCCGGCTATGTCGTAAAGGATCCATTGTATCCACACTATTGCCGTGCGCTTTCCATACTCTCCACTGAATAAAGTGGATACTGACCCGGCGGCAAAATCAGCCTCCTTCTTTCTCTCAGCAAGCAATGCATTGAGGTCATCCTCACTGATCCCTATTTTTTCAGATACTCTCCGGATGTGGTCGTCGACTTTTCCGCTGTTCACGACATTCCACCTGGCAGACTCCGGCATTCTGGTCCTGAGTATTACGACAACTATTGCAGGGATAGCTCCAAGACCCAGTGCCCACCTCCATGAAGTAACAGGATCAGAGAGGTAGAAAAGGTACCCGATAAAAAATGAAACTGCAGCACCAATGCTCCAGAACGTCCAAACCCAGCCATAGCCCGAGCCTCGTTCCTTGTTTGGATACATCTCAGTCGTGTACACCGGGCTCAGCGCATAATCAGCACCTACGCCCCATCCGATGAAAAACCTAAAAATGATTAGTTCAATCAGATTCGTCGCAAAAGCAGACAGTATCGCAAATACTGCGAAGAATATCAGGTCAAAAATATACAGATATCTCCTTCCTATTTTGTCGGCATAGTGACCAAAAAGCACTGCACCAACAAATGCTCCCAAAAGGGCAACACCACTTACAAAACCCTCCGTAAAAGAGTTATAGGGGAATATTTTAGAACTGGTTAGCACAAGGGTAAACACTGCTATGACGCTGAGGTCATATCCGTCCAGAAAATATCCCATTGCTGACAGAGTGGTTACAACAGATCTTTTGGGAATATAGCTTCCAACTTCCTTGCTTTGAGTTTCCACAGGTACGTTACTATCAGACTATATATAATGCTTTCAGCTTGGAATATGGAGTTTGCGTGAGTTTTCACGAAACCTTGATATAGTCTTGGGCGTTAAAAGAATCTTACGCGTTCAAGTTCTTGGCGGAAATCTGTTTTATTCCTGTGGTTTCCCTGAGTTTCATTGTATTTGCAATTTTCAGTACAGTTTACCCAATCCCTGCTTTTCCGTTTAACCTCCCCGCGTACATGGTAGTTGGATGGGTAATTATAGGCGCACTGTTGATTGCTATTGTGGGGTCGCGCAAAATGAGCACAGAAAAATTGTCGATCTAGGGTAAGACAGAACACGGTCTTACCTTAGTTAATTTCTCATAGTTGAGTCGTGCTATTACGGTATGGTCATACGCATGACCTCAACCATTGATAGTCTCTGATATATCTGAAATTTAAACAAGAATACCAAGAAGAACTAAGGATGCGCGAGAGTGTAGATCAACTTCTCCGGTGCTTTCAGGTACCTTCGAAGCACTCACCCAAACAGTTGGCATTTATGATTTTAAGGCGCTATGATATCCATGCCCATGGATATCAATGTCTCCGGCATTTCCATGACGTATGCCGTCGGAAGCACGGTGGCTCTGTATTCTTATTTCAATAACTGTTCTTTTCAGTTATCTTGCACTCCGCCGTTCCTGTTGGCGCGAAATCCGATCAGGCTTTGATCAGGTAAAGGAGACTCATGGAGGTTTTCACCTATTCTAAAGGACCCTGAACCGGAGAATGTTCAAGGATTCACCAGATCCATGTCCATGAGACTCTCAAGGTACTCCTTTAGCGCCACGGCATTGTTATGTTCAGTATTCCTGGCTGAAAAGAGCAAGATCACATCCCCACCTCTTGAAACGCCGTGTAGTGCCCTTATAATTTTCATCTTGCCGTTAAGCTCCGCAAAGTATCTCCTCTTGAACTCCGTCCATTTAGAATCATCATGGTTAAACCACTTTCGGAGTTCATCTGAAGGTGCTATTTCTTTCATCCATAGGTCAACGCCAGCCTTTTCCTTAGCGATTCCTCTTGGCCAGACTCGATCAACCAGTACACTTATTGCTCCGGTCTGGCCGCGCTTATCGTAAACCCTGGCTACGGTGATCATCACTTAACAATTCAAGGTGGAATTTAAACGATCCTGATCGTGGCATAATACAATGCAAAGGGGGTTAACTCTCTTGAGCGTGAAGTCCCCTTCTGGAAGGGGACGGGAGCGGATAAAGTTTCTGTCCGCAGGCAGACAGAAGCGAAACAGGTCGGATAGCATATTGCTTCGTGCGTGCCTGCATCCGTAAAGTCAGATGGCTTAGCATGAAGGGCAGATCACCTCTGGGCCGAGGAGAATTCAAGCCCATGGAGATTCCGCTGGTAACCTTTGAAGTGGGAAGCTCCCTGCGAAAGCTGGGAGAGGAGGTCACTGTCAACTCCAACTGCTTCTATGAGTTCGATAAGTAGTTGATATTACGCCGGGTAATATTTTAGAAGGCAACGAATTTATTGTCAGCGTCATTCTGCAGATCATGAAGGAATGCACCGCTGTTTCTTTTTCATCTTCCGCAAATCTCGGGCCGGGATTTGATACAGTTGCCATTGCCCATACGGCTTTTCATGATAGGGTTCGAGTTTCAGCCTTGGGCGGCGCAAATCATGGGGAGATAGAGGTAGAATGCCGTGGAATACAAGGAAATGTAGATTCCAATACTGCGGGCCGGGCAGCAAAAGCAATGTACAGAGAACTGGAACTCATGGAGAACATGAAGATCACCATTGAGAAAGGAATACCGGAAGGACTCGGCATGGGGAGCAGTGGGTCTTCCGCAGCAGCAGCAGTCAAGGCCATCGATTTCTCACTGGGTCTCGGGCTTTCCAGGGAAGACCTCGTAAAATTCGCTACAGAGGGTGAAGCTGCATCATCCGGAACACCCCATTCCGACAACGTGGCTGCCAGCATTTCTGGGGGACTGGTATTTTTAGGGTCCACCGATCCCATGAAGATTCACAAATTCGAGATCGCGAAGAACCTTGGTATATTACTCATAATTCCCGCCATCAAAATGAAGCAGAAGACCAAGGCTGCGCGGGAAGCTGTCCCAAAGATGATCACAATGGGGGATCACATAGTTGGATCAAGGCGTCTGTCACTACTTCTTCAGGGCCTGCAAAGCGGTGACAGGGACATCATAAAGGAGAATATGCAGGATGACATAGTAGAAAGGTCGAGGATGCACATGTTCCCGTTCTACGAAGAGATAAAGAAGAGGTCGCTGGAGAATGGTGCGGTCGGTGTTTCAGTTAGCGGTGCCGGTCCGAGCATAATCGAATTCACCGATAGTCTGACCGACACCGGTAAGATAGTATCAAGGGTTTCAGAAATATTCGGATCGCTTCAAACCGAAGTCTCATTTTCCATGTGCAAGGCTGCAGGGGGTGCCTACATTGAATGAATCCACCAGGTACGTGAAAGGAAGGATAGAGAAGACCAACGGATCACTCGTTTTCCCCATTTATCAGACAAGCGCTTACCAGATGCCGCTTGGGGAGAGATACAGGTATTCCCGGGAGTTCAATCCAACAGTCGAGGCACTTTCCGACAAGATCGCAGAGCTCGAGGATGCGGAATCCGGTGCTTCGTTTTCCTCCGGCATGGGTGCAGTTACAACCTCGCTGCTGGCCAACCTGAAGCCAGGATCCAGGTTGATAGTTCAGAGGGATATGTTTGCAAGGACCTACAAGTTTGCCACAGAATTTCTTTCGTCCTGGAAGGTCTCAGTAAGGGCGGTTGATCCCGGCACCGACAGCCTGGTCTCTGAGATAGAGAAAGGTGCGGACATTGCAATATTTGAGAGCTTGACCAACCCCATATTGAGGGTTAACGACATCAGGCGGATCGCAAAGGCAGCGGGCCCTTCTGGTTGCAGGATTTTCGTGGACTCAACCCTCGCCACTCCGGTAAACCAGAAGCCGCTTTCCTTCGGTGCAAATCTTGTCATGCACAGCGCTTCCAAGTTCATCGCCGGCCATAATGACGTTATAGCAGGTCTGGTTGCCGGAAGCAGGAAGGAGGTGCAGAGGATAGACGATCTCCGCAGGACCCTCGGCCCATCCATGGATCCAAATACCGCCTTTCTGGTAATGAGGGGAATAAGGACGCTCAAGGTGCGGATGGATGCCATAAATGCCTCAGCCTTAAGGATATCAGAGGTACTGTCTGAAAACCCTCTTTTGGAGGACGTGATCTACCCCGGACTGAAATCACACCCGGATCACTCTGTAGCAAGGGAAATGCTGACAGGATTCGGAGGCGTTATATCTTTCCGTGTAAGGAACGGAAGGGGCAATGAAGTAAAGTTCATGGATCACCTGCGGATCTGCGTTCCGGCAAATACTCTGGGAGGGGCAGAAACTACCATCTCCAATCCATTCACGATGTCACATCGCGGACTTTCGGATGAGGAAAAAAAGAGGATTGGGGTAACTCCGGATCTATTCAGGCTCTCGGTAGGAATAGAGGACCCTGCTGACATTTTGGAGGACATTGATTCCGCAATAAGAAGCATACAGTCCTGAGATTCCCAGGAGACGGTTCGGAAGTGCCCGTTCAGTTCTTCTGTCTTTCCAGAAATTTCTTCATTTCGCCAAAGAAGAATGGGGGGTTATCCAGATATACAGGATGCGTCGCTCCCGGTACAATATTGAGTTCTGAATTCTTTACAAGGTTTTTCAGGATGACTCCATCTTCCTTCTTTATGACGTCGTCAAATTCTCCCCACAGTATGAGCATAGGAGCATCAACTCGCGGAAGCTCATCCTTCATCGGCTCCACGCCGGACGACCCGATGACAACTGCGGAAGAGACGATGTCTGGATAATCAATGAGTGTCCTCAGGGTGATACCTCCACCCATGGATGGTCCCACAAGGGTGAAACCAAGTAGCCCGAGTTTTCCGCTAAAATCGAGCACAAATTTTGAGGAGTTCTTGAAATCCCTCGAAAACTTATACTCAGGGTTGTTCTGCGAATTTCCAAATCCGGGATAATCCGGGGCATACACATCATATCCCATAGCGGAGAATATGTCAAACGCCTTAATTCCTATCCAGTCATTTGAAGTAAAACTTCTCCCATGAAGAAGCACCAGCGATCCCTTATGGTCCTTTGAAAAGGATGATCTGTAAAATACCTTATGCCCGCCAATGTCTACGTAGGATTCATTTATCATGGCATGGTATCTCATGATAGTATTTGTCCGTTTACAATTATTGCCGTAGTAGACTACAATAATTTTATTATTGAGATGCAATTTAATTTCTGTATTGATAGCAGATCCGGAAATCAAGATGCAAGCATCATTCACGATCAGGAATTCGCTGTACAGGGGTCTGCCCATGCTGATGGTTCCGCCGGTAATTCTCGTAGTAATTATTTACAGCGGAAATTTTTACTTTCTTGAGTATTTTCACGTCGTATCCGGTTCTGCATGGACGGGGATGGACCTCGTTATGGGGCTTTTCTTTTCGTTCATAATGTCTGGACTGCCAAATGACCAGAAGCTTGAGATCTCCAGGAGACTCACCCCAACAATGCTCTTTTTCATGCCTTCGATCTCAACCACGGCTGTAACTGCTGGTATTTATCTCGCGCTAGCTATGCACATTTCATTCGCCTCCCCGTATTTCATGGCAGTTGCTATCATTGCACTGGTTCTGACCATACAGGGGCTGGTCATTTTCCTGCCCAATGAGCTCAGGGTTTACTTGGAAATTCTCGGCGGATCGCGGGACAGGGCCAAGATAGTGAGACTGACCATGCTGAACATAAGGATCTCGGCGATCCAGCTCGTCCTTCAAATCGTGATAATATTGTTTATGGCGCATTTCGCAACCGGGGTCCCTCTATGACCGTAAATGAAAGGGAAATGAAGAGCGTTATCAGAGCCGGATTGCTGGCGGTTGCACTGCCAACATTGGCGTTCGTGCTAGCATTTGCTTCAGCTAACCTGTTATGGCTCGACTATGTTCATGTGCTTCTTGGTGCAATCTGGACAGGCGTTGATGTATTCCTTGGCCTGATCTTTGCCTTTGTGATACGCACTCTGGATTCTGACACGAAGAAGAATGTGGCGTGGAGGCTCCTTCCTATGACATTGTTCTTCATTCCTGCCGCATCAGTTCTAACTCCAACAGCTGGCTATATACTGGCAGTAAATGAGGGGATTTTCAGCCATTCATCCTGGATCATTGACTCAATCCTTGTAGTTGGAGGCATGGTTTTCGCCATAGGCTTTGCAACAATAGTACCATACTCATGGCTGATCCTCCGGGAAATGCGCATGGATACGGTAAACAGCAAAAAGATTTCTGACTGCCTTGCCATTATCTCAGGCGGTGCACTGGCACAGATGATTTTTCAGGTAGCGATCATCAGCCTGATGGCGTACATAGCGGTTTATCCGTAGTGGTAAATTATTCTGGGAATGATGTGC
>DAICSO010000058.1:0-7631 GCA_027368075.1 bacterium
ATCCGACCTTCTTCCATTCTGTCTGCCAGTAGACAGAAACTTTATCCGCTCCCGATACAAAAAATATTCGCTCTCATCCCTCCCTCCAGAAGGGGACTTTCCGCTCAAAAGAGATAAATTCAAATATTTATTCAAATAATGTCTGAGGTGAGACAAGTTTGATTCCTGAGTCCGTATTTTCAGATTTCCCAACCATTAAGACGAAAAGGTTGGTGCTCCGTCAGCCTCAGCATGAGGATGCACAAGCTGTATTTTCAATCAAGTCTGACTCGCTGGTGACATTGCCATACTGCGCAGAACCCTATACTAGCATGGAACAGGCCGAAGGTTGGATTGAAAGGCTCCACTCCACATATAGAGCTGGGGAGGGAATTATGTGGTTCATAAGCCTTATTGGAGAGAAGAGTGTAATCGGCAACTGCACCCTATGGCACATTGATAGCGAGTCTGGGTGCGCGGAGCTCGGTTATGAGCTTAACAGATCCTACTGGGGCAGGGGGATTGCATCTGAGGCAGCCTCCGCTGTTGTTGAATTCGGGTTCAATGGAATGTTGCTGAACAGGATTGAAGCCTGCCCATTCAGTGAAAACGGACCGTCCACCGGACTTCTGGATAGACTCGGGTTTACGCTTGAAGGCAATCTCAGGCAACGCATTATGTTCAGGGGAAAGTATTTTGATCAGTTATATTACGGACTGTTGAAGGAAGAGTGGAAATCCAATGGAAATTCTCGGCTTTCCGATAGATAAATGCGAAAAGCGGTTTAGTTCCCTAGTCCAGGATAGAATACAGGTTATGCCTGCTTCACCATAATCCCACGCGTGATCTATGCGATGGAATGAATAACTTGAATGCTGATGTTAAGGAAGACTGAATCGGAGCAAATAAAAAATATATAAGGTGATCATAGCCAACAATGATTGGGGTAATACTGGCCGGAGGATACGGAAAAAGGCTTAAGCCGATTACAGACGAGATTCCCAAGACATTGATAAACATCAAGGAAAACTATACAATCATGGATCGACAGATCTACGATTTCAAGAACATAGGAGTAGAGGAAATATACATACTTTCAGGATACCTCGGCCACAAGATAGAGGAGCGGTATGGCGAGACAGATGGAGAGGTCAGGTTCCACTACTTCCGCGAGGAAAAACCCCTGGGTACTCTATTTTCGATCCGGAACCTGCTTGAACACAGATCTGACGAGGACATAATACTGAGGAACGGCGACACCGTAACTGACCTGAATATTGACAGATTCGTCGAATTTGCACAGAATTCAAAATATGGAATGACAATGTTTGTAACCAGGATGAAGAGTCCCTATGGTGTTGTTGAGACCTTCGGCGATGAGGTTCTCTCTTTTAAGGAGAAGCCCTATCTGGACTATTATATAAATGCCGGCTTCTATTTCCTGAGAAGACCGGTATTCAAGTATTTCTTTGATGATTATTTCGACAAGGATGTCGAGACAACGGTATTTCCAAAACTTGTAGCCGCAAAGGAAGTATGTGTCTACAGGGAGGATACAATGTGGATGGGGATTGACAGTGAAAAGGACCTTGAAATGGTGAGGGAGGAGTATTCCAACAGGACCGATACTCCATCAGGATATATCAAGAACCTCTATTCGCATGGAAAGAGCAGCATTGTGGAATACTTTATCAAGTCCGGAAAATCACAGAAGATACCATCTGGGAAGAACTCAGTGGCTAGGGTGCTTCGCGGAAACGGACTCATGGTTTCCGGATCAAACTCCAAGTACAAGGAAAACCAGATTATACCGCTAAACAGCGAGCTTGAGTTCCGGGCATTTGAAAACACCATTATTGATGTTACAGCTACATAGGACACGAGAGGTCTGAATTTATTTATGCCAGTATTTCTTTACGGAGCGGCTGTAATAAGGTGCCATAAAGTTACAAAAATTTAATATGCATGTTATAATAGAGCACGAGACCATCAATGTCCGTAATGACTAGGGAGACCCTGATAAAGGCTCTCGAAAATACATACGGTAAAAAGGGGATGATTCACAGCGACGTGGAAGAACTCTGTGATTTTGTTCTTTCATTCTTCGGCTACGAAGACTACGTGCTGGACAATGTTCTCTCTGCCCCTGAAAGGGACGTTTTCTATAACCTTGAGGAATATGGATTCCTTGAGACACACAGGGAAGAGGTCAACATAGTCAGGGGTAAGCCATGGAGAATAAACCAGTGGACCTACAAGAAAGGAAATATCTACAAAGCCGCAGATGCGGTACACGAGGAAGAGCCAGAGCAGAATATATACGATGAGATTTTCAAGGAAATGAACAGTTGAGAACGAAGTGGGATTGAATCATAGGGCCGATCTGGAATTCGGTCTTGAAATGCCACCCTTCACGCTGATTATGACCGTTGACGCAACTATGAGAACACCACCGACCATCTGGAATCCGCCCAGCCTTGTTCCAAGCAGAAGAACTGTGGCTGCAACTGCGCTGAGCGGTTCAAAAACAGAGAGGATGCTTGCACTTGACGGACTGATATGCCTCAGGCTTCCAATATATAGCATGAAAGGCAATGCGGTGCCCAGCAAGACGACGAAAATAACCAGTGAGACAGAAACAGCATTGATGCTGAAGCGGGAAAGGTTCCACGGGAAATATATGGGCATCAGCACCAGCGATCCGAAGATCATTCCCAGACCGGTTACGAGGAGCGTGTTGAACCTGTCTATGAGCCTGTATGGATATACCGTATAGAAAGCGGCCGCAAGCGCTGATCCAATTCCCCAGTATATCGCCAGATAAGAGACCTTGATGCCAGTAAGGCTTCCATCGGTAAGCAGTAGAAAGAGTCCACTCATTGCTACCAGCACCGAGACTAGTTCGAATGCATAGACCCGTTTCGATCCAGTCAACACAAGCCATACCATTATAAAAAATGGGGCGACATACTGCAGGAGAGTGGCTGTACCGGCGTTGCTGTAATCTATTGTCACGAAATACGCCAGCTGGACGGCGAGCAGTCCGGCTATTCCGAAGATAACCATGGACAGTACGTCCTTCCAACCCATCTTTCCTATCGCCGGGTTATCTGGCAGAAGAAGACGGTAAATGATAAGCAGCAGAACCCCAGAAAAAAGCATGCGAATTTCCACCAGCCAGATCGGTTGGAAGCCATAGCTGTGGAAAAGGTCCTGGGCAGCGGTGCCCGAGAGCCCCCAGAGCGAGGCCGCTACAATGACCATGAGATAGCCCCTTGTCTGGGACGGCATGTTCAACTACCTCTGGATGACATTGGAAAGTCAGCCTGCCTGGAAAGCACCATGTTTTGCCTCATTTTTTTCTTATGAGGTTTCTAATAAACAGTGCGGCACCGATTCCGCCCATCAACAACGCCATGCCTGTTTTAGGGCTATCAAACAATATATGCTGAAACGGCCTCTTATATGGGTCAAAACTATCGACGTGTATCTCATACCTGTCACTGTATTCAAGCACATGCACTCCGCGTACCGATCCTTCTATTGAAGCACGCCAGTCCGCAATCTGGCCCTTCGGCTCCCCCACGGACCTTCTGAAAAGTCCGCTTGAGGAAGGTTCAGGAACGCGATTTCCAAAATCGTCGGACTTTCTGACAGTCAACTCTCCATCAATCAGTGCCCTGGCCAGGATTGAGTTCCAGAAGTCAGGGGGTTGATTGTATTTCATTATGGCAAGTATATTGAATGTGATAAAGAGTTTATCCTTAGAGCATGGGTGCTCCAACAAGGGAACCAGATCCATCCACTGGGCTAAAAATTAATTGGTCTGGTGCAATTGAAGGATGGAGAAATGGAACCCAAGGAATGCAAAACCATGAATAATGGAATGGAAAGGGAAAGAAGGAGGAATTTTGGCAGTCACCTTACCCCAGTCGATATTTTTGAGGATTACATTTACCCGAACATAAGTGACAGGTTGTTAGATTATGCTTGGACAGACAATTTCTGCGGTGAGGGCAACCTCATCTTGCCAATGCTTGAACATGTAGATGAATCTCATCGCATCCAGTTCTTCGAAGATCATGTCTTCCTTTCTGATGTCAGCGAGGATGCGGTGTTACGATCACGGGAAAAAGCCGCTGGATACGGCATTCCGCTTGATATAGCCGAGAAGAACATCTTAACAAACGATGGCATGAAGGCATTCCCGAGGTTGAATACAAAATTCAGGGTTTTCCATATTACAAACCCACCATATCTATACCTAGGATATATTGCAAAGACCCCGTCCGTCAGACCATACCTCAGCTATTTCACCGGCAGTGCAAGCGGATTGCAGGATCTTTATCAAATCGCGCTGCTGCGAGATTTTGAGGAGGGACTGGATAAAATGGTGTATATAATACCCTCAAATTTCCTTTACGGCAATTCAGTCTCAAACGAAATCAGGAAATTGCTATTTTCAAAATACAGGCTGGAAAAGGCAACAGTGATTGAGAAGAGAATTTTCCAGTATACAGGTACAAATGTTGTGATATGCTTCTTCGAGAAATCCTCCGGGAAAGCTCAAAACTTTACTCTTCCAGTCACCACTGTGGGAGACACGACCTCTAGCTCCAATATCACCCTTGATAGGAGAAATGATTATCGCGCCGGCCTCTTCTTCGATGACTTTCTCTCCGACCTTCCAAAAAATGACCTGAAATTCAGGTTTTACCTATCGGAAGAGGAACTATTGGCCAGGCCAGGGAACTACAAGACACATGTGGTTGACGTGAGCTGTTTTTCCAACCGCACGTATGCCAAACGAGAATACATGATAAACGATGATACCATTTCGATTATCAGGAGTAACATACTTTTTCTAAGAACCCTCGACTCCGGCAGCTGGAAAGGAAGATGCGGGCTCTACAATATAAGAGAGGAGTTCAATGCTGATGCCATTGTAGTATCCGGAAAGAAGTACAGGACACACCCCATACAGATTCTGTTCGCCAGCCTTCCTGCAGAGGAACAGGAATACCTTAGAATCTATTTCAACAAAACACTTGAATACGCGAGGTACAGGTTTAACAGCGAATTCTTGACAACCTACAAGTACTCGTCCTCGAGCTACACGAGGAAGTATCTGGGGCTCAACCAGGCAAGGTCAATATTGACGACTTATCCTATATTTCAGGAGAAGGAGAAGAAAGCGGACTTCCATGAAGCCCTCGTTCAAGCTGACAATGAAACGATGGGTAAGCTCTTCCGCGACCGCATGTTTTATCCCACAAAACTACCTGGTCCGCTCGCAAGCAAGTGATTTTAGGTCTTACCTCCTCAAAGCCCCCAGGTTAGCTAATCTTTTTAAGAGCGGATTTGCATCAGCCCACTATGAAATTCCACGGAAGAAGCTTGATATTGGCAGGCGTGATCGTCATTGTTTCAATCACCATACTCTCTGGCCTTTATGTTCCCCTGATTCATGGCAATAGTAACGCATCACAGACATCATTGCATAACGGAGTTCTCCAGCCATCAGCAACTGCTGCCGGCAGCAACATCTCGCAACCAATTTCCACAGCAAAGGCTCTGGCTTCAACCGTAACGGGCATCGCTAATGCGTCTGGTGCGATGAACAGGTTTCTGTTTCTTCCAAACATAAATGCAAATGTAGGCATTGCTAACGGACATGTCTCGCCGCTTTACTCTTCGGCACCCGCTCCGATGGGCATTGGTGACTTCGGCGTCGTAAATGGGACGGGTGAGAGCTATAATACTTCAAGCTTCAAGGGCACCCTCATGGTCAATAACCTGAGTGATTTCTATCTCCTGAACGATGCACCAAATACGGTATCTGTACAGCTCAACGCAGTTCTCGGAAACGCCACCGTAAAGGGAAATGATAGTTATTCATACTGGACACAAAATGTCATGGTTTACTCCACTAGAACTCACAACCTCTCCCTTGAGGACAATGTGTGGAACTTTTCCAGCCCGACCTCCGTTATGGAACCTGGAACGATACTACATAGCAACGGTAACGTTATCAATTACCCTGGCGTTCACATAGCGCTTGGCCCAAGTTTCACCGTTACCATGCCCTTCACGATCAGCCTTTACCTTAACTCCACTAATAATGGGACTGCCAACAACACCGTGTTCTTCAATTATAGCCTGACAGGAAATATAAATGGGTCCCAGAAAACAAAATCTGGAACATTCGACCAAGTGACTTTCAATTCCGCTGGCGGCCAACCTGCGGGGTATACGGCAAAGCCTGCCAACTTCTCGGTGAATGGCAATGAGCTTGCTCCCAATGGCCTTCTCTATGATGCGGAATTCATGATCGGAGGGCCGGGTGGCGGAAGCACCACCTCAATATACAACATCAGCGCAAGCATGAGCCTGAAGTACATATCACATTCAGCCTACAAGAGCGTCCCCTCCGCCTATGACTTCGGTACAGATACAGGAGAAACGTCTGAAGGGACATCAGCGTATTATTCCACAAGCCATACAGTGCACCTGAATGAAGGGCCTTCGCTGCTATATGGTTTGTGGAACACGGGAAACACAAGCGGAATAAGCTCGGTCAAAAGCGGATTCGCTGACTATAGCGGCAAACTTTCGCCGTCAAACGGGTTCATGTTTATTAATGCTGGAAACAGCTTCAACGCCAGTTCAGCGGAATGGGCGCCAACTGATCAGAACGGATCTTTCGAGTACATCCTGCCTCCAGGTAACTATTCAGCGGAAGCTCTTATGAGCAACCATGATCCTTTTCAGATGAAACTGGCTTCTTCCGGTCAAAATGATATAACCCTTTCATTGAACTATGCCACCGGCATATACACCCCACTGTTTGCAGATGGAAACAGCCAGCTGAAAAATATCAGCTACAACGGGTCCGGCACTGCAGCTTCACCCTATGTCCTGTTCGGATCCAATGAAAGCAGCAGTCTGAACCAGTTGTTCACAGAGATGAATGACTTCACTTTCCCTGTCTTCGGAGGGCTGATGATTTCAAATGTGTCGGATCATGCAATAATAGACCCGCCATCATTCCGGGTGAGCTACCCCGCTTCTGATCTTCTCCAGCTCACGACTGCCGGCCTTCCGGAGGTCAATTACCTGAGCATGCTGGTATACGGGTCGTCCAATATAAGCATAGAGAACTCTTCCTATGTCTCTGGATGGTTCTCTGGGGCATTAACTGGATTCCCCGCTGCAAACATTTTGCTGTGGAATTCAACTGACATCAACATAACGGGGAATTATTTCGCCAGCCAGGGAAGTTCAATGATCATTTACAATCCCAACAGCACTCATTCGAACAATACTGTTACAGGAAACGTCTTTTCCATCGATGCTACTGTCACCAATGCCCTGGACCAGTATTTCCTGAACAGCAATTCACCGGTGGGTCTGGAGCTTTACAGTTCAAACAATACAATCTATAACAACTTTTTCTCCGGAACTGCTCCCGCAGTCAGCCCGGGTGGGAAGGGAAACGACATATACAGTGGAGGTACATTCACTTACTCCAATAAGTGGAATATTTCCATAATCCCCGGCAAGAACATCATAGGCGGAAAAGGCATAGCCGGTGTCCGTGGGATCGCCTACGTTCTCTATATAATCACGCTCTTCGCCATCACCGGATTTTC
>DAICSO010000059.1:0-7420 GCA_027368075.1 bacterium
CCGCTCCAAATTCATGGTCAAATTCGAAGGTTGTGTTTGCGTCATAGCTGAGGTTTGATCCCATCTTTGATAGATTGAGAAGTTGACCGAGGAATTGAGGTTCATTGTCAGGTTGGAGATCGTCGAGTTAACGAAGTTTATTGATATCTGCCCTGCCAGTCTTCCGTGTGCCATGGCGTATTGTAGACGGTTCTGGATCGTGCTGTTAAGGTCCTGAAGTCCGGGTGGAGCAAGGAAAGAAACCTTTGCAGTGGAGTTGAGCGGGGATGATATGGTCAGCAAGCCATTGGCTATCGTTACATTTGCGTTGTTAACCAGGAGGAATCCCAGAAAACCATTACCCGATATTGCAACGGTGTTGTGACCCGCTCCAAATTCATGGTCAAATTCGAAGGTTGTGTTTGCGTCATAGCTGAGGTTTGATCCCATCTTTGATAGATTGTAATTAGTGTCTTTGCCAACGGTAGTGAAATTTGTTGCAATGAGGCCTTTTCCAAGCATGAAGTTCATTGTCCCGTTGTATACCAGGAAGCTCGACTGAAGAGTTGGGTTATTGTGAATGGAATATAGCTTTGACCCGTTGCTATAGACAAACATCCCTCCGACTGTGATCACTGAGGAGTGGAAGACCGGAAGGTCGTTCTGTGCAAGCAGAGTGCCATTTCCACTGACGTTTATGTTGCTGAATACTTCCCTGTTCGCAAGTTTGGAGGTGAAATCAGTAATGTTTCCATTGGTGCTGTTGAACACGAAGCTCAAAAAGCTCCCACTGACATTGCCACTGGTTGCGTTATAGGTGAATTTATCTTCGTGGTGGTCCATGGAATATTTCTCAAGCAACGACTCTGCATTTCCCCTTGATATGAATCCGGCGACCAGCGGATAGGATCCAGTCATCTTATTGCTGTAGAATGTTATCTGAGTATCCGACGTTTTGATCGGATTGCCGTTGGATATCAGGTACCCGGTGAGATTCGGTGTGTCAAGCAGGTATACTACCCAGTTGCTGGAATTGACACCATATGGGTTGTCTCCCAGGTCAAGGTTTTCAAGACTTTTTCCGGTCATTGAGGCATTGACAGTGAGATTGAACGAGATAGTCACGTTGCTCTTTCCAGCAGAGAGCTGGTTATAATGGTCAGTTGCCAGCAGAAACGACTTCGACTCCATCCCGTTGAAAATTGTCATTGTCTTTGTAGATACTGTACCAGTGCTTGATGATGAGACAGGGTATCCGGTTGCGTTAACGTTCGAAGCGAGGACAGTGGTGCCGTATGCCACATTTGTTAGATTTCCATTCTGCTGCTGGGAATATGTAAAAATGTTCCCGGTCACATTGTCACTTCCATTCGAATCAGCAAGTGCAATGGACGCGGTTCCCAGCATAAGCATGGAAATCACTATGCCTATTGTTAGCTGTTTTAGCATGAGGGTTTATCAAAGACGCGAGATATCTGGTTATTGGTACAATATTGTACCAGTAGATTGATCAGTAAACTCTTACCGTTTCGAGATTTTTGAGTGCCATGCCCTCGATTCCATACTTGTTGCGAATAAGTTTAGCGAACTCGTAGCATTTCTCTCCATCCCCATGATTTACCAGGATTCTATGGGGCTTTGGTTGCATGGTTGCTATGTAAGCCAGCAGCTGCTTCTTGTCTGAATGCCCTGAAAATCCTTCTGCAACTTCAATTGACATCTTTATCTGGAACTTCGTGAGCTTTCCACCATCGGACAGGGTGAGCTCCTTTGCTCCTCTTTGAATTCTTCTACCAAGAGTCCCATCAGCCTGGTACCCGACAAATACAAGTGTATGCTTCGGGCTTTCAGACCATGACTTGAAGTACTCCATCACAGGTCCACCACTCATCATTCCAGAGGTGGCAAGAACTATCTGGTTATCCACGGAATCGCATATGTTCTGCCTCTGCTCCCTGGTCTCAACTTTCTTGAATATGGGGCTAAGAAAAGGGTTCTCTCCCTTTATCATTATATTCTCCCTCAAGCCCTTGTTCAGGAATTCCGGATAGGCTGCGTGGATTGCTGTAGCCTCCATAATCATTCCATCCACATACACGGGAACGTTTTTTATTGCCCCATCCCGCATTGCCTGTTCCAGGACCAGCATGACCTCCTGGCTCCTTCCAACGGCAAAAACCGGTATTACTACCGACCCCCCTCTTTCAAAGGTTCGATTCACTATATCTATCAGTGTGTTTGAAGCGTCCGTTCTGGTATAAAAGTAATCATCCCTCCCTGCATAGGTTGATTCAGTCATGAAGGTCTCTACCCTGGGGAACTTGTTGTTTGCGGGGTTGAAGAGCCAAGATTTTTCGAATTTTACATCGCCGCTCAGAACTATGTTGTAGAGTCCGTCTCCAATATGCAGGTGAACAGAGGATGACCCGAGGATATGACCTGCATTATAAAGGGTGAGCCTCATGTCCCGTGTTATGTCAGTGGTTTCGTTGTATCTCAAAACAACGGTCCTTTTGAGCATTTCCCTTATATGTTTGGATTCGTATGGGGCCTTGTGGCCTTCAGCATGAGCAACCTTAATGTAATCGTTCTGAAGTAGTGCGGACAGGTCCCTGGTTGGTTGCGTCATGTACACTGGTCCATCATATCCATACTTGAAGAGTATAGGGAGCAGTCCTGAATGATCAAGGTGTGCGTGCGTCAGCACAACAGCGTCTATGGATGAAAATGGCTGCACTTCAGGAAGATAAAGATACGGGGCACCTTCCCATGGCTGTTCGTCTATGTCATTGGAATTGAGCATTCCGACATCAACCAGTACCTTGGAGTTGTTGGTGCTTACCAGGGTTGAGCTGCGTCCAACCTCCCTGTGCCCGCCAAGGGCAGTGATCCTGATCCAGGTTTCACCTGGCATTGGCGGAATATTCAGCTTCTCCCCAAGCTTGTGAAGGAATTCTTTTCTTTCCTGCTTCACATCACGCAGGAATTCACGCATCTCCTTTACAGTCCGGGAATTTATTGGCGGTGCCCTGACGACCCGGGGCGACCATTTAGTCGCAGATTTGATCTGAACAATAAGGTCAGAATTTCTGGACGTGATTATCGATGGTTCGTCAGCTTCGAGAACCACCTCTCCAGTATCGGGTTCAAAGTACACGTCCTGAAGCCCAGCCTTCTCCGGAACGATGCTTTTTATCCGATCCTCAGCCTCCTTCTCGGGCATCATTATTGAGGGGTCTGGTCTGATGGCGATTCTCCTCCTCATCTCCTGGGCAATCTGCTTTGCAAGGTCCTCCCTTTTTGAGAAGAGGTTTTCGTCCTTTGTATATACAACTATGGTCGGCCCCTCGTAATCAACTTCTGTAATCTGATTATTCGGGTACAGCTTGTCAAATATCTGTCTCGCTTCTGACAGGTAATCTCTAAAAGACATTACTACTAACTCTCCATTAAACTAGTATAAATCGAATTTGAATTGTAGGATAAAATAAATAATTATTGGGGGATTTTAAGTTTTTTAATTCTTTCGGCTACTTCTTCCTCTGTTAAGTCGACGTAACCATTCTTGCTATCGATTACCGCTATATCAATTTTGCCACCAGAAGCAGAGTCCCTCTGTTTTGCAGCAGATATAGCCCTTATTACAAGATCGATGCCATCGTCAACTTTTAGGTCCTTGCTGTAACCAGTCTCAAGGACACCATATACAAAGGGCGATCCCGAACCAGTGCTGGCATATACATCTTCGACAGATCCCCCAGCAGCATCGACAGAAAATATGTGTGGAGACTTATCTATGCCGCCAATGAGTATCTGTACCATATATGGATAGTATTTCGACTGATTAAGAATGTTGGACAGCAGTGTTGCAACAGCCTCAATGGGCATGTTGAATTTCCGCTGAAGTCTGTAGATTTCGAGCTCAGCCTTCATGTATCTTACAAGCACCTGGGCGTCTCCAACCAGACCGGCGATTGTCATCCCTGCATAGGTGTCAATCTGATGGAGTTTCTTTCCATCCTTGTGCATGATGAAATGATCCATTGTCACTCTTCTCTCAGTACCCATAATAACTGTGTCTTTCAGGGTTATACCGACCGTAGTCGTTCCAGTTTGTAAAGTTTGATCCATTTTTTCACGTCCAGAAAAGAACGAGAGTTGATTTAACAATCCTATTAAATATTTTCTAATATGCTTACGCTTCAAAAGTACATACCTTCCCTGTCAAATTCTAGCGAGAAGCCTTTGAAGATTTTCCTCATAACGTGACGGGGAATGCATCAATGATATTTTATATCAAATTGAAATAAAGCAATGCACATTGGGGAGCTCGAAGAGGGCTGAGAGGGCATAGAAAGCCGACCCATTGAACCTGATCCGGGTAATGCCGGCGGAGGAACCTGAATATGAATGATGAACCATTTCTTGAAAAAGAAGGACTAAATCCCGGTAAATCTGGAACTTACCATAGAGTGACTGGACAATCTCTTTTCATTTCAACGTCGTTCGGTTTCTTCATATGGGGAATCGTGGCAGATCTTGGGCCATCATCGCTTTCATGGCCGTTTCTGGCAAATATATCTTTTCAGATGGAACTCATACTTCTCATCTGCGCTCCATTGGGAACGCTGCTTGGAAATGTTTTGATAGGGGTGCTGGCAGACCACATAGGGCGAAAAAAGACATTCATCATTACAATGATGTCCTATGCTGCGGGAATACTTGCAGTCTCTATCTCGATCAATTATTTTCTGTTCATAGCAGGCCTCTTTATTGCCGGCTTGGGTGTTGGAGGGGAGGAGGCGCCTTCGCTCTCGCTCATAGCCGAGGATACACCAGTCAAGGAGAGGTCAAGAAACCTGACTCTTGCTCCTAATTTTAACAATGCTGGCAGCGCATTCACTGCCGCTCTTCTCATGGTTTCTCCGCTGATAGGCATCTTCGAAGATAGAATTTTCCTGCTTATTTCTGCCTTTGCAGTGATATTGTACCTTGTCTATGCAAGATTCAGAATGCCGGAGTCCTTCAGGTGGCTAAACATCAAGGGGAGAATGGAAGAAGCAAAGATCATATCCACTGATCTCGGAATACAGGGATCGGAGATGCGCATCAGGGAGCCAAACAGAAAATTCAGTTTTGCCATTCTGGTTGCCATGGGTGTATCGCAATACCTCACTTTCGGCCTTATGGCCTTCATAATCGAACCCCTTGAATTCGGCAATGCCAACTATCTTCCCATCAGCCTGGTTGCTCTCGTCGGTGCGACAATAGCAGGATTCATTGCAGTTCCGCTGATCGCTAAGGGCAGGAAAAATTACACGCTATTCGCTTACGGAGGAGGTTTCTTGACAATGCTGTCCATCCTGTTACTTTCGGGAGCGCTCGGAAACTTCCTCATATTTATGCCTCTGCTGTTTGTCAATATGTTCTTCAGCGAATTTGCATGGGCGTCCAGGACAAATCTGGAACCTGAACTATTCGCGACGCAACACCGATCCACCATGATTGGACTAATTCGGGTATTTCCGATGGTTGCGTATATATTCTCAATTTTTCTGACGGGTGGATTTGGCCTGGAATACACGTTGGCTTACAATCTTGGACTTTGGGGGTTGGGCCTTGTTGCAGCCATTATCTGGTTTGCCCGTGGTACTGAGACCAGAGACATCAGTACGGAGTTCCTCCTTGAAAGAACATCTAGTGGAGATCATTTGGAATAATGTGCTAAACTGCGATGAGACATGCCCGTTCATAGATTAAAAAATATGTGATAAAAAATTCTGAGGACGTCTTCAGTGTCCCCTTCGCAATATTCCATGAACCTTTCCCTGTCCCGCAGCCAAAGATGCTTTATTGCCTGTCCTACAGTCATTCCTTCCAGGATCACATTCTCTTTCTTCCTCCTAAGCTCCAGCCCCGAGTATCTTGGGTGAGCAACTACATCCCGAAGCTTCCTTATCCTGTAATCTTCGACCGCCTCCAGGTCTTCTGCAATAACATACATCATATCAGTAACTATCGCGGTTCCGGTGTAATACTTAAAATTCCAAAGCTGATCGGAATAGGATAGCTTCCGCAACTTTGACTGAATGAGCGGGATGTCATATCCGCTGTGGTTGTAACCTATTATGACATTTGGCTGGTATTCTCCAAGGAATTTGTCCATATTCCTGAGAATCTTCAACTCTGACAATTTAGAGTCGTCTTCGGCAACGAAAACCTTTGTCTTTATTGAGTCAGGCCGGTAACTCATGGAAACAGCGATGATCCTCTCACCATTCAGGAAATCATCCTTCTTCTCTATCAGTGTTTCCAGATCAATGGAAATCACCCGAGGGGTTTCAAGCGAATGAAAAACACGCATCAGGAACGAGATTGAATCAGGCGGCTCCATATGATCAGAAAAACTCACTAATATTAAACAATTTTCGGTTGAAGGAAGTCCCCTTTGCCCTTTCACAGATAGTACGGAAAATAGTTATATTTATGTAGAAGAACAAATATACCTGCCTATGCAAGTCTCGGATACAAGTGAATTATCCCTGTTGCAGCCCTTGGACAGTGATATTGAATCTAGCAGGCAGATCAGGCAAAAATCTGTCGACTCCAGGTTGAGGAAGATGAGGGAAGAAATAGAAAAAGCGAAAAATGAATCAAAGAAATACAAGGACATGTTCATCAGGGAGCGTGCAGATGCAGAAAATCTCATGAAGGCGAAGGATCGCGAGATAGCTTCCATAAGAAAGAGCGCAAACAGCTCGCTGATGAAGAACTTTCTCCAAGTGCTGGATTCTCTGGATTCAGCGATCCAATCCTCGGACGAGAATCGCGGGATAATTCCAATAAGGGACCAGGCACTCAGCATTCTTGCCACATCGGGACTTGAACCCATAAAAGCCGTGGGTGAAACTTTTAACCCTTACTTGCATGAGGTGATCGCAACGACTACCGATGGAGAAGAGGGAAAGGTTGTAGCGGAAGTACAAAAAGGCTATAAATTAAATGGCGATGTCCTTCGCTACGCAAAAGTGATAGTATCAAAGAGGTAATAAAATGTCAAAAATAATAGGTATTGATCTGGGAAGCTTATCTCCCGGGAAAGGTAAAGATCATCCTCCTTCCTAGTTATTCCATTTTCGGGACGCACAGAAAGCACTATGTAAAGATCGCCAACATAGCCATTCTGTGACTGCCCTTTGCCCTTGAATCTTATCCGGAGCCCGTCTCTGGCGCCAGCAGGAACGTTTACAGTCAGGTTTTCATTTACCACGAGAGTTCCTGATCCCTTGCATACCGGGCATGGCTCCTCCGGAACCTTTCCCCTCCCGTTGCAAGTTCTGCAGGTGGTGACAGATACCATCTTGAAAAATCCCTGCCCCTGTACTACCCTCTGTTGTCCAGAACCACCACATGTCCGACAGGTGACCAGCCGCCCATTCTT
>DAICSO010000005.1:0-31254 GCA_027368075.1 bacterium
ATCCGACCTTCTTCCATTCTGTCTGCCAGTGGACAGAAACTTTATCCGCTCCCGATACAAAAAATATTCGCTCTCATTCCATCCCTCCATAAGGGGACTTCCCGCTCAAAAGAGTTAAAAAAAAATTATCCCTTTCTCATAAGATACCTTTAAATATAAAATTGTTGTGTCATGTCTGACGTAGTATGACAGGATGGAAGCGTTCAATATTTGAGGAAATAGCCGAAAAAATCAGGGTGAAGAGCATTTTCCGCCTGGACAAAAAGAAACAGAAAAAAGCCTCTCTGAATTATTCACAGTCGAAGGGGATAATGTACGCCCTCATTTTTTCCATGCTGCTCTGGTGGATACCAATTGCAGGCCCAGGAATAGCCGGGTACATGTCAGGCAGGAAATCCGGATCCATAGGCAAATCCCTTATGTCTGCTCTGGTGGCAGATGCCCTGATAACCTTTGTCATGGTTTCCCTCGCGCCTTTCACATCCGGTCCATTCGGAGTCATGTCTTCATATCTTCGCAGCGGAATAGTTACCGTTTCTGGATCCTCAATCTTCGTTGTATCAAACTTTGCAACAGATCTCAACACATATTATGGATTTGTCAAGACCATAGCAGTGGTTTTGCCAAGCGCAATCCTTACGCTCACGATATTCAGCTATGTCGGTGGGTTCGTATCAACAATGAAACTATCCGAGGAAAACTTCAACTACAGCTTCGTGAAGAACGAGGCAGGCACATCGTCATGGCGTAAGCCAAAGGTGGAACTTCAGGAAAGGACCATAACACCTTTCACTGGCGACAGGAGAGACGACGATTCTGCAATCGGATGGTCAAGAACGGACTGACATTTCCAATCCGGCGCAGTCAGCGTTCCTCAAATTTCATCATTCTTCCATCAGAATAAGTCCTGAAGTAAAAGTTGAAAGTCTCGTCACCCGACCTGGCTGTGCATTCTCTTCCTGAGGCGTAATTCCCGTTAAGGTCTACATGGTCAACGCTTTTCCATCCCGTTCTCTTCTTGACCTCTGACACCATGTTTTCGAATATGTCGGCACATATGTTGCAGCAGAAGAACATCCTGTCACCATCAATTTCCCTGTAGTATTCTCCCCAGGTTGCGTTGCATAGTGCACACCCCTCTTTGTTATTTGTTTCCAAGTATGACACCTCTTTCCAGTCTTGCCTCAAGATAATCGCTGAAGGCACCGGCTGACCGCAAGTAAGCGTACTGTATTTCCTCAAGATCTTCATTATTTGCGTGCTTTTCAGCCAGGTCGAGTGCGACATAGGAATGGGAAACGTCGGCTTCATATCCCTCTCTCAAGAACGTCTTAACCTCTTCAGGAACATTCCTATCTGACAGGATGGATGGGTTGAAGTATGGATACTTAGCGCCGTGCTTAGACAGATCACGGTTTGCAACGAGCTCAAGGGAATGCATGGCTGTCATTGTAGATATCCAGCTTCCCGAGGCGGCAAGGTCATTCCATATTTTAATGGCTTCCGCTGTTCTTCTCAACGGTTTTTCCTCCAGGATGAAATTTCTGTCCAGCCCCAGCGATTCACCCATCCTTATCAAGAGTTCGTGGTGTGACGGCTCTGAAGCACCATAACCGTGTAGTTCTGTCATTACGTTCTCCAGCTCATAGGACTGGACATCCTCGAATTCGGTCTTCGCAATGACATATGAGCAGGACCTGATCCACTGCTTCAGGAAATGGTGGTGCTCAACCACATAGCCCCTGAGCACTTCAGGATCATATTGCTGCATCGCCAGGATGAAGGGATGCGGTGAATCCCCCCTGAATCTTTTCACAAAATCGGAAATTATCCACTTTCCAATGCCGCCTGAAATATTGTAAAATGAAACCAGGGAATCTGATAGATCTTCCGCATTCATAAGATTCCTTGATATATTCCTATTCAGCCATGAAACATGCCGGAAGTCGCTTGACCTGGATTGATAGATAAAGTGCTCCGCAAGCATCCGGTAGTTCCCGCTCTCGAATTTCAAGCCGCATACCGGGCAAAATGTCATAATATCATCAGCCAGCTTCAATAGATATATGTTTTGTCACTTTCCAGTGCCAGTACCTTAATTCAGCGTTGCAGCAGAATTATATCTGCCAGGGATTCATCCGCGCACTCCTTGATCAGCGCGGACACTGCAATATCCATAAAGGGGATTGAGACCGGTGAATAATTATTATACTCCCCAACATTTTCTCAACCATGATAGATGTCAGACTCCTGAGGGAGAAGCCTGAGATATTCTACGATTCCTGCAAGAAACGCTTCTTTGATACGTCAGTTCTTGACAGGTTCTTCACGCTTGATGAGGCATGGAGGGAAAAGCTGAGGGAGATCAACGACCTAAAACATGAGAAGAACAGCCTTACCGAAGTAATCGCCAGGAACGTAAAGGCAGGGTCTGATGTAGAGAAGGAAAAGGGCATGGTCAAGGCATTGAACGATCGCATTGGCAATCTGGAGGAAGCCCAGAAAAAAATTTCAGATGAGCGGGATGGCACGCTTCGGCTGATACCCAACCTGCTCCATGACGATGTTCCCGCTTGCAGGGGTGACGAGAACAACCAGCTGGTCAGGTATTCCGGGCATGCCAGGGTTTTCCGCGATGACAGGGATACATTCCTCAGGGATTCAGGCAATTCCGGGGATTACGAGCTTCTGGACAACAGGCCCGCAAGCCATGTTGACATGATAAAGGATCTCGACCTCGTTGATCTGGACAGGGCAGGGAAAATATCCGGAGCAAGGTTCTTCTTCATAAAGAACAGGCTCTTCAAGATCGAGCAGGCTCTCATCAATTACGCAACGGACTTCCTTGCCGAGAGGGGATTCACCGTGATTGAACCGCCGCTGATGATCAACTATGAATCAATGGCAGGAGCGACGGACATAGAGACATTCAAGGACTCGCTCTACAAGATAGAGGGAGAGGATCTTTACCTGATATCGACGTCCGAGCACGCAATAGCTGCAATGCTGAAGGATGAAACCCTTGAGGAGGGCGAGCTGCCGGAAAGGGTAGCGGGAGCCTCACAGTGTTTCAGGAGAGAGGCAGGCGCTCATGGAAAGGACACAAAGGGCATATTCAGGGTGCACCAGTTCAACAAGGTGGAGCAGTTCATATTCTGCAAACCCGAGGATTCCTGGGATTATTTTGCTGAGATCGTTGCCAACAGCGAGAAGATATACCAGAGCCTGGGGATTCCTTACAGAGTAGTCAATGTCTGTTCCGGAGAACTTGGATACCTTGCAGAGAAAAAATACGACATGGAAGCATGGTTCCCGTCCCAGGGAAAGTTCAGGGAAATTGTTTCCATATCCAATGACACGGATTACCAGGCAAGGTCTCTTGGAATAAAATACCGGACCAAGGACGGAAACAGGTATGTCCATACGCTGAACGGCACTGCAATAGCCACAAAGAGAATACTGGTAGCAATTATGGAGAATTTCCAGTACGATGGAGGCAGATCCTTCAAGGTGCCGGACGTGCTAGTGCCTTACACCGGATTTGACAGCGTCAGCAGGGAAGATTGAGTCAAATCTCTTAACTCATTTTTTCGTGAGGGATATCCTCACATTATGGCTTCTTGGAAACTCCCTGTCGCTGACCTCTCCTATTAATTTTGGCAAGTCTTCAATGCTGCAATAAAATGTTCTCTGATCAAAGCCATTTTCGGAAACCTCGACTGTGCCTTCCGGAGACATCCTCAGGGTGATTGACCGATCCTTCTTGAAGCTCAGGATTCGTATCTCCATTGGCGGTTTATCCCTTGCCAGAAGACTGGATACGATATGGACAATGTTCTTTGCGGATGCAATCATTTCCCTCTGCCATGTTGATTCGGCATAAAGTTTCTGTGCTTATGCCGTGAGAGCGCCTGGCATTCTGCCAACATAACGCAGGAAAGGAAAAATTTGATTCCCTGTGTTGCATTACTGATATAACACAAATGGGAATTTCATCACGTGTCGGGGACCTTGTTGGCCAGATATACGAAAAGGCGCTTATGAACGAGATTAGCCAGAATAAAGTGCCCAATCATATAGGCATTATAACAGACGGCAACAGACGGTACGCAATGGCTCTCGGGATAAGCACGGACGAGGGCCATGTCGCTGGAAAGAACAAGCTTGAGGATGTGCTCGACTGGTGCAGGGAGATCGGAATAAAGGTCGTGACGGTTTACGCATTCTCCACGGAGAACTTCAGGCGGGACAAGAAGGAGATAAACTTCCTCTTCAAACTGATAAACCAGAGCCTTATAGACCTGATGAATGACGAGAGGGTGAAAAAATATCACATCGGCGTAAAGGTCATAGGCGAGAAGATAAATCTGCCAGACTTCCTGGTCAGCACAATCAGGGAAGTGGAGGAAGCCACTTCAGCAAACAGGGATTTTCGCCTTAACCTTGCAGTAGGATATGGCGGCAGGGAAGAGATAATCAACGCAGTCAGGAAAATACTGAAGGACGGAATGGAAGGGAAGATAACGCCTTCAGATATTTCGGAAGCAAAATTCAGGGAATACCTTTATGACGGGGACATTCCCGATCCCGACCTCATACTCCGTACGAGCGGTGAAGAGAGGGTGTCTAACTTCCTGATCTGGCAGAGCGCGTATTCGGAGCTCTATTTCACTGATGTTTACTGGCCTGAATTCAGGAAGGTCGATTTCCTGAGGGCAATCAAGTCATACCAGATGAGGAAGCGGAGGTTCGGTGAATAGTTGTATCTTGCCTTTGACGATACGGACTCACGCAGGGGTATGTGCACTACATATCTCATGGCAAAATTCCTTCAGGAAACAGGTTTCGCGGTACATGGCTTTCCCAGGCTCGTAAGGCTAAATCCCAACATCAGCTACAAGACAAGGGGAAACGGGGCACTGTGCATTCAGCTTGGCATCCATGGTTCTGGCACAAAGACTGTTATAGGGTCGTTCAACGGGGATCCCATATATTCCTATGAAAACGTGGAGGAACCTCCGGATTTGTGCGTACCGATGAAGGAAGCCGTGGCTCTTGTGCAGGAATACGCTGAACTCAATGAGGAAAACACCAACCCCGGAATTGTCGTTATGGACGCCCCTCTTCCCCCAGATTTTTACTCTAAAGCGCTTTCCGAGGAGATCACGATTGAAGAGGCTGAAATGAATCTCCGTGGCGCAGGTGCAAATTTCGTGAAAATAAAGAATGGCAGGGGGATTATCGGGTCAGCCGCCGCAATATCCTGGCCCATGAATTCTGTAACATACGAATGCATTGCTTACAGGTATCCCCAGGGAGAACCAATCAGCCACGAAAGAAAGATTGAAATCGCGGAATACGCGGATACATTTCCCGGCACCTTCAACAACATTGACATGGATAATGACTATGCCGCAATATTTCCAAAGGAGAGGACACCGGTCATCTATGGCATCCGGTCTCGATCCCACCAGGGGTTGCTAAGCCTTTCAAATGAACTTGACGAGGCCTTTGGCATTTTACCGGAATCAAAGATACTCTATGTTACAAACCAGGGGACCGATGATCACATCATGGCAGATCCACCGTCAATCAAGGAACTTGGATCGTACAGCCTGCAGGGGAGGATAGTGGAAAATCCCCTGGTGATCCAGGGAGGGCATTACTTTTCCACTTTGCTCTACATGGGTTTAGGAATCCGCATAGCCGCGTTTGAACCTACAAAGTCCTTTCGCAGGATTTTTTCTTCCCTGCGGATTGGAGATGTGGTTCGTGTCTACGGTTCGTACGTGAATGGATCTCTGCACGTGGAGAAAATGCAGGTTCTGTATCTGTCCAGGCAGTTCATAAGATCCCCGCCTCTGTGTTCCAGATGCGGAAAGAGGATGGAGACAAGAGGAAGGGATGATTTTCGCTGCCCTTCATGCGGGGCGAAAGCCAGGCACCCGGATTATGCGGAGATTGAACGAAAGCTTTCCCCGGGGTTCTACGACGTTCCAGTTATGTCCAGACGGCATCTCTCCAGGCCATTTGACATCGAAACGGAAAGAACGGTGTACCAATGATATGCATCACCGGAATACCTGGAACGGGAAAAAGCACACTTTGTCTCAATCTTAACAGGAACGGTGTCACATGCAGGGCTGCCAACGATGAAGCTCAGAGGCTTGGCTGCGTTTCCAGCGATGTGGTTGACACCGACAGGCTGCGAGCGGCAATCGAGGGAGTTGACATCATTGAGGGCCATTATACCCACCTTCTTGATTGTGAAGGTGTCATAATACTGACAGCATCAGAGGAAACAATCAGAAAAAGGCTGCTTGATAGGGGATACAGCCGGGAGAAACTTGAAGAAAATATTGGTGTAATGCTCTCGAACAGCATCTACTATGAGGCGCTCGACAGGTTGCCTGCGGGAAGGATATTTACCGTAAGCACAGACGGCGAGAACGAAGGGGCTGTGCTTGCACGCGTCATGGCAATTATTTCGCTGATCAGGGGAAATAATAAATCTTGATTGCGGTTTATCCCTCATGGTTCTTGACTCAATGCGTTCGAAGGTCGACCCGATGCTGCTTCCCCTTGCATTGAAATTCAAGAGATTCAGTCCTGATTTCATCTCCTATCTTGCCATAGTCTTCGCTGCCCTTACCGGTGTATTTTATTATCTCTCGCTGCCATACTTCCTCCTCGGTGCCTTTATTGCACTGGTTCTGTCATCGCTGTTCGATGCACTGGATGGAAAGGTGGCAAGGCTGCAGAAAATTTCTTCAAAGAGAGGAGACCTGCTCGACCACGTGTTCGACAGGTATGCCGATATATTCATAATCCTGGGGATAACCTTCTCGATATACGGAAATGTCGCAATAGGTCTCGCGGCAATTATCGGGGTACTGCTCACCAGCTACATGGGAACACAATCCCAGGCGCTCGGTCTAAAGAGAAATTATTCAGGTATACTTGGCAGGGCTGACAGGCTCGTCTTCATGCTGGTTGCAATTATACTGCAGATAATAATCACAGGATCGATCCTGGTATATGGCATAAAAATAGACGTATCAACCGTACTGCTCCTGTGGTTTGCAATAGGGGGGAACATTACTGCGCTGATGCGGTTCAGGGACGCGTACGTGGCGCTTTCATGAACTTGCGCCCCTTACTAGCTCCACAAACTCATCTTCCATCTCTGTGGCAGTCTCGAGCTTTTTTGCCTCTGCATAGACGCGTACTATGGGCTCGGTTCCGGAAGGCCTTATGAGAACCCAGCCGCTGTCACGGATTATCCTTATGCCATCCATGAGGTCAGTGACCTCATGCTCCAGCTCTTCAAGCAGGACGGTCCTGACCTCCTTCCATGGTTTCCTGAGTTCAACACTTCTCTTGACAAGTGCATACTGTGGAATGCTCCTTATGAGTTCTGACGGTGTTTTTCCAGTCTTAGCCATGAGTTCCAGGAATAGTGCAACGGCCATGGCACCGTCCCTGCAATACTGATGCGGTCCGTATATGATCCCTCCGTTCTCCTCACCTCCGACCTTGGCGCCATTTTCTATCATGGTCCTGGAAACGATGGGGGCGCCGACTTTTGTCCTGATAAGCTTCGCTCCTGCCATTCTGCAGACATCTGTTATGGAATCCGAGCTGCTTATAGGGGTCACGACGACATCCCCCCCTCCTGCAACGTTCTTTGTAATAAGGGCAAGCGTCTTGTCCCCGTCGATGAACTCCCCGTATTCGTCAAACACGACTGTTCTGTCGGCATCGCCATCGTGCGCAAAGCCTACCATGAACCCCCCAGACTTGATCAGGGCTGCCAAAGAAGAGAGATTTTCAGGTTTTGGTTCCGACTGCCTCGCGCTGAAGGTTCCATCAGGGTTTGCGTTGAGCGTCACAACCGAACAGCCCAGGATCCTCAGCAGCATTGGCGTGCTGGAGAAAGAAGCGCCATTTCCCGTATCCACAATGACCCTGTAATGCTTCTCCCTGATAAGGTTGGAATCTACCATGGAGGCAACTCCCTGTACATATTCCTCAACTGCTCCGGAGTATCTCCTGCAGGTTCCAACGGATTCCCATCCTGCCCTTATGAAATCCTCATCATAGAAAATTTTCTCTATTCCCTCCTCGTCTCCGCGCGGCATTTCCGTGCCATCCCTGTGGATACACTTTATGCCGTTGAATTGTGGGGGATTATGGGAAGCAGTGATTATCACGCCTGGTTTGCTGTTTCTCTTGCAGAAGTACTGGAGAGCTGGAGTCGGCAGCACGCCAAGATCCAGAACCTTCGTGCCCGTGGACAATATGCCGGCGACAACCGCAGAAAGAATCATGTCACCGCTGATCCTTGTATCCTTCCCGACTACGATTTCGTCAGCTTGCATGTATGAACCTATGGCTTTACCAACGTTCTCGCAGAACTCAACGTTGAGGTCCTCGTTAGGGATCCCGCGTATTCCATTAGTTCCAAACAGTCTTGGACCTTCCTCTATCCTGGACATATGAATGAATATCCCCGGAGACGTAATAAATATTTCAAGTCATTCTGGCAGATTAAAGACTTCAATCAGTCTCTGTCGCACAAGTGTAAGGTTTATCTCCATCCACGTCATAGATACACATGGGAAAACTCACCGGATACATTCTTGGTGTTTCTGCCGCACTGCTGGTAGCGTATTACATTCTCATGCCATATTATACGCCTCTGTTGGACTGGCTCGGTCCTTATTTCGGTGCGCCGCTTGCATTCATTTTGCCTATCCTCTTCCTGCTGGTGGGAAACCCCATTGAATTTCCCGTAATAATAGCGTCCTGGATCATTATTGCATTTCTTGTTGCTGTGGGTGCGAGAAGGGGAGGCCGATCCGCAGGAACCGCGTTCACGGTTTACCTGTCCATCCTTGGATTCCTAGGCGTGTCTGCCATCGCCCTGCTGTTCGGGGCTCATGTCCTGTCTGGTGTATCGTCGTCTTCGCTTTCTTCACTTACAGGAATGCTCTCAACTCCGCCATCTGGAACAAACCTGTATACAATTGAAAACGAGCCGCTGGTTGGCAACATAGTCGGGATAGCCTCATCATACGCCAGCGTATTCGGTGGGACATCTTCCGCTGCGTCAGGAGCTCCGAATATTTCGCAGATCATCTCATCACTGGAAAGCAATTTTCTGGTATACCTTATCATAAACCTGGTTATTTTCCTGGTAGCATCTTACATATTTGGCAGGCTATTTCAAAGGATTGTGCGGCCGAGGAAGGAGAAGCCGTCTGGAGTTGTGGCGGCGCTGGTGGTTATTGTCGTTGTCGCAGGCGGTTTTGCTGTCCTGGCCGATTTTTCACAGCACAGCTCCCCCATTTCTCTTTACCCTTCAGTCACCGGCCAGACAACCTCAACTTCCTCAACCCAGTACGCTGATTCATCCGGAATGGCGCAGTTTTCACCATCATACGTGGCCTCGGCCATAAATGGTTTTACCCCATCAGGAACGGGTTCCGGGATAAACTCCACATATTTCGCCGCTGGTATTGTCGGCAGATACGGGGACGTGTATAACATGTACGCAATGGCCAGCCTTGTGGGACCTTCCGCAAGCTCCCAGTGGTACGGAACAAGGGCCGCCGGCGCCTCTGATTTCACCCTGGTGATATATACCTACAACCTAACCCAGATTGCTAACGCCCTCTCCGAGGATCAGATAATCAATGGAACAGGAATCCTCGGATCATCCACACTTGGAAACTTGCTCAACATCGTTCCGCAGGTTATCGTGATCGAAGGCTACAACGGTAGCACAATGCAGTATGGCGGTACAGCAGCCCAGAATGCCAACAACATAATATCTCTTTCGGGCGGGACTGGAACAAAGCTGCTCATCAGCCTCAACCTGAGCTCAGGCGGTGCAATTCAGGGATTCTCAGGATCTATTTACGTATTCTCCGGCGCCATGGCATGGCCTGGTAATTTGTTGCAGGTAATCTCTCCAGTAACAGGTGAAATGAACCAGTCTGGTCCGCTCTTGATGTTCGAGGACGGGCTGAAGTCTGGATATCTCATACCCGGGAACGGGCCTGGAAGCGTACAGGCGGCCATAACAGTCGCCGGCATCATAACCCCGTCAATGTTCAATTCCACGCTTTTGAAGGATCTGGGAGTTGCGGGCACAAATGCATCCTTCTCCAGCGACAGGATTGCAATAGCGGGAGGCGTGTTCTACAAGGCAGGCGTATTCCATTCATCTTCAACCGTGAATAAAATAAGCTATTCCAAACTCTTCAATTATTCCCGGCCGATTAGGTTTGAATCTTCGGCCACATTTTATCTTATGGTCATAGGCTACCCTGTATCCTCAACATCCGGCCATGGGAGCGGGACTGCCTACAACTACACCATCTATGCATCAAGCAGCAATTACGGCAGTAGCTACAATTTCAACGGAAAGATTACTCTCAAAAATGTGACTTATGGATCTTCCGTAAATCCCGTAAACACGACATTCACCACTGACACTGTATTTCCAGCAAACCTGGGCATTTCAACCACTGCATCAGGGTCGGGCGGGGTGTACAGGATCAGCACGACCGTGGTGAACAACGACAACGATACACTGACAGGACTGATCATAAGCAACAATCGCACGCTTGCCATGTATTCCGGCTACCTGACCGTGATTGGAGGGAATAACACCTTCATAACCAGGGCAACACTTGATCCGGGCAGCACAGTCACGTTCTCATTTAACGTGTCAGTTCGTAACTTCGGGGTATTCACTCTTCAGGGCGCAAACGTCAACTATTCATCCAATGGGGTGAGATTTAACGTCACTGGAACTCCAGGAAAACTTGCAGTGCCTCCTCCATCTTTCCTCAGTTCCGTTGTGGCAATTGAGTATGCTGCAATTTCTGGCGCAGGCGCAGCATCTCCTTTGGGCTTTTTAACTGTGCAGATAATTCCTGGTTTTTACGCATTTGAGCTGATTGCTGTCCTGGTACTCCTGCTTGACGTGTTTCTAGAAGTAAGGGCATTCAGAAGATGGAGATAAAGCAAGGTGGTAAAGAAGGAATAATCTGTATTTCCGCATACTTCTTTTTGTTATATGGGTATTTTTATTTTTTAAGATGCAGTGTGTGTATCCCTCAGTTGAAAAAGTAAATGATTTAAACGACTGTATGAATGAAACACTGCTAAGACAAAGGGAAAAAACAGCAAATGTGAAGCTCAAATCAGGAAGTCAGGGACTTGAATATGATACCCCATACGACAAAAACCACCACAAGCCCAAACATTGCCTGTAGCAGTATCCCTGCAATACCCGACACTATGGCAAATACCACAAGCCCCAGTATCAGAAAAAACGGAAATGTCCAGCCACCCCGTTCATGGGAGACAGTTCGCAATGTGGCAACCATGCGCATCACCGGATAGTTACCAGGTGCTGAACAAAGTTCCAAGAGCCACTGGAAACCCTTAGATCAAACGTATCCGCAGGTACGGTCTTCAGTGATTTTTCCATCGTATTCCCATACATAGTTATAAAAGATTTCACGAGATATTAATTTTCGCACAACGTTTTTTAATCTCCATGGTTTGGTGCTATCTGTTGTTCATGGCCCCATCCCTGTTCTTCCAGAGATACAGGCTTGAGATGGATCTGTATGGCCTCCACGCTTCAGCAATCTTCTCAAGCAGTTCCCTATCCGGCAAGATCTCCATCCCGTAAATCTTCTTCACGGCAAGCTTTATGCTAAGATCCTCATGGGCAAGCACATCGGTTCTCCCCATGGAAAATATGAGTACCATCTTCGCTGTCCAGTCCCCGATGCCCCTTGAAGTTGTCAGGATCTCGATGGCCTCATCGTCATCAGCATTCTGAAGCTTTTCGAGTTCTATTTTCCCTTGCAGAACGTTGCCAGAAAATTCCTTTATGTATTCAATTTTCCTGTAAGAAATCCCACATTCGCGAAAAACGGCAGAGTCGATACCCAGTATATTCTTCGGCGACATCCCCCCATCCGGAATGGCTGCATAAACACGTTTGAGGATCACGTCAGCCACCCTTGAGGAGAGCTGCTGGCAGATGATTGACTCACAGACGTTCCGGAAAACCTCCGGGTCGGGATTGAACTCAAGTACGCCAATACTGCGTACAATGTGCGAGAGAGGGTCCCCGATGGAAGCAAGGTGTTCGTACGCACTGGACATGATATTCGCATATGACGGGGATTTTTTACCAGGGAGTTCAGTCATTTCAGGTCGTACTCCCTACCTCTCCAACTGATGGTCTTCATTTTCCTTCCGGCAAGGAGGTTGTACATGTAGACAAAGGGTATGAGGAAGCTAAGGAGGAATACAAATAGTCGTGACTCCCTGCTCCTGCGGGAATTCTTGAATGCGGTAATGAGGGAAGGCAGCAGGAACAGAATGAAAAACGGAGAAATGAATACGGAAAGAAGTATCGCGCTCAGGAACAGGAGATCTGTGGATCCGAAGAAGAGGATGCCATAACGGAATACCTTTGGGGATGAGGATTCCGACAGTGCGGTCTGACGGTTTGCCCATTCGTTGAATGTCCTTAAGTCGTCCGGGGAATTTATAACAGGCTGAGCAGTTCTGGAGTAGAATATCTTCTTACCTGCGGCGTTTGAGAGTTTAGTAAGTGCTATGTCATCAGAAACGGAAGAGGCAAATAATGCCATTTTTTCCTCACCGGAAACCAGATCCTTCCTGAATGCCAGCGATCCTCCCCAACCGAATCTTGTGACTTCAGATTCCATCATGCCCAGGCCAACAAACCCCCAGACAAGCTTTACCCTTGACCAGAAGCCGCCAACTGGCCTGAAATAGGGGAAGGTTGTGGCCAAACCGTAATTATCATCCCTCAGGGGTAAAACAAGGTCCTTTAGCCAGTTCCTTCCTGCAAGTATGTCCGAGTCAGCTATCACGTAAACCTCGAACCCATCAAACGTGGAGATGGCTGTTGCAATTGCCCTGACCTTTCCGCTGCATCCGGTGCACTCGAAACTTGAAATTATTGTGTTGATGCCAACTTCCTTCAGCACAGGGACCGCCGGATCGTCATGGCTGTCCACCACTGCGACTATTTCATAATTCCTGTAATCCTGCTGCTCCAAGGATAGAAGGTTCTTCTTCAGGGAAAAGTCATTGCCTCTGCAAGGCACCATAACAAGGGTTCTGGGGTTGAAATCGCCTGGATCTGACAGGTTGCGTTTCCTGCCTCCGATGGAAATTAAAGTGAGTCCCAGGAATATCAGTGAAAGGAGGGCAATGTACGAATACAGGACAATTTCCACCAGGAGGTTCGGCATGTTGATATCACCACTGAAATGGTAGAAATGTATCCCGTATTTGAATTTCTTCTAGCTGCCGGGATTTATTATTTGGGAGCTTTCACCCAGTGCAAGATACCTGAAAAATCCCTTAATAAGCATCAATGTGACTCGCAGTCCATGCAGAGAGGCACACCTTTCAGTGAACTGGAAGCGATGGAAAAGCTCCTTCGACCATATAATTCGGTGAGAAACAGCTAAATCATAAAGGTTTTATAGAGTAGTTATCATGTAATATCGGTGACAAAATGGTTCAGCAGCTGAAAAATGATTTTTATGTTGAAATGTACGGATTCGTGAAGAAGCACAGCGCAATAAACAATGAATTCATTGACAGGTTCGCCAGAGGTGACATCTCTGTCAGCGAGTTCAAGAGGTTCTCTGAGGAGTTCTATCATTTTACGCGGGAATGGGTATCAATCCTTTCCGTCCTGCTGGTCAATACGCCCGATGAGAATGATGCGAAGAACCTGACAACAATCCTTGTTTCCGAGCTCGGCGACATGGACCCGACAAAGAGACACGAGCTCCTTTACAGGAAATACCTGAGGAGCATCGCGATAGAGCCAAAGGACCTGGTAAGGAAGAGCCAGGTCAAGACAACAAAGGCATGGCTGGATGGGATGAGAACATCCTTCGCAAGCGACCAGTTTGAGGCTCTCGGGGCAGAATTCGGCCTTGAGAACATGGCAATACCCATGTGGGACAAGATACTTGCCGGTTTCAAGGTATGGGTAAAGAAACACCCGGAGTATGCCGGCATGGATATAGAATATTTCACGTTCCACAGGGAGCTGGAGGAGCACCACGAGGAAGCCATGGAGGATGTTCTTGGAGGACACAAGGATGACCCTGTTGCCCAGAAAAAATTCAGGACAGGTGCTGATGGCATATTGAAACT
This sequence comes from bacterium, assembly GCA_027368075.1. Lineage (GTDB taxonomy): Archaea > Thermoplasmatota > Thermoplasmata > Thermoplasmatales > Thermoplasmataceae > B-DKE. The sequence continues at coordinate 14,242 of DAICSO010000005.1, forward strand.
CGAGGAAAAATTCTGGCTGGGACTCGCGGACGGGAACAACTGAATCGCTTTCTTTTCATTTTCGGCATGTTTTAATCTTCTACCCCGATTGAGGGGGTATGTTGCACAGAAGAGAGAGTGACACCATAATCCTCAAGGTGGAGGGCGGAGAAGATGTCCTTGAGTCACTTGGCAGGATCGCAGAGTTCTACCGCATAGAATCCGGCACGATCCAGTGGGGAATAGGCATGCTGCACGACATAGAGGTTGGATACTTTAACGGCAAAGAGTATGAAAAGCAGAAATACTCCGAACCTGCAGAAATAGTTTCCTTCCACGGATCAATAGCCTCCAATGATCCCCGTTTCCACATCCACGTATCGTTCGCGGGACGCGATCATACTGTTCATGGAGGCCATCTTTTCTTTGCCATAGTTGATCCACTGCTTGAAGTGGAGATTCATGTCGTGAACACAATAAGCATAAGCAGGCAGCTTAACAAAAAAAGCGGGCTTAAGGAAATTTCCATCCAGTGAACTCACATCAGGCTTTTGATCAGTTCCCTGACTTCATTGCTGTCCTCGTTGAGGTCGGACATTATAGATGGGATTTCCTCGATTGTCACGCCGAAATCAGCCAGTTTCTGGCTGAATCCCAGGTTCCTGATAAAATATTCTATCATGTCCGCGGATAACATTGCAGTTTCGGGAGATTCCCGGCCAGTACCCCTGAGTTCCATTGAGATTAAGGATAGCTCCCTCCATCTTTTTTTGGCATAATATCTCATGACTGTTGGTAGGGTGATGCACGACGTGATTCCATGGGGTATGTTGTATTTTGCGCCAAGCACTTTCCCCATGCGATGGCTGAGTCCCATTGAAGCATCGTAGACATCGAAATATGAATACCAAGCAGCTAGCTGGCATTCCATGAAATTCAGCTCGTTCTTGCCGGTGAGGTTCCTGAAAAGTTTTCGTATTGCCATAAGGGCGAAAGTGTTACCTATCTCACCGATGCCATCCGAAATCAGTGTCTCTACAGCGTGATCGAGTGCCCTTACTCCTGAAGAACGCCAGAGCCACTCAGGCGTCTCCTCAGGTCCAGTGGGGTCAAGTATGACGTATTGGGGTGCCAGGCTTTTGTCCCTTATTCCTTTTTTCGTATGTTCATCAGTGTATCCTGCGATGTGCGAAAACTCTGAAGCAGAAAGTGTTGTGGGGACGGCAATGTGAACTAGGTTTTTCTTTTTTGAGAGATACTTTGCTGCCTTGGCAGAATCGATCACGCTACCTCCGCCCACGGAGACAATCACATCTGCCTTCGCCTTCCTTATGAGATCGACGACTTCATTGACCCTGTCAATGGGTGCATGCTGGGTGATTTCGTTGTATTCTGATTTCTTGATGCTCACTTTCTGCAGTATCGATGAGTAGAACCTTGTTCTCGAGACCGATGCTGATGATACTATTACAGCGTTGGAACCATGGGATTCCTTGATGTAATCCCCAATTCGGAAAATACTGTCCTTCCCGTATGATACTGATCGGAGCGGGAGGTAATTGTAGTTGTGTATCATTGATACCAGGACTTCATGTAGTTTATATCCTCAAGAGTCTCTGCTTCAGGCGTCAGCATCAGCGGGTCGTATGCCTCAACCATCACCGCCACTTCATCGGTGGACTCTGCACCGAGAGCTTTCTCCACGGATCCGGGCTGCGGTCCGTGTATCAGCCCCCTTACGTGCAGCGTAATCGACCCCGGGCTGATGCCCTTCCTGCTCATGAAATCACCGGTGGAGTAGAAGAGTACTTCATCAGTGTCAATGTTGCTATGGTAATAGGAAATGGGTATAGCCCGGGGATGAAAGTCAAATTTCCTTGGCAGGAAAGTCCCGACCATGAATGACTTTCCGCTGAAAGTCTCATGCACAGGTGGGGGTTGGTGCAGCTTTCCGACTATGGGTGCCATCAGGCTGACATTTATGGCGTAGGGATAAAGATATCCATCCCATCCAACAACGTCAAGTGGATCGACGTCCCGCCTTTCCACAAGGTAATGATCGCCGTAGTCTACCCACACCTCATAATCTCCCGGTTTCACGGAGGTGGCATGCAGCCTTGGAACACGGATATCCCTGTCATAGTATGGGGATCCTTCCCTGACCTGCCCATAAACATTCAGGTATCTGGGTGGAATGCCAATCCTGTCCCTGGATTCAAGAAAGAACGACTCAAAATCACTGCTGGTGTCAAGCCGGTACGTTGTACCTTTCGGCACGTAAAGGTAGTCGCCTCTCGACACATCCAGTGTGCCAAGCACGGAGTGAAGTGTGGCTATTCCTGAATGAATAAAGAACAGCTGATCGCAGATGGCATTCCTGAAAAATTTCTTTCCGTTTGAAACAGGCTTAAGGACACCCATTGAAATGCTGCTGTTGAACATCAAGTATGTCCTTCCTTCGACAAAGTCTCCCGATCTCTGGCTTTTCTGTGTCTCCACATGACGATGGGAATATTCTCCATTACCCTTTATCGGATAGTGCTTGTCTTTCCGTTCAATGGACTTCACCCGGGTTGGCTCAGACAGATGGTAAAGCAGCGAATACGGACCTTCGAAGCTCTCTTCACCAAACAGCTCCTCTCTCAGCAGCTTGTCTCTGTTTGTATAGGTGTGCCTGCTTTCCGGCATCTCACCCTGTTTCACGTAATATACCATTTTCAATACCTCCTAGACTAGAGTGTTGTCGAGGTTACCTATCATGTCCGATGACAATATTACCCTATCGCCATGCTTGAGCCATGGATGATCCTGTGACTCAAGGATGCATCCAGTTCCCACCGTCCCGGTCATTATGACATCACCCGCCCTTATCCAGGATTCCATGGATGCCCATTCGACCAGTTTCTCTATGTCCCAGTAAATGCTGTTCAGGTTTCCAGAAGAATAAAGAACCCCGTTCACCGTTGCCTTCATATCAAGGTCAATTTTTCCGTTCTTATTGCGGTGCCTGAGAATTTCATCCTTGGTGACCAGCACAGGGCCAAAGCTGGTGGCAAAGTCCTTCCCCTTTGACGGACCCAATCCAACCTTCATCTCCTCCCTCTGCATATCGCGGGCGCTCCAGTCATTCGCGAGGGTTAACCCTAGAATATGGTCCCATGCCCTTTCAGCAGCGATATTTCTGCCATCCCTCGAGATCACAACGGCAATCTCCAGTTCGTAATCCATTTCATTTGTATAGGAGGGAATGGGCACATCGCTTCCTGCAGGATAAAGGTTTGATGTGTTTGAAAAGTAGAACACCGGGTACCTGTACCATTCAGGTATCATATCCAGTCCGCGCTTTCTGCGTGCGTTCCTAACGTGGGTCTCAAAGGCATAGAAATCGCGGATTGACCTTACCTCAGGGACAGGGATGAGCTTTTTCAGGCCATCGAATCTTCCAATGGGTTCCTGATCAACGCTAAACTTACCGGCAGTATCTGCCATCCGGCTAATCTGATCATAGAAAGAAGCATCCATGGCACTGTCGTCCATTCCAATAGTGCTGGAAAGGGAATATGCGTATTCCCCGATCACAGTCACCAACGAAGGTCTGCCGTCATACAGGATTCTGGCTATCTTCATGGTTCAGAGATTTCCCCTTTTTGCCTGTTCCAGCTCAATTGACCTGAACAGTGCCTTGAAATTTCCGTTTCCGAAGGAAATTGCACCCTTTCTCTGAATGATTTCATAGAAGAACGTTGGCCGATCTCCCATGGGCTTTGTGAAGATCTGCAACAGATATCCCTTGTCGTCCCTGTCAACAAGAATGCGGAGCTTCTTCAATTTCTCCACGTCCTCGCTTATGCTCCCCACCCTGTCCTTCAGGTCATCATAATAAGAATCAGGGGTATAGAGAAATTCAATTCCCCTGCTCCTCAGGTCAGAAACGGTTTTTATGATGTCCCCTGTCTCAAGGGCCATATGCTGCACTCCTGGTGAGTTATAATAGTCCAGGTATTCCTGTATCTGTGATTTCTTCAGCCCGTAGGCTGGCTCATTGACCGGGAATATTATTTTCCTGTTGTTGTATTCAACCACCTTGGATCTGAGGGCCGAATACTCCGTGCTTATATCCTTGTCGTCAAAGCTTATGAGCTGCCGGAATCCGAAGCCGTCTATGTAGTATTTAACCCAGTTATCCATGTTCTTCTCCTCAACGTTTCCAACAACATGGTCTATCCTCTTGATTCCAACCGGCGCTGAATCTCCTTGAACCTCCTGGAAGTCCGGCGGAAGAGCATCGTCATATTCGGAATAATCATTGATTGTGTGAACGGTTTCGCCATAGGTCGGCACGGTTGATCTTCTCAGCTTTCCGGAAGGTGTCTTCACGGTCTCTATCTTGCCCATCTTTACAACCCCACGCCTGGAGACCTCACTAGCGGTATCATCAATATTGTCTACACGGAATGATATGTCTTTGACGCCGTCCCCATGCTTCCTGACGTGTTCCGCAATTGGGGAGTTCTGGTCAAGAAAGCTGGTTAGCTTCAGTTTCATTGAACCCTGCCCCATCAGGTAAGATACGCGATCCCTCACGCCGGTTTCAGGTCCAGCGTATCCGAGCATCTTGAACCCCATGGCAGTCTTGTGAAAAAAGGCCCACTGTTTGGCTGATCCCACGTAAAATTCAACGCTGTCTATTGAGTCAAGAATCTTCTCGGACGTCACAATTATGCATGAAAGGCGGAATTAAAAGGTTTATCATTGCTATAAATTAGCGCGGTTAATTGTCAACTACTCCGAACTAAAGCATCGGAGTTTGCAGCTGGGAGGATCGATGTGATCAAAAATAGCACCCGCTGCAATAGGCTGGTTGACGGCAGTCCTGTTCCTGATGTTGAGTGAAGCTATGTAATCGGCTTCACCTTCAAGCCCAAGGGAAATGCATCTGAAGAGCGTCGTTTTTCCTGCACCATTTTTCCAGATTACAACCTGAATCCCAGGATCTGCGATCCTGATAAGTCAGGTCGTGAAAAATTTGGTTCATTCCGTAACCGGAAGAAAGGTGCTCAACGATCAGATCTGGGGAAACCACATCGCAGGAGTTTACTTTCCGACTACCTCGAATTCACCGGCGAGTGCCTGATAGTTACATTTTGGACAGGTTATTTTGTCACCTAGTGCCGTGAATCCCAGCCCTATACCAATCCTCTTCTGTCCGAATATCGGTTTCTTGAACTCTACCCCACATTTAGGGCACTTTATAATTTTTGCCAACCATAATCACCCGACATGCTTGTTGTAGCTGTTATATGCGATTTATTACATGTATAATAATATGTCGTAAACGTCAAAAAAATGATCAATTCACGATCTGAATCTGCTATTCCATGGGTGCATACCTGGACAAAATGAAAAAGAATAACTATCATTCAGCAATAAACCGAGGATGTCCTCCGGTACAGAGATTTACATGATGGTCATCTCCTTCAGGCTAAAGCCAACATTCTATTCACTCACCAGGGAAAAGAGGGATTCAATGTCGGTTGCTGCACAGGATCTGTTTACAGGTTTCTCAAGCGATCTCGTGAACCACCTGTCGTACAGATCTATGCGTTCTGACGGTGATATAGTCTTCTGGTATTCCTCGCATTCTCCTGAGACTATTGAGGCAGTGAAATTTGGTCTCAACGATAAATTTTCCCCTTACATGAGGCCTAATTACAGCATGATCTCACTTTATGAGGATTCCCCGTACCTCAAGCCGGGCAATGTTCTGGACGATACCCTGAAGCAACAACCACTGAAATATTTTGTTGCGTATCCCATGAGTAAGCAACCCGAATGGTATCTCCTCGATTATGAGGAAAGAAAGAAGATCATGGCGGAGCACATAGGGATGGCTCTCGCCGATCCTGAGGGTCGATCTGTCAGGTCATACACGACATACTCGTACGGACTTGGAGACCAGGAATTCGTCGTCCTGTATGAAACCGAATCGCTTGCAGCGTGGTCCCATGCAACCAGGAAACTCAGGGAAGCACGCGCAAGAAAGTGGATTGTTAACGAAACGCCGATAATAGTTGGCATACTGAAAGAAAAATTGTTTTAAAAATAAAATTTATGTGGGGAAGATTTAAAATTACACCTTCTTTTTTATGGCACATCAAAATAGAAAATAAACATATGTCACCGGTAATTCTGATAGGAAAAGGCGATTCAGCATGCCTTAAGCACTAAATCCTTTTTAATCGCCTCCTCATTTGGAGACAGTGTTCATTGTCAGGTATTCTGAAATAGGCCTCAAGGGAAGGAAAGCCAGGGCGTCAATGGAGAGGATGCTTGCCGACAACCTTCTGGCATCGCTCTCAAGACATGGAATATCAGCTACAGCTAAGAGAGAATCCGGCAGGATACTGCTTTATCCGGAGAGGGAAGGCGACGAGGCTGAATATGCCATAGGTTCAGTTGCAGGAGTAAAGTCATTTTCTCCATGCAAAGAATACAGGGCAACCAGTCTAGAAGATGTTGTTGGACTGGCAAGAGAGGAATTCTATCATTCGGTGAAGGGAAAAACCTTCGCTGTCAGATCCAGGAGAACCGGAACACACAGCTTCACTTCTATGGACATGGACAGGGCAATCGGCTCTGCATTGTTTGAAAATTCTACTGGCGTTGATCTAAGCAGCCCTCAGATCGAAATCGGCGCGGAGTTGAGGGATGGCGATCTCTTTCTCTATAGCCGGGTAATCAAGGGGCCCGGTGGCCTCCCACTCGGGTCGCAGGGAAGAATGGTCAGTCTTATGTCTGGAGGGTTTGATTCACCCGTGGCAACATGGATGATAATGAAGCGTGGATCGCCGGTTGACCTGATATTCTGCTCACTGGCGCATCCTGTGGACACTCTTGCCTTCCTTAAGTCTGCTGAAAAGCTTTTGAGCAGGTGGTCCACAGGTACAGATCCAACGATCAACATCATAGATGGCAGGCCTATGATCGAGACTTTCGCAAACAGGGACAGGTATCACTTCCAGAACGTGGAGTTCAAGCGTGCGCTATACCTTATTGCGCAGGAAATAGCAATATCGACTGGTGCACATGGCATAGTTACAGGCGAGTCCCTGGGACAGGTATCCTCCCAGACAGCCGAGAACCTGGGTTCCACAAGTCACGGCCTTGAGATACCAATTTTCAGGCCGCTCATAGGGTTTGACAAGGATGACATAATCGAGCTCGCGCGGAGGATTGGCACGGTTCCCGAGGCGGACCTCGGGGAATTCTGCTCGTTATTTGCAGATACTCCAATAACCAGGATAAGCCCAGAGACCCTTGACCGGGACATGAGTGATTTTGACCTGGTCGATCGGCTTGTCGCAGATCGTGTTTCCTTCAAATTCTCAGGACTGGATCAATACAGGAACTCACTATCCGGATCGGTAGCCGGTGCTGACAGAATCGCGCAGAATTCCGTAGTGATAGACATGAGAAGCGAGGAAAGGTACAGGGCATGGCATTACCCTGATGCCATAAGAGGTGGAATCGGAGACATCTCCAGAATAATTGATGATCACGGCAAAGACAAGGTTTACATTGTCTACTGCCAGAAAGGTCTCCAGAGTGCCTATGCGGCGTCAAGGATCAAGTCACTTGGGGCGAATGCCTTTTACGCGAGCGAGGAATCCATGAAAAAGATATCAGGAATTCCCTCTTCCGGAAAGAGCTAGTTTCCTAATTGTCACAAATTCCTTATCGTAAACGTCCTTTCGGTTGAATTTCTTCGGCACAGCAAGTGGGTAATTATTTCCCTCGATGAATGCAATTCGTGCGGCTGACAGGGCGTTATCGTGTATCTTGTGTGGCATGCTTGTATTGGTCTCATCGACTATTGTAATACCTATTTTTGTCTTTTCCAGGTGGTCTATTATTTCCTTCCTGTTGGGGCCGTCTCCATTTCCAATCTTTATAGAGATGCTCTTGTAAGAATAGAAGTCGGCAATGTCCTGTACTTCCTTTCCCACTGATAGCGTGTCAGGGCATTCGTAAGCCTCAGTCAGAATCCTGTCGGCCGTCACGGCAAGTCCTGGTCGTGGCCCCGGGTCAATGCCTATAACCACGCTGTTGAAATCATACCGGTTCAACAGCCTTGGGAGAGCCATTCTTATGGCCTTGACAGGGTTGTTTGACCTGATCTGTCTTGGCAGCAGATCATCGCTGCCAGCGCTCAAGACAACTGAAACGTCTTCCGGTACCTGTCCAGGATCCTCAATGCTCACGAACGGGAGATCCCATTCCTTGAGGCGGTAAATAACATCGTGGTAAAACTTGAAGTCCTGGGTAAATATGCCTATCCGACCCATTCAAGTGCCTATGCACATATGATTTAAATGCTTTACGCATTTTGACTTGATCCTTCCGGAGGTAAAAATGGACAGGGAAGTTCATGCTGGTTGTTTTTCCGGCACCCTTACAACGAGGCGGATGGCTATTATTGCGAATATAAGCCCTATTATGTCACCAATATTCAAGATGGTTCCATACGCAGCCCCGAAAGGATAGTCCAGTATTCCCAGTTGGTTGAGGAATGTTGCAAGGAAGGAGATTATGATGGAAATCATTATGAGGTTCTTCAGAAGTGGCGTCGGAATCATGATATAAACATGATGATTTGATAAGTATTTAAAGGTTCTTCGTGACTTTACCTATTTTTTTGTTGGCAGCTCAATATGATTTTCAACTGTTCCTGTGGAATGAGCAATTCAACACCACTGGAAACATTGCACAATCTCACCCTCCTTGACCTCCCGTTAATCGTATGTAGGTGTTTTTCTCAACTCCGGACAATTGGCGAAAAGAATCAAGAGTGAGATGTTTGATTCCATTCCCCATGAGGCTGGCCATGGCAACTATCACTCCCGCCGCAAAGTTAAATGCGTAGAGAATACCAATCGCAGGTATGTTTCCTGCGATCACCCTGGCACTTGGCGTGATCAGGTAGACGGGCAAACCGGGTCCCATGGCGCCAATTGCTGTTCCAGTCTGGAGTTACGTCCAGAATTGGCAGAATCAGGCATCTCTAATTAATCCCGGCTCCTTGCCGCCATTACCCGATAGCTGTCCCTTTACCATGTCATTTGCAAGTTCAACGAACTGCTTCTCCTTTCCCCTGGGTATGACCGCTCCTGCGGCTATGTCGTGCCCGCCACCGCTTCCTCCTACCTGGGTGGAAGCTTCCCTCATTACGGTTGATAAGTTCAACCCCCTCTGCACAAGTTTCCTTGTTCCACGCGACGAGACCTTGGTATTATCCGATCCGGCATTAAAGCCGATGAGTGGCTTGTCCTGCTTGAGAAGATAGAGGGAAAGGATACCGCTTATTGATCCCGTCATCTCGCCTTCAGGGGCATAAAAATACCTTATGCTGTCCTCCTCATAAATGTCCTTGAGTACTCTGTAGGTGTATTCGATGAGTTTTGTCTTGGATATCTTCCAGTTGGAAATCATCTCTTCCTTTACGGAAATGTCACCGAGGAAGTACTGTACGGGTATGGAATTTTTCCCGATCTTGCTGTTTCCGTCAACTATGCTGCTGACTTCCTTGGAGGAGAAATCCAGATCCTTGAACCTGATTATGTCACCCTCAAGGTACTTCATCGCCTCCAGCCCAATGTTCTGGCTGATGAGTTTTGCTGCCAGTGCATTTGCAAGGGACGCTTTCTCAGTATCCTGAAGGTTGTATACGCTCGTTTCCGGTTTTATGCCAAGGTTCTGAAGCAGCTTATTCACATTTTCCGGATTCCCGGTGAGATCCTTGAAGAATGGATCCGTGGAATAGGTTATTGCATCAACAACCGTGCCGCCTTCCAGGTTCAGTGTATGTACAGTGTCATAATTTCTTCCGTATTCCTTCTCAAGAATGCTATTCAATCCTCGCAGTCCTCCGATGTCCTGCTTGTCTGCAATAACTCCAGAAAGAAAGAATGGATAAAGATCTCTGTTCTTCTCGTCAATGGTCAGCGCCATGAGGTAAGCCATGGTAGAACCGCAAGTTTCCCTTGTGCCATCTATTCCAAAATCCCTTGCATTGATGTTCAGGGCCTGCACAGTTGATTTGCCGTAGAAATGGTGATCCAGAATTATGAGATTCTCAGCCTCTGGCACATACTGAACCTGGTCTGAACCTGCATCCACAATGACCGTTATTGAATCCGGCTCTTCCTCGATCCTCTTCCTGAAGTTTTCACCGTCCAGACTCTTTATGTAACCCAGGTGAAACTTTTTGCCGAGCCTCTTGAGTGTGCTGCATAATATAATCGCAGCACTGGTCCCATCCCCATCGTAATGAGCCAGCACCCTGACATATTGAGAATTCTTTATCCGGGATGATCCCCTGAAAAGAAGTTCATAAAATTTTGGATCAATTATATCCTTTAGCATCTTGATTACAGGACTTTGCTGAGGTTCCACTCTGGAGCAATGCTTCCAGTACGCTTGTAGTGCCTTACAAGTCTCAGCATCTTAGACATTATGAGCATTTCTCCTCTTATGTTGCTCATATCCTTCTTGTTGGATTCTGTGTGCTTCCTTACGTTCTTGTACCTGTTTATTAAGTGTGAAAGATCCTCCGGCAACTCTTCCTTAATTCCGTTTTCAGACAGTATTGTGCCTATCTTCTTCCCCAGCACGGGTTTTGTGCCAGGTATTCCGTACTGATCCCTGAGCTTTATTCCAATCACTGAATGTGACATTCCCTGCTTGTTAAGTTCAAGAACAGTCTTGACTATCTCATCGTCTCCCATTCCAAGCCACGCAGGCTTGCCCTGTCCATATACCCTGTGTGATCCTGATTTTCCTCTCTTTCTAGTGTGCATTCGTGCCATTAACAGTATCTCCTGATTTATTCTTCATAGCAAAGGTATTAATCTATTTTTTGACACTGCCGCCTGCGAAGATGCATTATTGTGGATTGTCCCTCAAGACCCTCTCATACTGCGTTATGACTTCCATGCCAACAGACCAGATCGTAAGTTCTTCATTGAAAATGGACGCTTTTTCAAACCGATCCACATTCGACCTGTAATTCCCCTCTGAAAATCCACCTATGATCACTGTCATATTCTCTGGCCCAGATATAACGGAATCAACCGGCTTGATGACGGCGTCAGGTGCCATTGCCAGCACCCTTTCTGCAGGTCTGTCTATTGCGGAATTCAGCGTTCCTTTCTGCACCTGTAGCAGGGTCTTTCCGTCAGCAACGATCCTTCCCTCGGCAAACAACTTCTCGAAAAGGCCGATGAACCTGTTGTACGCCCTGGGAAGCCTTGTATCCGCTGAAATGTCGATAACAAGGTCATTCCTTGTGTGTATCCTGACCCTAAGGTTTCCCATTCTGTTCAGTATGGAGTCCATTGCCACAAGAAGGAATATATGTATTATGTCCGGTCTTCCTCTTCTATTGGATTCTCCGGGAAAATATCGGTCTATTGCGGAATGCATGTAATTTGAATCAAGGATGATTCCATCAACTTTCTTTTTCCTCTCCACGGCTATCTTTCTAATTGAATAGTCATCCCTCATCTCAGGTGGAATTGTTTCAAGTTCAGCATCGGCAATAATTATGGTTAGCACGATGGGGGTAGCCCTTATCCAGAATTATAAATATCGGTCCAGCGCGCCGGGAGAAAGATTAATGCCAAGAATAAACTGATGTAGTTGTGTACAACATTTCTGTGATAGGTGGAAGTACAATCACCGATGAATACTGCAGGACAGCATACAGGGTCGGGGAGTTACTTGCAAAAAGCAGATCGATAGTGTTTTGCGGTGGCCTTTCAGGCGTTATGGAGTGTGTTGCGAACGGGGTCAAGAGCAATGACGGAATCGTAGTTGGAATACTCCCTGGATACAGTCCGCTTGAGGGCAACTCCCACCTCTCAGTTTCCATTCCTACAGGCATGGGGTTTGCGCGGAATTTCCTTGTCGTAAGGGCAGGGGAATCCGTCATTGCCATTGACGGATCAGCCGGGACCCTGTCGGAAGCATCATTCGCAATAAGCGAAGGAAAGGACGTTATCTCACTGGATTCCGTAGAAATAGTTCCCAGGAAGAAACAGGAAGGGAAATTCATCAGGGCATCCAACCCCGAAGAGGCAGTAACCCTTGCCATGGAATCCGCAAAAAAACACAGGGAAAAATTTATGGAGATAATGAAGCAGCTGAAGGACTAGATTATCTTCTCCATTTTGGGTTGCTCGGCCTGTTGGGTCTCCTTCCGGATCCAAGAACCAGTATCACCATGAAGATGAACACGCCCGCAGCTACATAGTAAATCCAGTCGTAATTTGGGGGGGTGCCGTTGTAAAATGTGATCGATGCGCTTTGCGTGCCGCCGTTAACCTTGATGAGTGGGTTGTTTACGGAAACAATAAGTGTGTATGATCCAGTTCCGAGTTCAGAACTGAGGAGTTCAAGAGACACAACCTGGGAAGAATCTGCGGAGAGATTCACGGTCTTTGTGCCGTATAGATTCCCGTTTAACACAAAGGAGACCACGACGTTGTTTATGGCGAATGCCTGGCTATTTGTTATGGTTGCACGGAGGGTTATGGGGTTGTATACGTTGATAGCAAAGGTATGGGAGTAATTTACATATTGCCCATGGTAAAGAGCACTGGTTATAACGGCAATGTATATGGTCTGCGGGGATAGCGGCGCAGTTACAGAGAAAGATGCTGAGGGGTTGCTGCCTCCATAATTCTCGAAGGTGCTTGTCGGAGAGAATCCGGTCAGGTTTTCACCTGAGAAGTATGCCTCGGTTGTGTAATTGCTGAAGCCTACTGAATTGTTCACATAAACGGTGAAGCTCTGTCCCGTGTATACGTTGCTGGGGATGGTGACTGAAACATTGTCGACTATCGGAATTGGAGACGCAGCAGACACCATTGCAATGGCGGGCAACGCCATGATTGCGATTATCAATATGGCGAGTAACTTGTTCATCTACGGAACCTCCTTCCTCTATATGATGCAATGAACAATCCTCCCGCGACTGTTACGGCAATGATTATTATTCCCGTTATCAGTGTTGAAAGGGCATCTCCTGTGTAATTCGCTATAATTCCGTTTCCACTGGGTGACGGAGTGATGCTGGCATAGGGGTACTGCATGGTAAAGGAGATGGGTTCATTCACTGTGCTTCCATTAATTGTGGCGTTGAAATTTGCACTAATCGTAGCACCTGGAGCAAAGGCTCGTGTTGTTGGGGAAAGCACTATTTCAACGGTCAGTGACTTGGCGTATGGTATTGTTATTTTTCCCGCGGTCTTTCCATTGTAAACGAGGGTAGCATTCCAGCCATAATCCCTTGCATTCGTTGCAGAACTGTTAATCTGCCCGGTCACTGTAATCGGAGCATTCCCTGTATTGGTAAGGGTAACCATATAGACGAGATTGCTTCCCTGGGGAGTTCCGAAAATGGAATTTACATGACTGGAGAAAGAGAGCCTCTGTACAACATCAACGTTGACTATGCCAGAAGAGGTGGACGATGAATAGCTCATGTTTATGGGGATGGCATCAACTCCAGCCTGCGGGTTGTCCATAGCATACACGGTGGCATTGACACTTCTGGTTTGTCCCGGAGCTAGCCCAAACATGGTTTCATTGAACATTATTTTCCATGACGGGCTGCCCGAACTCAGGGTCACGTCATTGTACACATTCTGTTGGTTTGTGACGTTGAACTCCACAACTGTACTGTTAGTAAGATCAAGTCCAGTGCTGAGGGATGGATAATGTTTCCCCTGGCTAATGACTACACTTCCAGTCACCTGCTGGGATAGAGCCAGGGTGACGGATTGAGCCGAGTTAATGTCCAACGTATCGTTTTCGCTGTAAGTAACTGTTAGCACCGTACCGTTGAACGCGGTCATTGTCTGGGTGACACTTGCATAGAATGAATAGTTACCCTGAGGCAGAAGAATGGATGCTTCCGACGAGTTATAGGCAATGTTATTCGGGTATTCAGTAATCATCACGTTTGTGTTCATGGATCTGGACCCCACCGTAACTGCTACCGAGGTGGCGTATGCATTCACCAGGCTTATGTTGTCATAGTAAGTTCCGCTGAACGCAGGTATGGTAACACCACCGAAATATCCGGTTCCTGTTGCATTGTTAAGGGCGTAAATTTCCCATGTCCCCGTTGGAAGGTTGATCTTGTAATAGCCGAATGAATTTGTAGTAGTTTTCGCAAGGAATGTACCGGAGGATGACATTATTTCGATGACCGTGTTTTCCATTTTCAGGCCATGATAGGAGGCAGTTCCTGTAAGTAAAGTGGTCACTGGCGTTGACCTTACACTTACCGTGAACGAATTTGTTGTGCTTGCTGAAATCGTTCCGCTACCTGAGATGATGTAAGACCCGGTTGAATTTACAACGGTGTTATAATAATGAATACTGTAACTTCCCGCTGGAAGGTAAACAGGGCTTGAGGACAGATTAGCTGGAGTGCCGTTGACAGTTATTTCATAGTGGCCGCCGCTCACGCCAAGCGAATTCTTCAAGGTTATAGATCTTGCGGAAACGTTCACAGGGGTAACGACCCTGTTTGCGATCAGGGAATACAGGTTCCAGGAAGCTTTTGCATTCCCGGAAACATTAGAGTATGTATATACCAGATAGTTTCCAAAAGGTAGGGGGGCGCTTGCGTTGACAGGGTTCCCTGTGGAATCGAATACCACGTAGTTTGTTGCATTTACTTTCAGCGTGGCCATGGGTGTTGAATTGATGTAGAAATGCTGAGCCGGGACGTTTGGAATGACAATTACCGGTTCGGAGAACTTCAGTGACGAGGTTCCGTTGCTTGCCGAGGCTAAATATATTCCGGGCACCACATCGGTAGATATTGCCTTCTCATTCCCTGACAGAAAGTATGTATTGGTTCCGGTCAGGGTCAGGTTGACATTGCCATTTAGGCTCGTCCCCTGGTTTACAAGTGAAAATGTAGCATTGATAACCATCGGTGTCATGGAATAATTCAGCGTGCTTCCAGTGATCTGGACAGTGGAGGACGTATACAGTGCGCTCATTGAATACATACTGAGGTCTGGTTTGCTCTGGTTTGTATAATAAAGCGTGGCAGTTCCGGAGCTTACGGTTCCAAAATAAACAGGATGACCCGATGAGTAAAGAACGGAAACGCCAGATCCTATGTGAGGTCCTGTGCTTGATGATTCGTGCAGAAACACCGTTTCCTGGTTAGCGTACGTCAGATCCGGTGCTATGCTCCTTGTTGAAACTAGATAAATATTCTGGAATCCCACCTGGAAATTTCCCAGGTATGTTACAGCGGACGCTATTCCATAAAAGCCTTCAGGCAACATTATGGTGTACGGACCGGGAGATGAATACGAATACTTGAGAAGAGTAGAGTTGCTCATTATCTCATAGTAGCCGCTGTAAGCAGAAACTCCTGGCAGGGATGCAGAGACTGTCAATTGATAGGAGAGGCTCATGACCGCGTTCACGGAGGTATTCGATTCAACGTTAACAGTCTTGGCGACAGAATAGTTACCGCTGGATGCATATAGTGTGTAAATCCCATATGGCACGTTTATGGAAAATTCGTCATTGGTGTTCAGTGATGTCTTATACGCGCTGGATACCTGCCCATCTGGATACAGGTACACGGTAGTCCCCGGGTTAGCCCTAAAGATGTTTCCCGAGACAGTTCCGCTAAGAGCTGCGGACAGGTTTGCTGTTGAATTCCTTCCCCAGTTAGAGAACGTTATGCTGGCAGTGTTAGTCTGTGAGCTTCCCTTCACGGCGTATACGGAGTAGGTTCCGGGCTTTACCCATAAGGTAGCGTGTCCTGCAGCATTGGTTACGTTCGAATATACTGTTGAACCGTCCACTGCTTTTACGGTGTAGCCAGGGGATAATCCGGGAGCAGAGGATGTGTTGACGAAGATGCTGTCAAAGTAGACGGTGGCATCGTAGACAAGGTTTCCTCCTATGGTGATGTTTGCCTGAAGTATATTCGGATAATATGTTCCGTTCACAAGCAGAGATTCCTGATAGTCGTAGGGCTGGATGTTATTCAGGATGTAAGCGCCATTCACAATGGGTATTGACAGGTTTGTATTGTATGTTGAATTTGTGAGGAAAACAGTGCCGGTCTGTATCTTCTTCGCGTTAAACTGCCCAGGTTTGGACGCATTCGCGAACGGGACATTCTGGTATTCCATGAACGCTGTACCGGATATCTGTGAGCTCTTTATCTGGTAGTTATCCTGAATATAATAGTTAGGCATTCCCGTGGTCGAATTCACTGACAGCGACAGTCTCTCCGCTTGCTGGTTCGACACATAAACGGACTGTTCCTTTAGTATGTTCTTTCCATAGAGATAAAGCGGGTTCATGGAACCCGTGCTGAATACCAGGGTATCGTTGCCTGGTACAGCAGTTATATTGTAATATCCGTTGGCGTTGGTATGTACCACACTGTGTGGTATTCCGTACTGGTCGTAAACTGTGACATTGACACCACCAACCGGAAGCCCGCTTGGGTTTGTAACCCTGCCAGTGATTATTGCGCCTGGATAATATGCAACTATGGGATCGCTGCTTCCAAGCATCTGAGAAGTTGACGGGAAAATCACAGCGGTTCCGATGCCCTCCCTCAAGTAGGTGTAAGCCTGCTGCAGTGGGATATCCTGCCACGCACCGGGATGAGCAGCATAGTTGGTATATGGATTCCACGGAATCAGTTCGTAGACAATCTCGAAGTTGCTCATGTTCCAGGCGGGCATTACAGTGAGGTTTGACGTGCCGCTAGCAAGACCTGGTATTCCATTTGTAACGCCAGCGGCGCTACCCGGAAATCCTATCTGGAGGCGATAAATCGTGGAATTATAGAAGGCTGAAGTGTACTGCAGGTATTCATTTGTGACAGTGGCTGAAGTGGGGGTGTTCTGCAGGGTGTAAGTGCCATTTGTTGTGTCAACTATGACATTATAGAAAGCGGTCGGAACAACGCCACCTCCT